>NZ_LT607564.1:0-201852 GCF_900095275.1 Pseudomonas sp. UMAB-40
CGCCTGACCCGCCATTGGTAGGGCGATTTTCGGGATGCTATCGGTCAGTTTTGCGAGCAGCGTTGCATTCATGGCGTTCTACTGTATTTATGTACAGTTATAGCTTAACCCGGTAAATGGGGCAGTAAAAGCCAGAAAAGCTCGGCGGTAGGGCGAAGCTGATCGACGCCGACCACGAATCGCCGGTCCACCCGACCAAATAGCCAATATCCAGCTGCTCAGGATGCCTTATATGGTTAAACCCCAAGACAACTATTTATTGCTTAATAGTTGTCCTATGGTTTAATCACGTCCATCGCTAAACCTTTTGTATGTGACGCATCAAAAGGCCGAAATCGGCTTGCGTTGGCAGCAAGCACAAAAGTGCTCAGCCCCCCTGCGGGGGTTGTGGGGGAACAGCAGGATGCGCGAATTGCGCCCGATCCGAACGATAGCTGCTCAAGAATTGAACGTTGTACAGCTGGAAGCACTGAAAAATGAACAACGCTGCAAGGCATATCGCACAAACCACCCGAGAAGCGAAGAGGGCAGAGCTTGGACTGCGCCCTCAGTCCAACTCACGAACGGCGGATAAGTTCGTTCTCCGTGCAAGAGGGGATGTCATGGGCGCCATGTCAGCGCTAGGGGATCTGCATCGTAGGAGCGCAAACGCTGAAATCACGGCAGCAATCGTAGAGTCGTTGGGGGATCGAAAGAGGGCATCGGCTATCCGAAGGTCATTTGTTCGCCAGCTCGGCCTGATTGAGTCCGCCGTCGTCCTCAGCAAGGTGGCTGTTTTTGCGGTGGAGGTCCATACCCCTGAACGGCGTGATGCAATCCGGCTTCCGGATGGCGTGCGTGCGAGTGTCACGGAAGCTGCGGACCTGGCGAGCGCGGAAAGTGGAGTTCTGATTACCATGAACGACTGGATACTCGACGCGGTGCTGTGGTGGATAAACAATCAGCGCGAATGCACCGCGCTGCTGGATGCCATCGTGGCAAAGGACGATGTGCAAGAGGGGCATTGCAGCGGAGACACGTTACCCGGCTGACTTGGATCAGCGCGAACTGGGCACTCGTTTGCTCTCCGTTGATCTGCTCCAGGCAGATGGAATCCGTTGTAGGTGCCGATGGCGATTGATGGGATTGATGTCACCATTTCAGTATGAAGGAATTAGGTATGTCGGAAGCTCGCTTAACAGCGCTGGAATTTAAGGAATTGATGAAGGCCCAAGGTTGGTCAGGGCGCGCCCTGGCCGAGCGCTGGAAAAAAACGCCGCCTTGGATCAGCAAGATTGTTAATGATGAAGATCGCGAGCCTCACTGGGATGACGCAGTAAAGGGCCTTCCAAAGTGCAAGGCCAAAAAAACAAAGAAATAGATTGTCGCACACGACAACAATTAGTTGCATAAAGGTTGTCGTATGGATTAACCTTTTCCTCGTTGAATCACCTTCGAGGAAATAGAAATGGCCCCGCACGAACTCGCTTTGGCAGACTTCCAAAATCAGGCAACTGTAGAAGCGCTGGTAAATCACGGCCGTAAATGGATTGTTACCTTCGGTCCTGACTTTCATTCCTTCTCTGATGCGGAGTCTGCTGACGCGGCGCTGGTCGACGTTCATCATGCAGCGTGCAACAACGCGATCTATTTCAATGGCCCTGATGCGCCGGACTTCGGCGCTCTGCCTTCGATGCCGACGACGCGGGTTCTGAAGGATCACCCCGATCTTTTCGTGCAGGCGGCAACCTTTCAGGTTTCTTGCGCCAACGGCTCTGTGTTGAAGGTCGTCGGATTGGAAAACGCTTTTCGCGCTGCTCGCCAGCACATGTATTTCACAGAGAGAGAATGGGCTGAGGCTCGGAAGACGATTCTGGGCGGTGCCAAAGGCTGTCTGATTGCATACGGGTTTGCGCAGACCGGTATCGACCTTGTACAGGCCGACGATGGTGAATCGGTGGTGACGCCATGAAGGCCCGGCAAATGGCCAAAGCGCAGCGGGTTGCCGACCGCGCTCACCACCTCAAGCGAGTTGAGTGGCTAGAGGGTCAATCACCAGTTTGGTCTTGCGGCACCAGCGTGAAGCCTTCGGACCGCCAGGGCATGGTGCGGCAGAGCAAAAGTTACTTGGCGGATCCGGCCGGCAGTTTCAATCACTGCCAATGCGAACCTCGCTGCGCTTAGGGCTGAACTGGTAACACCTGCGCGCCATCCGGCGTGCAGCAGGAGAATGCGGCGTCGCCGCGAACCCACCGTCAACCTGCATTCGCAGCTGGCGCTCAAACACCAACCGGCTTGCGGCCGGAGAAGGATCTTTTCGATGAATCCATGGACGCTTGCCTATCATTCAGGCATGAGCGCTAAGAGTGACCTGCGCGCGGCAGTTGACGTTGGAGTACCTGTAGGTGTTGTGGCAACGCTCTTGGACGTGAACAAAACAATCTTGGTACTGCCACGGCACTTGGATCGCGGAGGCAGCGTATTCATTGACTCGGGCGCGTTTACGGCCTTTCAGAAAGGGGAGCCCGTGGATTGGCCAAAGGTGTTTCGCGCCTACGAGAGCGTTATCACCATGACGGACCGGCCTGAGGGGTTGTCCATTGTCGCGCCCGATGTAATCGGTGACCAGGTGAAGACGCTGGCGCTTTGGGAGGAGCACGCGAAACGGGTTTTCTCGTGGATCGATGCCGGCGCTCGTGTGATCGTCCCACTTCAATGTGGCCAGCTGACCGCTGGGGAAATGTTGGCTGAAGCGAAGCGGATCTTTGGTACGGGCAAGTTGTGTGCGGGCATCCCTTCAAATTTGGCCGCGATGCCGGCCGAGGATTGCGCCACCCTTCGCCATGATGACTTTCACATCCTCGGGCGTGTGGTCATGACAGAGGAGTTGCAGCAGAAGCTGGCCGCGCTTCGTGAAAACAATAGTGAGGCCAACTTTACAGCTGACGCGAACTGGCTGCGTTCCCGCACGCACAAAATCAGTCGTGCCGTGGAGCCGCGCCTGCCAAACCCAATCGGTTTTCCGCAGGATTCACCGCGCACCCTTGCCGTGAAGAAGATCCTCATCAGTGAAGCCTACCAGTATGGCTGAGGACGGCGAGGCGGCGGCCAGCTGGGCAATCCCAATTTTTTTGCAAAAAAAACCCGGCGCCTGAGCGCCGGGTTTTAAAATGCCAGGGAGGAGCTTAATCTCTTCTGGCGGCCGCGACTCTACTTTAGCGCCGACATTCTTCCAAGTGGTCCACTCACATTTTTTACCGGCAGTCTCAACGTAGGCTGGCGGCATCCTTGATTGATCGACAAAAAGGACTCATCGGATGGCTGGCGCCGAAGTGGATATGGCAATGACGAGGGCTGCACTTGCAGCATCTCAAGGGATCGAGCAGGGCCGATTCATTCGGGCGGTGGGGCATGAGACGCTCATGCAGCAACATCAGTTCACGTCATACACCGCCAATGCATATCTGAACTGCTACGCGTGTATGCGCTCTGGGCGGCGCTGGACGGCCACGGTGAGCGATCAGGGCGTCAACATGATGTTGACGAGTATCTTCGCCAGCTTCGGCGCGCAAGGGCTGTATTCGGCGCTGAGGGCGCTTGAAGCTCACATCTTCTACTTTGAAAATAGAACCGGCCACAATTGCGTCGGGTTGAGAGCGACCTTTGCTCGCTTCACACAACTGCTGACCGCTGAACCGGCCGCGCTTGTGCCGGTTGAGGACTTTGAGGCGCGAGTCGAGCGGGCGAAGCGTCTGCCGCCTGAGGAGCGTCGTCGGTTAATTGCCGAAGCACCAACTCAGCCTGTGGTCGAGTACCGACTTGTAAAGCAGTTCAATCGCAACCCATACGTTGTGGTCGAGGTGCTGGAACGAGCGCAGGGCGTGTGCGAGGGCTGCAAGCTTGCGGCGCCGTTTACTCGTAAATCCAATGGCACGCCATACCTCGAAGTTCATCACCAGGTTAAGTTGGCGGAGGGTGGTGCCGATACTGTAGAGAACGCATTCGCTCTATGTCCCAACTGTCACCGTGAGCGCCACCATGGAATTAGCGATTTGGTGGTTTGAGCTGTGATGGCCACGGCAGTTAGACTACGCCAGCTTGGGCCAGGATCTTCTGCCCAAAACGCTCAGCCAAACAACCCATAACGGAATATATCGTGATCAGTCGTAAGCCTCGCTCCGAAATCGCAAAAGATGCACTCGCCGAGCTTGATGCAAAAATCAAAGTCGCCCGCGAAACTGGCAAGCAAGAAGATGCCATTCTTGCGAAAGGCATTCTGCTTGGCCTGGACTATGCCCGTCTCTTTCACGGCGCTGAAGGCGATGCGTCCAAGCGCAAACTGAAAGCCTCTATCGAGGAGCTGATCCCTTCCGCGTGATGCCTCTGTGCGGGGTCTTCATTGAGATATGCAAATATAATTAATTGTTTGCTTGCGAATTAGCCTCTAGAGGCTTATTTTGATTGTGCGGTCACGTGGCAACAATCGTGAGCGCCTACGAATCGAAATGCACTCATATGGATCTGACCCCTTCATGGCAAATGAACTCATTCCTTCCTCGACGACCTTCGAAGACGAAGTTCGCCCAAGCAAGTTTGATGCGAATCTGGAGCCACTGAAGGCGGGCCAGTTCTGGAAAACTTCAAGCGCCATACCTGAGAAAGTCAACGTCACCCAGGTGAAGCATCACAAATGGGACGATAACGAAGCAGACACTTTTTACGAGCGGCGCGAGGTGCTGCGCAAAGGCGTAGACGCGGGTGTTGTCTTGCTCGTGAAAAACCTTCGGCATGATGACGTCGGGCTGCACACCGTAATCATGGCTGCGCATCCGCTTTGGGATTCACAGAGCGACATCAGATTTCTCGCTGCTGAGTTCTACGAGTTATTTGAGCGATGCTTTGACGCTGAGGCTGTCCGCCTGAAAGAGCGCCAAGTCCTTGAGCTGGAGCTTGGACGCCTACAGCAAGAAATTATTGCCGGTCCGCCACCAAGTGAAATTCCAGCGTTGCTGGCGCCCCCGACGAATCAGGGGAGCCCGACGGTTGGCGCGATGGTGCAGCATGTAAAATCGCTCGGCGACCTCAAGGTTCAAACACAATCGGTCATCGAAACCGCAAAGCGTCACACCGATTTCATCCAGCTTAAGACCAAGGACATCGCCAAGGCGACAGGCCTTCTTGTGCGCTTCTACGGCGAGCACGCCAGCGCCAGCCTGGCGTCAGTCAGCGACGTTATGGATTACGCAGAACACCTGAAAAAGGGTGTTGCCTCAATGGGCCTCTACACGGGCGAAGGGGTTGAAATCAACACTTGGGTGCGTGGCGAATCAGCGCCAGCCGACGAGCCGATTTGGTTGTTTCAAGACCTGATGTTCCTTGAGGAAGAGTTCCTGATTCAGCTCAATGATGCGGGAATGGACGTGAATTCTATGCCTGCCTTCATTGCCACTCTGAAGACCGACAAGGCGCTTAGGGACAGGATCCTTCCTTACCCGCGCACCGTTGTGCTGGCGCGGATTCGGCGTCGCGGAGCCGTTTATAACACCGAATCGGGAATGGGTGCTGCTTACGAAAACATGATTGCGAACCAGCCTAACCTGACGTCATTCCTGTTGATTCGCAACGGCGAGAATATCCATCAGGTCTGGTCTGAGCTTGCCACTGACACTGCGTCGCGGCTGTTTCCTAGTAGCGATGACGCGGACAAGATTTTCGCCGGCATCGACGGCAAAGACATCTCTGTCGACGACTTGAAATACACCGATAAGCTCGCCCAACACGACGCCTTTGCGCTCTTCTATAAGCGGTTGCTCATACTGCTATGGGGGCTCAATGACAATCACCAGTTGTTTGGCGAGTTCTATGACCCTGCAACGTCTCGCGGTTTTTTTGATCTGGGATTTCAGACCAAGCATTTCCGATTTGTGCATGAAGACGAGGTAAAGCTCGGCACCCAGCGACCACCCTATGACGTATGGTTCAAGTCGATGAATGCCCATTTGCAGTCGGGCTCGCGTGTCCTTGTGTACCTGCCGGGGAACTGGAACCAGGATCAAGTCGGCGGTGCGTTCACCATGTACGGGCCAGACCGCGATCAGGCCTATGAGCGGTTTACATGGGCAGGCCCGCAATCTCAGCTGCTCATCGCAAAGAGACAAGGTGACCGTTATTACGTTGAGGTGCAGTCAAAGCACGGCGGGCGCAGAGATGAAGCTTTACCTTGGGAGCGGCGGACACAGGCGTCACGCCAACGATGAGCTGGCTTTCACGCACTTGGTGATGGACGCCGTTAAACCGGGTGATATCGCGTTCTATCGAGAGTCGCGGACCAATCGCCGGTTCTACTCCCGTTACATGGAAACGCTATTCGCCATTGGGGATCTTGCACAAGAGCAGTTCGACCTCGAAGCGCCATTCAAATGTGCACTGGTCAATGCAGCGCAACAAGGTCGGCTCAAAATCCCATTGGACGTTTCATTGGATGAAGAGGCGGATAAGGCTATTCGCTTATGGCGGGCATCCCATCGCGGTGAGGTTCCGCCATCGCCAGGTGATGCGGAGTACCCGGTTGTGCTCAAGTCCGCCCTTGCAACGCTCTACCAACTGCTGCGCGCGGGCCACAATCCAATGGATGACATGCCAGCGTTTCTGCTTGCGAACGACCTCACTCCGCTGCGCTTTGTGATGACGGGAAAGGGCAAGTATGGGCTTTACGTCGTCACCCCTGCGGCCGAGCGCGAGGAAAGAATCCACAAGCACGTATGGGTGACGCGCATCACCGTCGAGCGGACAAAATCTGGCCTGAGGGAGGTGAGCCGCAAGCTGATCATCTATCCAAAGGTCACCGCAGAAGAAACAACACTGCATGAGTGGCCCGAGCACCAAGGTAATTGGGCGAAGGAAACAATGGCTGATGATTTGACGCCGGCCGCCATCGACAAGTTGATTGCAGAGGCTGATGTGAATCTTGATCGATTGGATTACTTCAGTGGGGCGTTTGACTGGGACGTTCTTTACCGCAAGTTTGTTCGCTACGTTGCAGATAACTCCCGTGGGAGGGTGGCCTTGCCAGCCATGGTGGCTCAGGTAGGTATCCATTGTCGTGAAGACGAGCTAAGCGCACGTGATTCGAAGAGCGGCGCCACCAAATTCAATAAGCTGGTGGTTCGCCAGGGCGTAGCCGCACTGCTTTTCAAGTTCGGCGACGAACTGCAAAAACAACGATTGAGGCTGTATTTCGGTAGTACCTATGCCAAGCCCGAGGCCGCTCTGGAATGGCTTGAAAAGCTAGGTGATGATCAGCCGGCGCTGGAGGTTTATTACAGCACCAGTGCAGATCAGTTGTTTGAGAAAGCGGGGTATCAAGAGCGCGGCAAGGGTATCCCTCGTAACTGGCAAGAAGTGCTGAGACGGGAAGAGCGCACGAATACTCAGGATTACGTCGGCGGCAAGTATGTATCTCGGCCGTTGAGAAGCTTTTCGGAGGCGGTTCCTTACCTGTCCCAGGTCGCGTTGAACTGGATCAATGACCACGCCACGCAGCCTGACAAAGTGTTCAAGTAGAGGTGCGAAATTGGCGGTTTCAGGCGGCGAGCGCGATGAGTCTGAGCAGGCTGGGAGCCGATCCGCAGCACAAGGGAAAAACTTTGCCCTTTTCAGGAAATTTCTTTCCGGTCCGCACCCGCGCAACTGCGCGGTGACCGGGCAGGGCATGATGGTTGAAGCAGTAACGGAGCAGCGCAGTGCGAATCACAAAATCGATGACTGGCGAACAATACGACGCCTTGGTGAAACTGATGCGTGGCATCCCTGAAAGCAAGGCAAACCAAGCAGCGCGGCGCGTGCTGATCGATGGGATTACCCAGGTCGCAGCAGCGAACGAATTCAACTTGAAGCAGGCGACTGTCAGCCGTGCGGTCAAGCGCTACGCCGAAGCAGATAAGCTCATTCGTGATGTGTACGGCCGCTGAAATTTTGGATGTTGTTGATAACCGCTAGGGGGATTAATGGGGCTGATATTATTGTTTCTTGCAGGTGTCGGCGCGGTCGCGTGGCTGACTGGAACGATCTGGATATTCCCAGGGGCAATCCTGCTCGCTCTGATCTATGTCGTGGTCCTCCAGCGTCGGCGCAGAAAACAGTGCACGGCGAATCTGCGACGCTTGAATCGAGGGAATATCGACCTGCACCCCGGCTGGGTAAAAAAGCCATGGCAGCATGATGAGGGTGAGTGTACGCGTGCAAGAACGCTCCATGAGTCGCAGATCGATGCGTTTTCCAGTAAGTCGTTACCTATACAAAAAGGGGCGCAGCCCCAACCACTAAGAGACTGATCATGGCACCACAGTACCCCGCAAAGCCGGCAGAGAAAATGTCGAACATTTGGATTTACTCCTACAGCCCAGGCATTGGCGTTCGCGCGCAATACCGACTGCCTCAGGCAGTGGTTGATCAGCATAACGACGCTGCGATCAAGGGCGATCAACTTTTGAATGGTGTTCTGACGATCATCAATCAATTCGACATTGTGCCGAGCGGGAAAAAGGCACAAAGCCACGTGGATACGCTGCTGTCAGGTGCGACCATTTTCGCGAGAAGCACGGCGATGTGGGCGGCGAGGCCTCCGCAGGAGTCGGTGGCAAGCATCCATCTGGTGATGGTCGACTGGATTGCAACGCGCGGCGCATCGGTACTGAGACTGTTTGGCGCCAACGGCGATAGCGCACAACCCCTGTTGCCACAAACAGTCGAGCAAGTGGCGACGGCGGGAATGGCGGCGCATGTTCGCAGAAATCCGGATGACGCTCAGGCTGAATGGGCTGCCGGAATGAGCATGGCGTCAGAAGTAGGCCCGCTGACGCGCCACTGAAGGCGCGGCTATGATTCTCAGTTGAGCGTCATTCGAATCGCTTTCTTTGCTGCATCGTTGTATGGATTTTCAGCGATGCGCCCAAGGTTCTCTTCGATAGACGCGCGCGTCATCCAGCTCTTCCAGTTGCCACGTAACTCGGCGACCTCAGTGGGCGCCAGAGCCCCATGAGCCTTCGCAAACTGATAAAGCTTGCCGGATGGCTCGCTTCCATCCAGGTACTGCTTGGCGAGGTCTGTGAGTTCTCCAAGGCCCATTGTCTTCAACTCGATGCCGGCGATTTGGGCCGCGATGCGTTTTTGAAGGTGATGGTCGTGAACAAGCCAGCGAGCGGCGAGCGCGGTGTTGGCGTCCCAATTTATTTTGTTGGTGGCTTCGGCATTTGGAAGCAGCGCGTTCAACTCTTTGGTGGGCAAGCCGGAATACTTTTCAGCGTGGCTGTACAGCTTGGAATAGAGCACGCCGCTTGAACGCGTTAGGTAGTCCTTCAGCTTTTGGAGGTATTCAGCGCGATCCTCAAGACCAGGTGGCGTCCTGTGTCCCTTCGCGCACAGTTGATGGATGTACTCATCAAGTGGAATGGCGCAATCCTTCGCGGCACGGAAGGCTTCGACGCCATGCTCGCGAATCATCGAGTCCGGGTCGTGGCCATCAGGTAGCAACGCTACGCACACCTGCATGCTCGGGTGGTATTGGTCCATGACGACGTTGATTGTCCGGTCAGCTGCTCGCTGGCCAGCGGCGTCGCCGTCCAGGCACACCGTTAGCTTCTTCACCCCCATGTTCAAAATTAGCCGGAACTGATTGCCGGTGAGCGCGGTGCCCATGGGCGCGAGCCCGATAGGGAACTCGTTGGCGGCCATGGTGATAACGTCGATGTAGCCCTCAACGAGCATCGCCTCATCCGCAGCCTTTATTGCCTGCGAGTTTTCGTACATGCCGTAGAGCAGTTCGCCTTTTTTGAAAATGGCAGTCTCTGCCGTGTTGATGTATTTGCCAGAGCCTTCCTTGGGAACGAGCAGCCGGCCGGCGTAGCCGAGAATATCGCCGTCCATGCCCTTGATTGGGAACATGAGTCGACCTTGGAAAAAGTCGCCCATACGCTTGCTGTTAGGCAATGTGAACAAAAGACTGGCTTGCTCGGCGGCAAGCCTCACCCTATGGAAGGTGAAGTGGTCACACAGCCCTTTGAACTGATCAGGTGCGTAGCCGATCTGAAATTTGTATAGCGACTGAGGGGTTAGGCCGCGCTTCTGCACGTACTCCTTGGCCACCGGATCTTCCTTGAGGTGGTTCTGAAAATAGATGCGTGCAACCTGCATTGCAGTTTGCAGAGGGCTGCGTCCGTTGGGTGCGTTTTCGTCGGCCACGTGGGTTTCCCTCAATCTCAGGCGCTGGTCATTATTTGATCATAATCCATGCGGCGCGCTGTATATGGATGTCCTGATTTTAGTCACAGGGTTATCAACAGCTGCCGTGGATAAGTGTTGGGCGTACAAGGTACAATAACACGTTGCGTTAACATTTTTGGCCGTTGATGTTTGCCAGCCACCGTGATGATAAGGTGCGCAAGGAAAGCAGATTCGGAAAGACGGGGAGGGTTATGAGGCGTCCGGTACAACAAGAAAAATGGAGAGCGAGAGCGGCTGTAGCCCGTACAAAGGCCGGCGAACGTGTCCAAGCAATGCATCGCGAATTTTTAGAAAACGGCTATGAAGGCCTGACCGATTACAGTCAGGTTCGCTTCGAAAGCATCAATAATGCGGCCCTCACCGCGCTGGAGGGCTGGCGGAAGGAACCAAATTTCGACTGGTGGGATTCACCCAATACGGTGAAGAGTGATCCCAAGTGCCTCGATTTGTCACTTTGGTTTGCCGATCAACTTTGCGGCCTCTGCTTTGCCGTTCCGAGCGCAGGAAGGACATTGGTGCGTATCAAATTGCTTGAGGGGAATCCCGATGAGGCTCATCCCCTGAAGGGTCAGGTGACGACACTGATGCTGTTGGCAGTTAACCAGTACTGCAAACTTGTTGACGCTTCGGTCATAGTGGTTGATGAGCCGTGGGAAGGGGCAATACCCCATTACCTTGATCTTGGATTCAAATACAATGGCCGCCAACTTGAGATGGTCGTTGATTGAGGCTACGATGGTTTCAGAGGTGAATATATGAGCAAGGTAAAAGCGACACTGCGCGGTAAAACCGGTAAGCACTACGAGCCTTGGGATGGTCGCGTCCTAAAGCTGCATCTTTTCCGAAAGGTTGCAGTCACTAACCGGACCGACACCTTTCTGCTCGAAAGCTTGTTTTCGAAGCGCGAGTCGAAAGAGCCGGTAGGTCCGCTTGCAGGTAAAGCCAGGGCGTAGCCCTGCCTGATCCCGTGTCTTTTATGAAGTACAAAGACTTCACTGCTCGCTATGAGTACAGCCAAGAAGACGGCGTATACGTCGGACATCTGGACGGCATTTCAGAAGTCGTAGGCTTTCATGGCGAATCACTCGTTTCACTAGAGCAGGCGTTTGAAGTCGCCGTCGACGATTACCTTTCCACCTGTGAAAAGCTCGGGCGCTCGCCTCATAAAGCGACGCTCAGCAGCTGACCCTTCGGCCGAGCGCCATTCCATTCTCGGAACTCTTCCAAAACTCTGTCACCTCGCTGACCGTTTCGCGTGCGCGCATATTGTTGCCAGGCGCTGCGTAAAAAATGATTTGTGTGCGAGTGGACTATTATCCGGTGGTGAAATATCATCACTAACAGGGCTTATGTGGTGATAAATCATGCAGAGTGCGCGCAAGGGCTATGTCTCAGCCCGCTCCCAGGAACTGTTGACACAGCTCGGCCAAAACATTGAATTGGCAAGAATACGGCGACGGCTAAAAGCCTCTACGATTTGCAGTCGAGCTGGTATTTCGAATCAAACGTACCAGCGTCTGAAGAAGGGCGAGTCTGGTATTTCGCTTGGCGTACTGATGAACGTCTTGAGCGCACTCGACCTTGAAGAAGCTATGGCTATGATAGCCGCGCCTCACCTTGATGAGGTTGGATTGACGCTTGAGTTGGCTCGCGAGCCGGAACGCGTCCGAACAGAAGGAGAGGGCGGAAATGTCAAACTGGGCTCCGATTGGTAATGCCTTTGTTTTTTCGGCACATGACGTAGGCGATCCTGTTCCCGTTGGCGAGGTCGCCATGGATGGGGGTGGGTTTGTCTTTCGTTATGCGAACAGTTGGCTCGCCCGTCCAAATTCATTTGCAGTCGATCCACTCAACCTGCCGCTGACAACCAGGCAATATTTTTCGCCACGGATGTTCGGCGCACTAGACGATGCAACGCCAGATAACTGGGGGCGGCGAGTTTTGCTCGCGACCCACCGACAGCAACCGCAGAACGATATTGAGTGGTTGTTGGCGTCTCGCGGCGCCGGTGTAGGATGTCTGCTTTTCAGTGCTTCGCGAACAAAATTGCCGACCTTGCACGAGCCGCCGCAGTTCGAAGACCTCGAAAAAATCATGCTTGCGATGGATCAAATTGAAAAAGGTGACGTCGAGCTTCCACCCGAGCTTGCACGCCTGTTCGAGTTTGGCAGCTCAATGGGCGGCGCCAGGCCAAAAGTTACGGTGACCCACGAAGGCAAAGAGTGGATTGCGAAACTCGGCCGAAGCGATGATGTGTTTGATCAGCCTCGTGCAGAATTCGCCAGCCTACAAATGGCGCAAGCGGCTGGGCTACCGGCAGCAGGTCACAAGCTGGTCGAGGTAGCGGGGCGCCCAGTGCTGATGGTTGAACGGTTCGACCGACATGACGGCACCGGAAGGGAGCACTACCTGAGTGCCAACTCCCTGATCAGCGCGGAAAAACCACGCATGCAAGTCGGATCGGTCGAAGGGGCAATGTCCTATTCGCGGATTGCCGACGTGTTGAAGAAAATCAGTGACGACGCAACCTTCGATATGCGCGACCTTTTTCGTAGGATGTGCTTCAACGTACTCATCGGAAATAGCGACGACCACAGTCTCCAATTTGGTTTCTTGATGACGAACACTTCCGCTGCCAGCTACTGTTTGTCGCCAGTGTTCGACGTGTTGCCGCATCCGACTCAGCTCGGATTACAAGCTTTGATCATCGGCAGTGAGGGGCGCCTATCAACCATCAGCAACCTGATGAGTACGCCGGAACGTTTCGGCATCAGTGGAAAGGATGAGGCCCGAACTATCATCGAAGAGGTGTATTCGGTAACGCGTGAGGCGGCCGGTTATTTTGAAGCCGCTGGCGCCAACACGGCGGACACCGCCATGCTCGCCAAAGTCTGCACCAGGTTTGAGGCAGAGTTGCGGCCGCAGGTCTACACAGGTCCGCGACTCGGTTAAGAGCCTATTCCAGTGGCACATGAATTGACGATTTATGTGGTACATGAATTGACGATTTATGTGGTACATGAATTATTTCCGTGCCACACAATTAATTTGTGTGGCACGCTTAAATCACGCTGATCTACCGGGCTTCATCCTCACCCTCGCGCTTGATGCGCTCGTAAATCTCTTCGCGGTGAACTGGCACATCCTTTGGCGCGCTGATGCCGATCCGCACCTGACTACCTTGCGCGCCCAGGACAGTGACGGTGATTTCACCGTCACCGATGATCAGGCTTTCTGTGTTGCGGCGAGTCAAAATCAGCAATGTGCATTTCCTTCGTCTGGATGCTCGCGGCGGCCTTAACCGTGTGTCGGGCAAAGGTCGGCTTCGCCGAGCAAGGAGTAAAATCACCAGCTATGGTGATCGTTGAGTACAGCCAAGCAGTTTGAAGCAGTTCGTAAGTCGCTGGAAGCTGGCCAGCCTCAGCTCATCAAGAGCCGTGTTTTCCTACAGGCCGCCGAGCTGGCCTGCCAGGATTCTCCCAAGGAATTTCTCCTTTTCAGGATTGGCAGCCGATCCTGAAGGCCTCCCCAGCGCGAAATCAGTTAGTCGCTAAAATCATAGTTTAGGCGATTAACTTAGGCCGGCGTCTCTGTTAAGCTTCGCTGACATGGTTTAGTAATATTAAGCCTAGATAGATCTACTAAATCACTATTTAGTAGATTTAATTCCTTTTGGTTATATGCCATTGAGACGTCACGGCGCGGACTCGGCGAGGCCGGACCTGTACCAGGCCGTTTTGCAGCTGGGATGTCGACTAACTCGCGACGAAGACGTTTTAGATTCCCTATGTCATTGATTTTAAACGATTTATTGATTTTGCGCGTTCCTACGTGAAATCTGAGCGATTAGCAGGGTGGTTGGGCAGCAAATTTCACGTAGCGTCATCACTTTGGATTGTACGATCCAAGATGCTTTTGGATTGCGTCTGCACCAGCGCAGGGCCGTGCCGGGAGTGCCCCCTGCGTCTGAGTCAGCGCCGTGGCGGCTGATATGGCGGCTTCGGGGTTTGCTTGTAGCGGTTGTTGGCCGCGCCACTCGCTGGTTTTATAAGTAATTCTGAATTTTTTGGGTTGTTTAATATCTGTTAGTTGGTTTAGGTTGTGCGGTCTTCAATGGGTTAAGCGTAATGGTTCGGGGTTTTGTATTATTATAATTTGCTGTCGGCGTACCAATTGTAGAAAAGCGAACACGGTCAATTGATAGCCAGGTTCTACATTTGATTGCTGCTTTAACGTTATGTGCGCCCTCCCCTATATACTGTCTTCTTATTGTTTAAAAGTTAGTTCTTGATTTTAATTATAATAAGTAAAAATCGTGCAAGGCTTTTTGGATTCATGGTGAGACCCTCTAAAATAGGGGGTTTGCGATGTTTTGGCGCGGTTTTCTCTGTTGATTTATGGGCTGCTTACTTTGCCGTAAAAAATAGTGAACGCCCTTCCCTGCCCTCCTCCGCCAATAGTAAATTATCAGCATAATATTGATCTTTGTTCTCATGATGATTTAACTTTGGAAACTACTATTGCTTAATTATAAATTGAGCTAGGATATTTTAAGCATCGGAAAAGCTTATTTTTCACAGATGGCTAGTTTGTGACTTTAGTTTCTATTGCCAGCTGGCGAGTTTTGACAAAGGTAATAAAGGCACCCATATGAACGATATCGCTCTTATTCCACCATCCGTTCAGTTGGTCGACAGTGTTCTTCTCGCTGATGGATCGACGCGGTACACCGTCGGGCATGCGTTGGAGGCGTTTAAAGCTCGGATGATGCCGTCGAGCTGGATCACCATTGGCTACGCCCTTACCAGGGCTGCAAGTGATTTGGGCTTTTATGATTTCGACCTGAAGGATGTGCCGTGGGACAAAGTCGATTACCCGGTTCTACAGAGGCTGATTGGAATCTGGAAAACCGACATGGCTGGAGCAACACTCAAGTTGCACGTGTACGCAGTGCGTGGCTTGCTGCGCTCATGCTTCACCCATGGCCTGATTTCGCAGCACGCTTACGCCCTGCTCAGCGAGGTCAAAGCTGCCGGTGACACCAACGAAGTTGGGCGCGGCAAGTACGTTGAGGATGTAAACCGACACAAGCTGCTTGAAAGCTGTGAGGTTGATGAGCGGCGGACGCTGGCGGTTCGAGATAAAGCAATCATCGCCTTACTCTTTGGGGCCGGAATCCGCCGCGCGGAAGCTGTCAGCTTGGAGATAGAAAACCTTGACCTCTCTCAAGGCTCGTTCCGAGTGACAGTCAAAGGTGGCCGATTTGTTGAAAAGTACCTCGCTGGCTGGGCGATAAAGCTTTTACAGGAGTGGCTTTGCGTGCTTGCCGAGCAGGGACAGACCACAGGGCCGGTTCTGCGGCGCGTGAGTAATGGCGGCCGAGCGTTGAATGATATGAAGCCAGGCGGGCTCTACAAGGCCTTGGAGCTCCGGTCACTGGTTGCCGGCATTCCTGTGGTCAAGCCGCATGATGCGCGCCGAACAGTGGCCACAAACCTGATCCGCGCGAAGGGAATATCGTTCGCCAAAATTGCTTTGGGGCACAAAAGCATCACGACGACGCAACGCTACGACATGACCGATAGTGATGAAATTCGTGCACATTTCAGGTCTCAAATGGCCTAACCACACGCGTAAAACTCAGAAATACCTAATCCCAACCATCACGCCAAGCCTTTAATTTAAAGGCTTTGCGTAGCTATTGGTTAATTAATTAATAAGTACTGTACTTGGATATTGCAAGAGCCCCGGGATTTCTCTAGAATCAGCTCCAACAGAGGCAATCTCACAAATTACAGCGAGGATGTGACCATGGCCGCCACCACTAAGACTACTGCCGCAAATAAATCCAGTACCGCAGCAAAGCCAGCATCCAAGTCGGCGGCCAAAACCGCATCGGCGCAGGTGGCGGACAAAACCCCATTGGCAAATGCGGTTGCCCCGAGTAAGCCCTCGAAGGCGATCAATACCCTCTCCGCCTACAAGGCGTACACCGACGATGACGTGACTCGTGTAGATGGCTACTCGATGAAATGGGAGGTTATTGAGGAAGAAGAAGGCTTTAACCCGCGCAATTACGACGATCCGGATCTGGTCGCTCATATCCGCAAAATGGCGGATGGCTACAAGCGTGGTGACGTTTTTCCTCATTTGTTTATCGTTATCCGCAACGGCACACCTTATGTGCGTGACGGCCATTGTCGACTCCGTGCCATTAAACTCGCGGTGTCTGAAGGTGCGACAATTGGAAAAGTCCCTGTTGTCGAGGTAAAGGGCGACGAAGTCGCGCAAGCAGATCTGGTGCTGATGTCCCAGGAGGGGCAGAAACTGAAGCCGTTGGAACGGGCGGCCCACTACGTGAAATATCACAACTGGGACTTTAGTGATGCCGAGATTGGCAAGCGCTTCAACAAGACGGGCGAGCATGTGCGTCAGTACCGTTCGATGCTGGAGCTGCCGATTGCCCTGAAAAAGCTGATCACTGATGGCACCATTACGCCAACGCTGGCACTGGATCTGTACAAAGAACACGGCAGTGACTCGGTAGATTTGGTCAAGCAAGCGGCCGAGATTCAGCGGAAGGATTTGGAGGCAGCCACCGACAAAGCGACGACCGCAGGCGTTGCGGCATTGGTGACTGGCGATCTTCTGGATGTGCTGGACGGCAGCGTTGAAACGGTTGTTCACGCTGCTGAGGTTCAAGCCCCAGAATCCGCTGTAGTGGCGTCGGCAACAGACTCGGGCGTGGCACCAGTCACTACTGCGCAGGAATCGGCTAGCACCCCTCCCGAGCCTGCCAAACCAGCCAAGCCGAAAGTAATGAAAAAGCATATCGACCGTCTAGTTGGCGCGGCGCCGAAGCTCAGCAAACAGGTCGTTGCTTCCATGACTCGCAGCTTCACTGGTCTCAGCAGTCGTATCGAGTCGGTACGACTGATCGACGACAAGTTCTTCCTTGAAGTGTCTGCGGAAGATCTGGAATTGCTGAAACAACTGAAGGCGCAGATGACAGAGCCGGCAGAGACACAACAGTCGGATCCGAACCAGTTGGACATTCTCGCGAATGCGCAGGACCAGGAAGACGCTGCGGCGTGAGTAATGCCCAGGCAACACACTCAAGGGGCCTTCGGCCCCTTTTTTGTTTGTAAGTTTGGTGTTTGTTTGGTCTTTGTTAGGGTTTGTTTGGGTGGCGTCGGGTTTATGATCAGTGCCGCTGAATTCACAAGGTCGTTCCGGTCATACTGGATAGGCCACAACGCTGGGAAACTATGGGAATGAATACAGGCGCCGTTGACACCATCGACATGCGTGACCTTTACGGATTCACTGAGGACCAGCTGTATACAGGTTCACATCCTGAAAACCAGGCAATCCGAGGTGCGCCGCATGATAAATGGCCGGCTACGTTCTCCATCGCGTGGGACTATTCGCCGCAGCACTTTCACCGTGCTCTCGATGGTGAAAGTGCCAGTGATTTTTCTGATGATTACAGCCACGTACTGATCGGCGAAGCGAATCTTGCAGAAATTGATGGTGAGTTGCACGGCAGCAGCCGAAGAAAAAAAAGCGAGCTTTGGCTGAACAGCCAAGACAAAGTGGCGCGCTGCATTCTCTACTGGTGCAATGGTCTTCTGATCACCCCGCCCATGCTGGCTGTCAATATGGGAAAGTTAGTGATCGTCGGCGGCAACAATCGCATGGCAGTGTGCCGTGCGGCTGACCTCGCTAGGCTGCCTTTTCTCTTTAGCGCTGAGCACCAGGTAATGCTAGCCGCAAAACTTCCCAGTTTTACCGTTATTCAGGCTGACTGCCAACCGTCTCAAAGAGCTGATCACGAATAACTAATTCTCGCGGGAGGCGAAACTCTCAGAATCTCTCGGACCATGTCCAAAACAACTGAACAGAGCTTTTCAGACTTAAGCTCTGCAACTTTGTCTATCCAAAATGTTAGTGCCGCGAAGCCTGCCTGTCCTATGTTCAGATCTTCGTCGATGCAGAAAAATGCGGACTTGAGTTTAGGCCCGTTGGCTTTTGATTCTGCTTTAATCACAATGAGAAACAGCCCTACCGCGCAACCATCACAGGCAAAAACTCTGTATTTTGAATTGGTGTGAAGACCGCCAACTAACTCAACGATGTACCGACAGTCGCCGCCATGACTTAGATACTCGAAGCTCAGCCTGCTATCATTATAGGTTTTAGGAAAAATTATTAAGGGGAGAGAGTGTATCAAGTTAACAAGATCGGAAACTCTAAACTTAGACAATGCTTCACGGCCTGCCAGAAATGCCTGAAATTGAGTGCTTGGCAGACTAAGTGGTAAGTGATGATCAAGGGGGTAAGGCAAGGCCTGCAATGCGGGCTGCAAGCCATCTAGTTCGGATGCCCAGTAGTGGCTATCACCCCATAGAGGGGCGCTCACGAAGTCGTTTTCATCTTCGGCATCTTCGTCTTCGAAATGATCGTCTTCATAACCCAGAGAAACCCAGTGCACCCATCCCTTATCCAATTCGCCGATAAAAACTTGCCCTTCAGCAAGGGGAGGGACTTTACTGGAAGGTCGTGTCACCCAACCTTCGTTGAATCGATAGAAGTCAGATTGTTCTGGGTGGGAAGGAAGTTCAGGTGTCCTAGCCATATGATGGTAAAAATTTTCCAACTGGCTTTTCGGGCGAGTTGAAGTAATTTGAGTGCAAAACGACTCATGGTCTCTTAAGTTCTCACTAAAGAGTTTGAACATTGATTTAATTGAGTCTGGCTTTGGTTTGTCACGAATGTCGTCCCAGCTGAGTGCAGTATAAGTCTGCTTTTGCGCCTGTGCCTTGCTTGCGCCAAATACCCGGCCACCATTAGTTACCAGGTGTTTGATATGTCCATGCTCATCAACCTGCTTCAGGATGTCGATTAACGGAGCCGCATTTAGCAGTTCCTTATCTATGCACAATTGCTCAGGGATTCCTTTGAGGACGGTGCTATTCGTCCAAGCATCGTGAAAGAACTCCGCGAGCGAGATTCCCTCATCATGTCGGTAATACCTTTGATGATAGAGACCCAAACCCTCAACGTTGAGCGTAAGGACTAGTACGGGGATTAGCCGCTGCCTGATCCCATCTGATGGATGTAACCCTTCATGAAACCAAAAGGCTTCGCAATTCTCGTTCACGTAAAGGAATTTGTGTTGGACGATTGTGAAGTGCTGTATGTGCATTTGGAGGCCTGAAGGTATTAATTTTTAAATGATTGTAAGGCCATACTTCGACCCGGACAAATCACCTATGGCGTTCGCAGCGGAATACGCGTGCTAATCGCTTCCGCTATTTGAGAGTGCGTATGGCCTGCGACGATTGTGGCTATTGCTTCAGAATGGTCACCCTGACCACGCTTTGCGCGATACCTTTTGAGTAGCCCACACATTTGAGCTGCACAACCATTAAAAGGAAATTTACCCAATGAAGTACATCGTAGCGCTCGCCATTTTGGCGGCTACCCAGTTCGCCCATGCCAGCTGTTCGGTGTCGGACATCAAAATAACGGCGATGAAAGCCCAGTTTGTGGATACGTGTGGGGGCACAAAATGCAGTCCTCACATGACTGGCGTCGCCACGCTGGAAAACACTTGCGCAGAGGCCGTCGGAGTGCAAATTCAAATAACCGGCTACGACAAATCCGGTTCACCCGTGTCTACTGACGAGCTTTGGCCGGCTAGTGTTCGTAATATTCCACCCGGCAGCTATACGTTTAACATGAGTCAATATCTTGAATATGACCCGACGATTGTTACCTTCAATATCAAGGCGATTGACGTCAACCGGTGGAAATAGCGAGCGAAAAGGGGCCAACGAAGGCCCCTTTTTTTGCATCTTTTTCGGTCAGGCGCTCATTCCCATCCTCACTTCATGCTTCACGTCCAATCGTTCTGCCTGTTCTGAGCCCGCTCGCGGAGTATCACCGTTCACCACGTTGAACACCTTCAGTGCGCCCTTGGTCCAACACACCGTTTCATTGTCTGAGTGAACGCCGGCAATGCCGACGCGGCTCAGCAGTTCGACGGCGCGGCGAACACCGTGCTGGCCAGCGAGTAATTCAACCGCAGCTGAACCAGGTAGCGCGTGCGAATGATCGAGTTGAATGAGCGGCGCCAGCTTTTGCACCTGCTGCTCCGTCATTGGTTCTTTCCACGACAGGTAATCGCGCGTGGTGACCATGAACGACAGGTCTTTTTTCAGCGAGCGAGCATCGGCGAGCAACGCCCTTGTCTGCTCAGTTGAACCTGAAGTTGAGCCGATTTGAAGATCCCTGTTGGCTTCCCTGGCCATCAGCAGCCGGATGTTGGCATCCGTGACTTCAAGCGCGCGGTTCTGGCTGGACTCGATGCTAATGCATGCACGACCAATCCCCCCGTCGATCAAAACACCGCCAAGATCGTTCAGTTGGACCGAATCGGTGCTCAGGCCTGATCGACTGCCCTTGTTGATCTGCATCTTTGCCTGTGGTTGATGATTGAACTCAGGTTGGAACAGCATCACCTCCCCTGCACTTTGCTGGGCGCCGAGAATTCCCATGGATGCCAGCACGCTTGACGCCCATTTACTTCCACCCAAATCGTTTGCCAACTCCTCGTAACACGCGCGGCCGGTGACTGCTGATGCTTCGAGCGCGCTGAAGGTTCCGCCATGTTCGCTCGCACTTTGCTCCGCGTTGTACCGGTTACCGGTTTGAAGTATTGCAATGCCATCTCTTTCCACTTGGTAAAACCCGTCAATGCCAAGGGTGCTGAGGGCTTGTTGAACCATCGTGCTTTGCTGATCAAGAGACTTGTTCCATTGCAGCAGGTCAGCGGCAACGACACCGCGTGTGGACTTGCAGCGGGTTGAGCAATCCATCGCCCATGCCAGTGCATTGCACATTTTGTCTTCCATCACCCGATGGTAGCTGGCCTGAGCTGAGTCGTACCGCCCTTCTCTGCGTGCGTTTTCAATGCTTTCGCGCAGGTTAGCCATGTGCGATACAAACACGTCTTCGACCCGGTTTTTCCCTATAAGCGCCTTTCTGTTTTGCTTCAAGAAATCCTTCAGGTTCTCTGGCGTGCCATGGTCTTTGCACTTATCGGCAATCCATGGAGCGGTGATACGTTCGCCATTCAACCAGTTGGCATAGAGTCGATCCGATGTCGCCAGGAACTGGTCCGCCGAGTCCATGGGCACGACATGGCCGTGGGGCTTGTTGAGGTTGGTGAGTGTGAACTGCCGACCCAAAGCGCGCTCGCCGGCGAACATGCGCGGCGGTAACTTTGGCACCGGTGACCAGACTACAGGGCCAGACAAATCGCGGTTCACTGGCGAGGCCGTCATTGACTGCCCAGCGCCAAGCAAGACGTAGCTGTTATTCCCAGCTCTGTTGCGATAAATCGCACCGTCGAACCCAGCCTGTTCCAGCCATTTTGCCCCGCGCGGGTTGCCGATGATGTCTTCAATGAAGAGCTGACCGTCTCGCGACAAGTCACCCATCAACATCGCCGATTTACGCTCGCCGAGCTTTTCGCGTAGGTCGGTCTGGCTGATGATCGGGCTGTTGGTGACGACAAATGGCGCTCGCATTGCCAGGTAGGCTGGCGTGATGCGGCCGTAGGCGTCGACAGAGGCAGTATCGGCGTCGCCAAACATTTGGAACGGTGCCCCATCGCTGCTCTGGGCAAAGACAAGTCGCGGCTCGCCGAACAGGTTTTTGCAATGGCTGTCTTCGAACCAATGATCAAAGCCGGCGTCGGTTGGAGCTGCAATTGGGGATACGGGGGGCAGGAGCGGGGTATTGTTTTGCTGCGGCTTCAAGATCTGCGCGTCCTTGTTGAACTCAAACACACTTCGAATGTTCTTGGCGTCGAACACCATCCATTCAGCTTTGCCGGCCACGGCGTCCTCCCCCGAGTAGCAAACGCTGTCATAACCCAGCGCCCGAGCATTACGCGCTTGGTGCCGGTCGTCCGTGTAGAGCGTGTTATTGCACTTGAGGTACACAGGCATGACCACTGGCGTGGGGATTGCCTCACCAAGGCCCATGGCTTGGGCTAAGTCCTTGATGTGATCCGGCATGTCGCTGTTGTGGTGCGTTGCGAAGAGATTAAAGTTCTCGTGATCTTGCGCGCAGGCGCTGCCTTCAACGTAGCTTGCCACCTCTCGAATGTCGTCCAAATCGAAGCCGCTCGCCGTGGCCAACTCGCGCAACTGGTTGAAGCCTTCGGGAGTCATCCCGTTCCACACGGCGTCACCCTGAAGCACAAAGTCCTTGAGCAGATCGGCAATAGGCTGAGATTGGGCGCTTTCGAGCGCAGTGAACACGTCGTGCTGGCGGAACATCTGGTTACGCGCAGCAACAGCGTAGGTGCTGGCCACCTCCGGCGACTCAGTGAAATGGAAAGCATCGCCTTGGTACTGGTTGTTCAAAATGGAGCGGTGACGCGCTGCATCAAAGCGGCTGAATGCAGCCAGGCTGCCATGGTAGAAAGTTTTCGGAGAGCCATTGGCTTGTGTTGTGTGGGACTCACCGAACCACTGCGCCAGAGAATCAGCCGGTTGTGGTTGCACGGCGGCTGTGTCTTTGGCTTCGCGGGCTCCCCAGAACGCGCTGGCGCTCTCTGAAATCGCAACGGCGCCACGAGTGAGTGTTTTGCCTGTAATGCGCTCCACGGCGTCATGGGCGGCGCTCGCGATGCCACGGCGGCGATGATCTGGAGCGACCATGGCTGCAACCTGAACAGATGAGTCAGGCCCCGGACCGTAGAGAAACGCTCCTATGACCGCCCCTTGCAACGTGACGGCATACAGCTCGCCGTCGCGGGTAGCGTTGACAATCTGGTGGGCAATACGGAACAGGTTGTAGGTGTCGCCTGTGTGGACCAGTTCCGCCCCATCTTGCAGGCTATCGTGCCAACGATGCGTTTTCAGTGCCCAGCCAAGCGAATGCTCGGCCCGATCAACGTAGCCTTGCGCTTCATCGTTGCTCGCGGCAACGTTGTAGATGAAACGTGTTGCCTTGACCAAGGCCGCGTCCACGTCAGTCGTCGCGCCAGGATAAACCCGGACACGTTCCTCGGTGTTCATCGCCAACCTTGCTTGGGTATTGCGTGCCTCGACCTCTCCCGCTTCGTGGAAGTACAAGTCATAGGGCGTCATGAGACTACGGCGAAACCACGCCACGTTGCTGTCCCAGTTCCCCTTTTCCTGCCACGTTTTAACGCGCTCAATTACCAGCGGCTCATAGCCGGACATCACAGCAAATGCTTCAGGCGAGCAACCCAAGTCCTTGGCACCAACTTCGATGTCAATGTACTGCTGCATTTGAGCCTTGAGGTACGGGCTAGAGTCTTGCGTCTCTTTCTCGAACGCCTCTACGGTGGCGCCGGATGCAAACCCCTCAATCTGCTGGATACCATGCTGTAGTTCGTGGGACAGGGCAGTCAGCAAAGTGCCGGCCGGCATCGTCCAGGGCGTGGCAACAAATACTTTGGATCGACTAAAGTTCTGCGGATGATGGGCAAAATAGCCATAGGTCAATTCATCGGGTTTGCGCTCGAACGCCTTGACCCGAAGTGACTGCAACTGTGGGTATGCCTCATACAGCGCAGGGTGATCGAGCACCATGCTCAGCGGCACACCATTGGAGCTGTTCAGGGCCTCTTCAGCCCAGTCCATGTAATTTGACGGATCTGTGGTGGTGACCTCAGGTTCGTCCTTCTCGTAGTCGTACCCACGAATGCGCGCCGCTGAGTCGTCGACTTCGAATCGCCATGCGCCCTCAGCTCCGTACATCCATCCGGTCTCTTGCCAGATTTGCTCGGGCGATAGCGACTCTTCGTGCATCTGCTGTGCGATTTGCAGGCGGGTTGGGTTGTGGTTGGCGGCCTTCACCCCGGCAAAGCTAAAGCGAATGTCAGGACTTGAGGTGAACAGCCCTGTGTTGCCAATCGCCGACTTTACTTGCGACGGCTCAAACACGCCGAAAGACAGGTGGTCCTGCTCGGTGTACTTCACGCTATCGAACCCGCACTCCTCGAACAGTTGGCGGATGGCCGCATTGCCGGCACCGCCAAACGAATAGGAATTGTTGAGCCAGAAGTCGTGGACGCGGTAGTACGGCCCGCTTTCTTCATTGCGCGCAGCGAGCCGCAACGTCTTTACCAGCCCGCCAATTTTCGGGATGTTCAGTTGCCGGCCAGCGGCTTCAGCCTGGCGCACCAGCTCATCACGGAAACTGCCGATTTCCAGCGTGGTCGATTCGAACTGGTCCGCATCGAACGGATGCTTCGCACTCAGGTACACGGGCATGATCAGGGCGCTTTTAGCATCCAGCTCATCTTCGCTGTACAGGGAAAAGTCTTGCCGCATTTCAGCGTATTGATCAGCGAGGATCGATCCCTTGAGCGCCGCGTCGGACATCGGCGCCGTCGCCGTCGCCGCCAATTGGACATCCTCGGTATGACCGTTTTGCACCGCGACTGCCGAGCGGGTATCGAACTGCTCAAAGAAGGTGGCCAAGGCCACTTCCTTGGATTGAATGCCCTCATCACTCAAGGGCCTCATCTGCGGGTTCAGCGCGGTGACTTGCCACGCGCCAACCTGTTTGGCTGAAGGTGTGATGGTGATGAATCCGAAGCCTACCGGTAAAATCATGCCCTTGAACGAGTCGTCGCTGGCCAGTTGCTCGGTCAACGCCTGAACGATGGTTTCGCGCTGCTCATATTCGTTGAACTGGTAGTCATCGTCCTTGGTGTAAAAGTCTGCCAGGGCGGCCATGTTGGCGTTGAGGTTGGCATTGCTGTACGAGAACCGGATCCGGCCGTTGGCCACGAGCAGTTCGGGTGCGGCAGCGTTGTGCGCGCGCAATTCGCTGGCCAACTGCACTTCGTCGTTGTGCCACAAGTACAGGGAGTCATCAGGTGCATCTTGTGTCAGGTGCGGCGGCGTGGCGAGTCGTTCAGCAGCGGTAAGCAGCATCCGCTCCTGAACATTGCGAGCCTCAGTCTCGCCGGCAAGCAGACGATACGCCAGTGCGCGACCTTCCCACGGCTCAAGCGGCCCCTTTAATGCGCTCAGGGCGTCGAACTTGGCCAGCCGTTCTTGATCAATCGGTTCAAGGAAGTGCTCGTAGGCCAAATTCCGCGCAACGTCCATCCCATGATCATAGAGACCATTACGACCTTCGCGCATGCGCTCGGCGGGGGGAATTTCGGCCAGTCGCGCCTCAACATAGGCGGAGTACTCCGGACTGTTCCTGACTTCATCGCTGCGAGCGCCGAAGGTTTCATTCAGTCGCTTCAGCACCGCCTCGTTGGAAGGCAGTGCCATATCCGTCGGCGAACCGCCCTGAGCAAACTGCTCATTGTCCTGAATCCAGTGCTGCACCTCGTGAATCAATGCCTTCATCTGGCCCGCGCTGAGGCTGGTCAGCCCTTCATCGCGTTCGGCGTACAACCACACGCCACCTTCGAATTTGTCAAACATGCCATTCGCGAGGTTTAGACCCGGATCGACAGTTACCTTCATGTACCGAAGGTGTGGGTACGCGTCAAACAGCTTCCAGTGATCGAGCACGTCCACCAGGCGGAAGGTTGCAGGGGATTTGTTCTGGCTGAACAAGCCCCAGGTTTGTCTGGCCCGCGCAGTGCTGTCATCAATCTCGAAACGCCACTTCTCATCAACACCCTGTAGCCAGCCAGTCTCTTGACGGATCTGCTCAGGATCTTCGCCTTGTTCACGACGCGACTTCGCCTCAGACAGAAGCGAGCGCGAGGCAGTGGCTGCCCCTTGGCCGGCAAAGGTGAAACGCACGTCGGCGCTTTCGCGGTCGAAGGAACCCACATTACTGATGGCGGACTTGATCTGCTCGGGATCAAAAGCAATGAAGCTATCTGCCTGTTGCCCAGGACTGTTTTCAACGACGTTCTTGTAAACGATACCGTCATAACCGCGCTGCTTGATCGCGCTGATCAAATCCTCGAAGTCTTCAAACTCATCCGCATCGGAGTCCCACGGCAACGCATTGACCACGTTGGCCAGCGTGCCCCAGTCCCCGACATCACGCAGGCGCAGCGGACGTTCAATTGACAGGTAGAACGCGTCGATATGGCTTCCCGCGCCGTATTTATGCGCGTCGACGTTGGCCTGATCGTACCGAGCTTTCAGACGCTCGTACTCCGCGACCTCATCAGGGGTTGGCCGATAGGCGAAGTCCCCGATGACCTCCCACAACTGCTTACCCTGCTGCGTCGCGTACTCAATAATGGCTTCGGGACTGGTCGTCGCGGCCTTCTTGTCCAGCTTGGCTTGGTAGGCGCTCACATCCAGCCAGAGCTTGGATGCGCGCTCATGCAGACGCAGATGCTCGGCATGGTTGAAGTGGGCGTCGGCTGTGTCTTCGAGACGGGTATTCGCCGCCTCCTTGTTACCGAAGTGAAAGCCCAGGTGCGCGCCGTCTCGATTGCTGAACACGGTAAATGGGTTGTGTGTGCCGTGGTAAACAACCAACGGCGCCCCGCTCTCATCGAGCACCTTGGATTCGCCGAACCACCGGTTAAATGTCGGCAGCGCAGTTTGCGGGACACGGCTGTCAGCTCTGAAGCGAATGTCGGCGCTGGCGCGGTCGTAGCTGCCCACGTTGCTGATCGCCGATTTGATTTGTGTTGGGCTGAAGGCGACGTACTGCGTCTGGTGGCCGCCGAGGTCCGCGTAGTTGTGCAGGATTACCCCGTCATAGCCTTGCCGCTCCAGCTCGCGAAAGGCGGCTTTCATGCGCGGGCCGCTGGCGCCCTCGGGGCACACCGTCTGGAAGAACGAGGTTCCATTGCGGCGGGCGGCGGCGTCGTCAAACACGAACGGATTTTGCAGGCTCAGGTACGCGGCTACAGTGTTAGGCCCTGATCCATCGGTTTGACGCGACTGAGCCTTGGCGTACATCTGCGCAATGCTTGGATCATCAGTCCAAAACGAATCGGGATTGAAGGTCGTTATGTCCGCACCGGTGCCGTGGTAAACAACCAGCGGCATGCCGGCCGCGTCGAGAACTTTGGATTGGCCAAACCAATTTTGAAACGTCGGTTGCTGGACAGGGGCGATGCTGTTCCCCATCTCAAAGCGAATGTCAGCGCTCGCCAGGTCAAAACTCCCGACGTTTGCCGTTGCCGACTTGATTTGAGCCGGGTCGAACACGATGACATTGATCCCGTCGAATTCATCGCCGCGCTCGCGCTTGATGATGACGGAATCGTAGGGGTTGCCTGCCAGTCGTGCAGCCTCAAGGGTGGCGGTGATCTGGTTGCGATTCAGGTCCGCTTCCATGGAGGCGGCCACTTGATCCGTGTAGATGATCAACGGCCTTTCAGCGCGCAGGTAAACCGGCATGACATTCCCGCCTACCATCGGCGGCTTGGAAAAGCGTGACGTCGGATTAAAGCCGGTGATCGCGTTGGTCACGCTATCCGCGTAGATGCTGGATTCCCTACGCGAATCAGTGAAGTGGAAGCCGAACGAATAGGGAAACCGCGAGTTGATCGCAGAGCTATCGAACGTCGAAAAATCTTGATTGGTCCCGTGGTACAGAACCAGAGGTGAACCGCCTGCATCAACCAGTTCGGACTGGCCAAACCAGCGCTTGAACGCCGGCAGTTCGGTTTGCTGAATGGCGCGGGCTGCATCAAAACGAATGTCGGCGCTGGCGCGGTCGAAACTACCGACGTTGGAAATGGCCGACTTCACTTGGCTGGGGTAGAACGTGACAAATTGCGGCAGGTCATCGCCCCATCCAGAGCCACCGCGCAGCATGTCGCCTGGCTTCGCCCAGACCATGCCGTCGTAGCCCTGCGCCTTCAGTTCTTCGAATCGTGCTGGGTTTGAGCGGATGGTTTCAATCTCGCTCTGATCAGCTGGTCGGTATGGGTTCTGAATATTCAGATATACCGGCATGACAACGGCGCTGTTGCGGATGTAGCTGTAATCAGTGCGGCTGGTGAAGTAGGTCGGACCTTCCTCAAAACGTGTGAAGTCGGCGCCGGTGCCGTGGTACGCGACGATGGGCTGGCCACGTCCATCCACGATCTTGGAGCCGTCGAACCAGTTCAGGAATTCTGGCTTGTCCGTCATGCCAAGTGGACGCGTTGCCGTATCGAAACGGATGTCGGCATTCGAACGATCGTACTGTCCGTTGTTGTCTGTAGCGGACTTGAGCTGTTCAGGTCTGAAGGTGACCACGTAATCAAAGTCGCCTTCCGCATCCAGGGTGGCGATGCCGTCGTAGCCGAGCCCGATCAGGCGCTCGGTGAACATTTCCGAGGTTTCATTTGGACGCTGCATCGCTTTTATTTCAGCGTGGGTGCCGTACAGCGGGTTGCTGATGCTGGCGTGAAGCGCCATCACGGTATCGCCATACTGCTGGGCGTCGCCGCTGCTGGTCGTTGTGTAGATGCCGGCGCCGAGGACGCCATAACGACTGATCTGGAAGGTACTAAAGTTCGCGTTTGTGCCGTGGTAGAGCCTCACCGGTTTACCGTCGTCCCCAATTATTTTGGATTCGGCAAACCATTCCCCAAATGGATCAACAGGCGCGGCCTCAGCGGCCGGCGCTGGCGCGGGTGTCGGTTGAGGTCGTAACTCGGCGGGTGTTGGCGCACTGGCCCAGAACATCCCTTTGGCGCGGGAGAAGTCCGTCGCGGTGCCGTGGTAAAGAACCATCGGTGAGCCGTCGTTGTGTTTGGCCACACTGCCCTTGTGCCAGCGCTCGAACGCCAGGCTATCGACTTGGCCATGTTCCTGCGCCAGCACTTGGCCCCACTGAGCTACGACGGAATCAAATTCGCCCTCATCAACGGCAAAGTGCGTGTGGCCGACTATCTGGGCGGCCTCTTCAATGGAGCGGAAACTCTCTGTGAGCGTGAGACCCAAGCCCCGCGAGTAATGCTCTGCCTGCCATTCGTTGTCGGCGACTTGCCGGATGATCGTCAAAACGGATGATTCAGGGCTGCCGGTTCCGCTGATCGCGGCAAAGAGCCCGGTACTTTCCAGATTGGCGGCGGCGCGGCCACGATTACTCAGGCGAAAGGTCAGCGTGGTGATTTCGCCGGCCGTGGCGCGGGTATCCGGGTCATGGCTGGTGGTTGCGTTGGCAACCGCTTCAGCCATGCTGGTGAGCGTGGCATACGCCTGCGGCGAGTTGAGGCTGGCCAGCGAATACAGGTAGGCCATTTGCAGATCGGCCGGCATGGTTTCGAGCACTTCAACCTGTGCGGCACTGGTCATGCCATGAAGGGCGCCGAGCAGCTGAGCGTCGAGTCGTGACTCCCACTGGTTGTGATCGAGCGAAGGCACCGTAGAACCGGCAACGTAGTAATCAACCGCTTCGCGGGCAAGCGTCGCGATGTCCTGCGGGTCCAGCTTGAAATTCTCCAGCTCGCCTTGGCGCTCCAAATCGCGCATGAGCGGTTGGCGGTACAACCAGGTGCGCAGATCGCGAATACACCGCTCACCCAGTGCATACCCCTGCTCACCGCCTTCACGGGCTTCCATGTCTTGAGCCGTGAGCTGGATTAGGTAAGCGAGATGTTCGCTCGAAAGGTTCGAAGGATGCGTTGACGCCGGCACAGTCATCGCGGCTTGCAGGGCGTAGGTATCGCCCTCTGCTAGCAGCTGATTGAAGCGGCTGACTATCCGGCCGTAGTCACGGCCCAGCATCTGGCTGAGTGCCGCGTGTTCACCAACTTCGTGCAGGAACGTCCCGCAGACGCGATCCGGTTCGATGTTGTCGCCGATCATGTACACGGTGTTTTCAAAGCAGAACGCCGACGGACCGTTGCCCATCCCACCGAGCATGATTTCATCGCGGAACTCGGACGGCAGTTCGTTGATGTGCGTGACCAGGTGCAACTTGCCAGACCGCTCAAGAGACTCGATGGCGGACTCGCCGTAGTAGCCAGAGAGCAGCGTTCGCATGCTTTGCGCGGTAGACCGTTCACGCGGTGCTGGTTCGCCAGTCCGGAACTTGATCGAATCCCCAGCCCTTGACGCTGGCGCGCTGGTGAGCACCGCGTCATAGGCATTGCGCCAAATGGCGAGCAGCTGCTCGACGGTCAACTGCGCCAGCACGTCATCGGCCGCGCGCATCGCGGGCACAATGAAATCGGCAACAGCAGCGTCATCCAGTTGCTCAACCAGGTACAGGTCAGTCAGCAGTTTTATGCCTTCGGCACTGTGCAAGCTGATACCGGTGCTGGCGCTGGCCAAGTCCAACCATTGCGACGTTGGCGCATGGCGGAATTTACGGCGAATGTCGTCGACGGCAGCGCCCAGGTACGCCGAAATACCAATGGTTTGCGCCAGCAGATGCTGGGGCATTGTCGCTGCGACAACCACGTCGGCGCGCGCGCGGAGTGCGAAAGTCTGCGCGTCACATGCAGACGACACGAGCAGCTGCTCGTAAGCGTCCCACTGCGCAACAGTCCATTCGTTGCTTGGGAACCAGAGGTCATCGAGCGTCGGCGCCGAGACAAGGTGCGTGCGCCCGGTAGAGTCGAAACGTTGGAACAGGGTGTAGCCCGACAGCTCATCACCAGTGATACGCGCCACGCCGGCCGGCGAAGCCAAATACGTTGCACCGTCAGCGGAAGGCGCCAACGGGTGGTCAGCCTTCATTGGAAGTTCGTGGCATGCCTCTTTCGTCCAGCGCGCCAGCTCAGCGTTTCCGGTGGATTGACTGCGACTGATCAACCAGCGCGCCAAGCGGCCGCGCTGTTCCTCAGGCTGCGACTCCAGAAGAAACTGCACACTGCCTTGATTCAGCACCTTGGCCAGATCGTCGGGATGCTGGCTGTGCAGTCCAGGAAAGGCGCGGCGCAGCGCACTGAGCGTGTTAAACGCTGGCGAGTCGGTGCCGGACGCGATGGCCCAGCCGTAACTGGCGAGTTGTTCAGCGGTATCCGCTGAAGCGGCCAGCGCCAGGCGCATCGACGTCAACGGGTGCTGAAAAACCAGCTCGCCGTTTTGGGCGTATCCAAGTGAAGAAGGCGCAAACGTATCGAACAGGCTCTGAAGACCGGGCATGCCCTGTCACTCCAATTGTGTCAGCCCATTCTGGGGCTACGGAAAAGTTGGGGGTCGGGCTCTGCGGGTGAAACCGACACCGAATAATTGCTGGCCACTTCTTCAGTGGATGCAGTGATCCGGGTTTGCGGTTGCTCGGGCACAGGAAGTTCTTTGACTTCCATTCCCAGGCTTTGACGCAGCAGATTGTCTTGCGACTGCTGGTCGGCGATGGCGCTCTGTACTTGTCGCAGAATGTGGTGCGCGCGGTCAGGGTTGATCGCGTCGAGGTCCAAAGCCATCAGCTCACCGCTCAGGCGATTGAGCACCTGATGCGCGTTGAGCAACTGCGGCTTGATGGTCCTATGGAAATTGGTCATGAATTCGGCTGCATTGAGCGTATGGCCGGATTCGTTGTGCGGGATGATGATGGGATTGGTGATTTCGCGCTTACGGGCGTACTGGAACGCTTCCATCATGTGCGCGCCAAGCTGGTACTCGGCGCGCTCGCCGACCCACTCCAAGGCATCGCTCACAGGGCCGGTGGCGGCATTACCGCTGATAATCATACCTGCACGGACCATATCCCAGCTCGAAGCGTCGGCGCCGAAGCTAATGGCCTCCTCACGCGAAATGCACATAGCCGACTCTGGCGCTTCAACGCGGATGGTTTCCAGCGAACTTTCGCTGATGAAGCGCTTGTCGATGCCATGGGTCAGAAAGTTGCGGATGTCCGTCGACTCGCGAAACAAGTACGCGGGTGCGTCTGGACTGATATCCGGATCCGAGGACCAGCGCAGGTCTGGTACATCGGAGGGACCGCTAACGATGACTGGTACACCCAGGCCATTGACTTGGAGGATTACTGGCTGGCGCATGTTCGGATTCCTATCAGTGACAATTCTGGCCGGCAGCGACCCCGACGGGCGCTGAGTGGTCATTCTGCTGGGGCGCTGAATATGCCTCAAATGCCTGTGACTGCATGATCATTTTTCGCTGCCCGTTGCTGGATCTACAGGTGCACCGCACCCAATGCACAACCCTCGGTTGTGTTCACGAAGCGCGACAGCACTTTCGGCCCCGTAGCAGCACAGGCATTTAGAACACTTAACGACGTCGCCTATCAGCGGACCGCCAGTAAATGCATCAACTTCCGGCTCAGAGACAGGCTTGAACTCAAACTTTCCAGCACCTTGCGTAGTGTCCATCGTCAACTCCGTTACCGGTCCACTACCGGAATCGGCCGGCTCCAAGGCGCTGCGAGGTGTTTGAGCACAAGCCACATGTTGTCGTCGGGAGCACCATCAGGCCGTCTGCGCCAGCACATCCAGTCGCGCTGACAAACACCATGAAACTCGCCACTTTCGCGGTAAATCGCCATGTACCCGTTCAGCCAGGCGCGGTGCCATTCTGTGCGGGCAAAGAGTCGGCGCCATTTACGCGGGATCAGCAGGCAATCAAGGCCAACGATATAAAAGCGCATACACATGGACGTGTTGGCATTGCCCGCCCACCACTCCAATCGTTCGGCGAGCGTCAGCTTGCGTGTTGGGAGCAACAACGCCGGCTGTAATTCGCCATAGTTATCGTCGAGTTCGAAGAACCCTTCGCTGTATCGGCTCTCACTCCATAAGCAGGAGCTACAAAATTTATCGTCCAACTTGCCCATAAAGTCGTTATTGCAGATCTGGCACGTTCGCATGGTCTACCTGCTCAATCCCGTTCAAGTTGCTGAAGTGAGACGACCTTGTTTCTTGCAGGGTCGGTATAACCACCACGAGCGGCAATTGCCTTCCTTGCGGCAGCAGCCTTTCTCTGCTGACCATCATCGCGATCAAACCAACCGGACAGCACCGCAATAACGAACTGCGCCGCCAGCAACAGCAGAACACCAATCCACGAATTCGAACCGGGTGGATTGCGCAGCAACACTATGCAGATCAGCGCGCTGAAGAGCAGGCAAAACAAAACCAAGATACCTCTGAACGCTACAGTCATGACGGGCTCCTATCCGCTCTCATTGGGTTTCATCTGCGCGAGTTGCGCTGCGCTGGGTACAGTCCTGTTGGATTTTGAAACTGGTCGTGAGCGTTACGTCATCTTGATCGGCAGCCCTCAGGTGCTGCTTACAGACAGTCACCACGCCATCCTTACTGAACGTGGTATCGGCGAGGCGGATCTGTGTACCGAAGGCGTACACGATTCGGTACTTCACGGTCGACGAAATATTCAGCTGATCCATTGAGGTGCTGGTGACTGTCAGCGCAACACCCTTGCCGTTCACATTGGTGCAGACATGGGCTACGCCCGGTGCGTCCCCGTAGAAGAACTCACCCGGTTCGTAGATCACGCCCCCATACAGGCACTGGCCGACCTTCAATTGATCAACGGTATTGAACGTCTCGACTTCTTCAGCCATTGCGCCAAGTGACAGCAGCAGCATCGAAGCGATCAGCGCAAGTTGGGGCGTTTTCATGTGGTACTCCCTTCCAATCAACAAGACTGGTCGATTGGGTTAGGCCATGGATGTGGATGCGTGCTGTAGCTGCACAGCTGGCATGAACGTCACCGGCGTTTGCAGCGACGACAGCAGCAGCTCGAACCACGCCTCGGACCCTTCCAGTGGCGGCTTTTCCAGCACCAGCATGCGAGTGAGCGGATACAGGCCCTCGGCCGAATAGAACGCGACCATTCCGTCGTGCTGAAGGTGCGCGCCCTTCACCAGGCCGTGCGTTTCGAAGATCCGCAACAGGCGCTGCTCGCTGATGTACGTCGGCAACATCCGTTGACGGAACTCACCATCTGGTTTGCTCTTGGCGCTGACTTCAACCAGATACTGATTCATAGCGCCCCCTGTGCCATCCGTGGGCTATGAGCGCGCAAACCGCTCAGATTTGGCGTAGGAGCGCGGTGTGGCGCAGCGGAACGCGGCGAACTGCCGAAGCTCTGGCGCAGTTCAAGGCCAAAGGTGTCGACGATCAACGGAATGCTTTGCGCCGTCGGTGCCTCACCATCGAGCGCGTATACGACCATGCCGTAACAGATCCGCGTGCCGCCTTGCTGCTGCGACATCAGATCCGGTAGGACATTGCCCGAGCCGATGGCCACCGCCTTGTTCAGGAACAGCGCAGACTGGACGAACTTGAGCTGGTAGCTGACCAGCAACGCCGTCAGCTCTTCTTGGGTCACGGCCTTCAACGCCATTTGACTCAGCTGCTCTTGCAGCTGGTCGCCGACGAAGGTGTACCGCGACACAGCCACTTCGAATTGCTCAACCATGGAAAGCCTCATTGATCTGCGGGCACTCACAGTGCTGGCGCTGAAATGTAATGAGCTGGCGTGCCAGCCCGTCGACGCTTGCAAACTCACTCATGTCGTTGAGCATTTGCGGTGTTGCGTAATCTCGCAGCCAGTTGCGCGCGTGCTGCACGCCGGACTGCGCACACGGTTCAATCACCAGGTCATCGAGCAGCTGAGCGAGGCCGTTGGCTTCGGCCAGGTTAATGACCAGTTGCAGGGCGTGGCGTTGGCGGCTGTAACCGATATCGAGGCCCAGCCGTGGCAACTGCTCCAGCGAGAACGCGATGCTGTGTCCACTGGCAGCGGTTAGCACCTCCTCAATCGCCTGCTTTTCAATCTCCGCCGCGTTGTGGCCACCGGCGAGCGTGAGGATCGAGGCGCGGTGAACGACCAGCTGCGCCAACTGGCGCGCGCTGGACAAAGCCTGCCCGCGAAACAGGCGCACGCCGCGAGCGTGGAAGGCGTTGAACGCGCCCACGGCCGCCAGCGCCACACAGCTTCCCCGTTCAAGGTTCGCCCAGGTCAACGCACCGGCCGCCGTCCGCACGGAACGCAGCGCATGCGCCTGCCCGTCGACGTCGACCGCCACACTCACTTGGCCAGCCCGCAAAGGCTGAAATTCAAACCCGCCACAAAACGCCAATCCAATCACCCTATATTTAGTCCATCCTCCCAAGCGAACCCCTAACATCAAGATCGCCCTGCCCCCTTCGGGGGCGACGCGGTGAACCCCACAAATCATTTGTGAACCCACCACCGCCCTGCTCTTCTCCCCTCCCGCCGCAGGCGGCCTTTGGACGCCCATCGAGCAACACCGGAGGAGTCGGCTGGGCTGCAAGCTGCCGCCAGCGCTTCTACGTCAACGCTTGAAAGCGCTTCTACGCCCTCGTGTAAAGCTTGTAGCGCTAACGTCCGAATGGGTCAGCGGACCTATCGGCGCTAACGTTAAAAGCAGATTCACGCCAGCATGCGCCATCATCGTACTATGATATTGTACGTTGCATAAGTGTGCTCACCTGGAATGATTTATGGCTAGCGAAAATCACGACGATGACGTTCAAGAAAATAATGCTCCGTTTACGACAGAGCACTTGCGCAATCTGGTGATCGATCACGTGATCGATAACCCGAAACTGTTCCTGATTGAAGGTCAAGGACAAGTGCTACAGCTGATGAATGTCCTTGAATCACTGGAAAAAATGGCGTTAAAAATCGCCACTGAAGCCATTGCCAACCGTCACAACCTTTCTCCGTTACCGACGTTCAACAGCATCATCAGCGCTGACCCAGAACAAGACGTGAACGATTCAACCCGCTATGAAATGCGCTACCGGATGGTCGAACAGATCAACGATGAGGCGCCGTTCAAAGATGACGTGATGACGCAAGCTGAAGCCGAAAAGGAATACGGCGCTGAATTTGTTCAAGCTTACTGGGGGCAACTCGGCGAGAAATGCCCTAACACCGTTCAAACAGGTGACCGCACCATCTGGTTCTCCGTGGTTCGCTACCCAATCATGGATCAATCCGCCACACAGCAAGTCAGCGATAACGAAGCACCACGTTACCGCGCACCCTCCCAGCGATAACCCATCAATGCGTACACGAAGCTTTTGCTTCTACGTCAACGCGAAATCAACCAGGTCAACGAGTCCTACGCCAGCGCACAACCTGCGCTGGCGTAAGAGCTTTTACACGTCACGGGAAAAACGCTTTTCAACGAAAGCGGTAAAAGCCGTTACACCGCTCACGTAGAAGCAAAAGCGCCACCCCCCCCCGCCCAGTCCGAAAGAATGCACACACCCACAAGGGCCTCCCCCTGCGGGGTTGCGCTCGGGCGCGCAATGCGCGGGTGACGCGGGCAAGCCCGCTGGGAAAAGCCACAGCGCACCTCCCAGGTGATGCGGCCTACGGCCGCCACGCCGCACCGGAGAGCGTGGCCAGGGATAAGCCCGCCCCGCAGGGGCGGCATTCAAGCTTGGCGAGGGCGGCGCAGGCTGGCCCAGGTGGGCCGGCAGAAGGTGTACAGGCAGCCCCCGGAGGGGGCGGGACGGCGGTGGATCTGCCCCTTAGGGTTAGGAGGATGGACTAGATTTATGTGGGGATCTGGCGGGTTTGCGCCGGTGGTGCGGTGTGACCAGGTAGCCCACGCAGTGGGCGGTGCGGCGGTGCGGCGGTGGTGGCCAAGGATCCATGGGAGGATGGACTATCTTTTACGGGGTGGATCATTGCTCCAGCCGTTGTCAATTCGGACCATTAAACCTGTCGCAGAAGATTAAAACCTGTTGCGACAGCGCGCTGTAGGCCAGGCCCTGGCAGCGCGTACATCAGCTGATGAGCCGATGGGTTGCGTAACTCTCGACAGCTCCTCATGGCTTGAGACTCGCCGGCACAGCGACGAACGGTAGCGCGGGCTACACCTATAGTTTGTGGTGGCTCACTCAATTAGGGCGTTAGCCTAAACGGGGATCAGTTCAATCTTGGAGTGCACACTCGATGGAAGACCATGAATGGCAACTCGCTGCTCGACGCTCAGAATTGCCAATCGCGCTACATTTCTTGGTATGCCCGCATTCGCCATACGGTGGTGCTCTGCTCAACAATGCTGGCGAGCCAGAGCTGACCGACTACAGCAAGGTTGACTGGAAAGGGCTTGCTCGTGCTGCTCGCGCAGCGATAGAGCAGGATGTGCCTAAGAACATGGGGCTATTCATCGGCAATGATGCCGTTGATGTGATGGATGTTCTGCACGTTTCGACAGATACAGGCATGGCGTTTAGAAATGAGCCGACATTTGAGTACCGCGTCAAATCAACCCTTTCGCAATTGTCCATGACGGACATGAGAGCGGGGCTCACGATGGTTTCACACGTTACTCCAGGGCTTCACATCAACACCCCAATGGACGGAAAGCGACCTCCCCTCGGATCGTTGATCCTGTCACTCAAATTCATGCGCGCCACCCAGGTCATCGACTACCTTACCGACGCAACCGTCACCCTGTTTGGTGCTCCTGCCATGGTGGCGACTTTTGAGGGCTTCAAGCCTGTTCCAACTGTTGGGAAAATGCCGACGTTCCTCACTGAATGGCTAAACTCACAATTCGGCGTTGAATATGGCGACGACTGCACAGTATTTGCTATCGAGCGCACCTTTTCGGTCTGATCCGCTACCTAATAAGTGGCTCAGCAATCCCCATCGTCTGGAGCGGACTTCTAGATAAGGAGAACCAAGATGGATCTGGCAGAAGCTGAAAGACTGGATGGCGGCCTTCGTATGATGGCTGAATACCCGCAGCATGTAGCAAGATTTATTCGGGTGCTGAGTAAAGCAGGGGTCAGCACGACAGAAACTGAGGTGGCCAAGCTCTGGTGGGAGTTTTCGATGTGGTGGGCTGCTGAATGGCTTTATCCTCCGCGCTCTGACAAAGAGCTTTTACATATCCTGCTTCGTGGCCTAAGAAGACTGCCAAGGTCGGAGCGGGATTGGGATCTAAAATGTCTTCACGATTACGATGTGCCACTGGGCAATTGCTCTGCTTTCCCTGTCCGCTGGGACGTCACGCCTGACGAGTTTGACCTTGCTGTCTCACGGCTTCTTCCTTGCCATCAACTGGATCGGCGGAAAGCTTGCACATTCATTGCCCAACGTCACTTCGTCAGTAGGATTGAGCAATGTCCAGAGAACAAATCTGACCTTGCAAAAGTTTGTCTCGTGGCTTCAGCATACTTCTACCCTGTAGGCCGTGTCGGTCCAGATGGATACCCTAGGTAATGCGGGCTAGTAGCAGCGAATAACAGGGCTGGTGCGAAGATTCTGACGTGGCTGTTACCTACCCTTGAGATGATCCAGGGAATACCGCATGCCTGCCCTAAGCCTACGTTTACCATTCGTCTTCGACGATGGCGGTCGAGCCGCTGCGGGCTTTCGCGGTAAGGCCGATGATTGTGTTGCGCGCGCAGTGGCGATAGCTGCCGACCTACCCTATGCCGAGGTTTATGCAGCTATCGCAAAAGGTGTTGGTGCGGAGCGCGGCAGTATGGGCGCAACAGCGCGGCGCGGAGTGCATACCCGGCGTAAGTGGTTCCGAGATTTCATGTTAGAGCTTGGGTTTACTTGGGTGCCAACGATGTACGTCGGAAAGGGATGTACTACACACCTTTCGCACGGTGAATTACCGATGGGAAGGTTGGTCGTGAAGCTCAGCAAACATACAACTGCTGTGGTCGATGGGGTGATCCACGACACTTTCGATCCATCGCGCGAAAGTGAGGTAGTTGATGCTGATGGGAGCGTCCAGATCGCTCGCCGCTGTGTTTATGGTTACTGGGTGATGAACAGGTGATTGTCGATCTACTTCGCGCCGATGGCCTGTTCGACGTTTTGGAGCGCTGACCCCGTCGCAGTTCGCCCTTGGTCTGAATGATCTTTTACCTTGGCAGGGGATCATGGGACTTTACGCCATCACGCATTTACGCCTTCCGGCCAATGCCGCTTAATCACGGGCCAACGCGATGAATCACAAGCAGCCAGAAGGCTGCTGCTGATAGTGCAGAATGGCGGTTGATCGGGACAGCGACACAACTATGCTCAAAAGTTTGGCAGGTTCAGCTGTCGCTGCTGGCGCTCACTCCGAGGTAGCCCAAGAGATTGCTCGGTAACTGTTACCCGAGTGGACGCGGCCTTCACGTTCTTAATCCACTCCCGCCCAGGATACATCGTGATTTCAAAGTCAATTGGACTCGGACGGCCACGAGGGCGGCGTACAGGAAATATTTGCTCAACGTCGAAATACTCCAGCAACCCGTGGAGTTTCATCTTGTCCAGATCCTTCAGCAACGCAGCCATGCTCCCAGCGATTCGTGTGTGATTAAGGCCTGCTGTGAGCCGCTTCATTTCCGACAATCTGAATGAAAATGGAGTGGCGGTCGAAATGTTCGGGACAATGTAGTGCATGTACCTGATCAGGTACGCGCCTGGCGGCGTGTAATCTTTCGTGATTCCCATGGGGAACTGTCGGTAGGTGACGTTGAGGATCGCGTGAGCGATCAACGGATGCAGCTTTACGCGCCACACATCATCGCCATTCGAAACCTCAAGCTCATCCTTGTTGCGTTCAAACCCCGGCAAGATTGGGTCGCGGTTATCCTTGAGTAGGTTCTCGCCCGAACCAATTGTCATGATGCTGCTGGACAAGACTTCCAGTGCTTCGCGAATCTGCGTGTTGCTAAGAGTGCTACCCATAAATTTCAGGGTGCGCGCCAGCCCGCTAATGGAAAACTTCACGTAGTAGGCGACTTCCCCTTTCACCGAATGTGTCTCGGCTTGCAGGCAGGCATGGTGAATAATTGCTTGCTCGACTGCTTGCTCTCTCACACCAGGGAAACGGCGTTTTGGCTGCGAATTCTTTCTGTTCGGATAGTAAGTGCCAGGGAACAGGGTAACTCGTGCATCTTGGTCCCCAATGGTGAAATCAATGACGTGATCGTTTGGAACGAGCCCGTCTTTGTTGTTTAGGTGCTCTCCGCTGTACTTCGGGATTTGCTCCCACAGAGCAATAACGTTGCCTAAGCCATTGCGCTCAAGCTCGCTATTGCACAGGAAGCCTTGAAACAATCGCAGGGCTTCAGCTGGGCGGTTTGCTGGTGGGGTTGGCTTAGGTGTGAAAGCGCCATCTTGACCAAAGAGCTTGATCTTCTCTTCAGCTGCGAGGGAGGGATTCGACATCCGAATATACCTTTTGGGGGTGTATGCCAGAAAACATTGAGATGAACATTAGTCGCCTGCACAGCTGGCTAGCAACTGGGGCAGGAGATAAAACAGCGTTTAACCAAGAGATAAACCAACGTTTATTCCGTGTTTTGTGCCAAGAGATAAAACAGCGGATATTCACAGAGCCTTGCCTGTAGGGCCACGCAGGGCGTTTGCAAGGATTAATGATTTTTTCGACCTAAATCCATTTTCATGGTCTCAGAGCTGATTTTGACCTATGCACTCACCGAGTTGAGGGCATTTGGTCGGCAAAGCCGATATTCCCTAAGCTGTTTTGGGTGCGTCCGCGCTGAGTGTCACCCAGGCCAAGTGGTGACCAGTAGCTCGGTAGTAGAGTGGATATACAAGATTACAAGGAGAAGGGAAAAAGCAAAGAAGGGAATCGGCCGTAAACCCCAGCCCCATTGAGTTTTACCAGCATTAAGCGAGCCATAATCTCTTGGGTTTACGGCGTTTTATCTCTTGGTTTTCAGCTGATTTGTCTCTTTTGAGCGGTGAATTTAAGCAGTTTTATCTCTTGGCTTTGAGCCGTGGCGCTCGGTATTTTTACACCGCGCCTGGAATAAACGTTCTTTTATCTCTTGGGCTGATTATATTTTCGCGCCTTTTATCTCTTGGTCAGCGGCATCTAACTCTGGATAAGTGGGTAGCAACTGTTTGATTTATGATCAATTTTGAATATAGAGCCTTCTGTCTCTCGGTTTTAGGTGGTTTCATCTCTTGCCCTTGAGGCTCCCGTTCGAGCTGCCTCCCCGGCTGCATCGTGAATATCGAGTGTTCTATCTCTTGGCCTCTGTCGGCAGTTCTTGGGGCACCAGGTGCGGTGGCCATGTGAATATCGCGTGATCTATCTCTTGGGTTGAATCGCCTCCCTCCCCTCCCCGTAGCCCCGTAGCCGCTGGTGCTTTGCTGAATATCGCGTGTTTTATCTCTTGGCATTACGCGGCCCGTCTACTGCCCTGCGGGGCTTAGATGCACAAGCCTAACCCGATTATCGCGTGATTTATCTCTTGGGGCTGATTGGATCGTTCCCTCGCGGAGTCCTTGCTGCGCGGGGCTTTGACGAATATCGCGCGTTTTTTCTCTTGGCTATACGCGAGTTGGTCTCCTGCTATGCAGGGGCAGCAGCGCTGGTGCCTGCGCTGAATATCGAGTGTTTTATCTCTTGGGGTTGAGCGGGTAACTCCGCCGCAGAGACCTTGCTGCGCGGGGCTTTGCCGAATTTCGCGTGTTTTATCTCTTGGCTATACGCGAGTTGGTCTCCCGCTATGCGATGGGGAGTGCGTCGAATTTCGAGTCTTTTATCTCTTGGGTTGAGTGGTTTCTCCGTCGCGAGGGCCTTACTGCGCGGGGCATTGCCGAATATCGCGTGCTTTGTCTCTTGGCTTTACACGGGCGCTCTGCTGCCCCTTGCGACGTAGATGGCCAGGCTTGAGCCGAATATCACGTGATTTATCTCTTGGGGTCCAGCGGGTCGCTCCCTCGCGTGGCCCTTGCTGCGCGGGCCTTTCCTGATTATCGCGTGTTTTATCTCTTGGGCGTTTCAGCGCCAATATCTCGTGTAGAGCCCGCAGCGGCGGGCACTTAAGTGAATATCGCTTGGTTTATCTCTTGGGTTTGAGCTGCTTGGTCTCCTGCTTTGCAGGGCAGCTGCGCTGGGGGATATGGCGAATATCCCGTGATTTGTCTCTGGGTTGCGCGCCCTGCTCTCGTGCAGGCCACATTTGCTGGGGCTTTGCCGATTATCCTGTGTTTTATCTCTTGGGTTTGAGCGGCGTGGTCATCTGCTGTACAGGGCCCGCCGCGCTGGGGGAAGCGAATATCGGGTGATCTATCTCTTGGCCTTTAGCGCGTCGTTCCCTTTCAGAACCGTTGCTGCGCGGGGCATTGCCGAATATCGCATGATCTATCTCTTTGCCATTTGCAGTGTGATTTCCAGCCTTGCTAGGGCAGCGGCGCACGGCCGCAGCGAATATCGCCTCATCCGTCTCTTGGGGGAGTTGAACGGATTTAACTCTGAAAGCGGCAGGCGCTGGAGCTTGCCGAATATCGCGAGGTTTATCTCTTGGGCAAATAAGCGTGGATCGCCAGCAGTGCCACGGAAGCGCGGGGCAATGCAGGAATATCGCGTTGTTTATCTCTTGGATGGGCGCGGCTTGAGGAAAGTCGCGGCTGCTAATTTTCCGTGACCTTTGGGCTCGCAATCCTACGAGGGCTCCACGGAACACTAAACTTGAAATCCGCCCTTCAATATTCGCGATTCGTGGGAGTGGATCATGAGTGACGCCTTCAACTATCCATCGCTCCAGGTCACGCTTGGGGTGATGACACTGCACTAGGGGAGCCTAGAGAATTCGGAAAAAATCGTACGCTAAGGTTTTCCGAGCTGTCGTAGCGGCCTGAATTTACCATCTTCAAGTTTGCGGCTCTGCCGCCAGACGTAATCGCCGGTCAGGTTGATGTGCTCCCAGCCCAGCGGCGACAGATATTGATACAGGTCGGTATTCACCGGCTTTCCGGCGTCAGTCAGCCCTTGGGTTGCCCGCTCCAGGTAGACGGTATTCCACAGCACGATAGCGGCGGTCACAAGATTCAGTCCGCTGGCCCGATAGCGCTGCTGTTCGAAGCTACGATCCCTGATTTCACCAAGGCGGTTGAAGAACACCGCCCTGGCCAAGGCATTGCGGGCCTCGCCCTTGTTCAACCCAGCGTGCACGCGGCGACGCAGCTCGACACTTTGCAGCCAGTCCAGGATAAACAGCGTGCGCTCGATCCGGCCCAACTCCCGCAGGGCGACGGCCAGACCGTTCTGGCGCGGATAGCTCCCCAGCTTGCGCAGCATCAGCGAGGCGGTGACAGTGCCCTGCTTGATCGACGCGGCCAGGCGCAGAATCTCGTCCCAGTGAGCCCGGACGTGCTTGATGTTCAACGTACCGCCGATCATTGGCCGCAGTGTCGGGTAGTCCTGTACGCTCTGTGGTACATACAGCTTGGTTTCGCCAAGGTCGCGGATGCGCGGGGCAAAACGAAAGCCCAGCAGGTGCATCAGGGCGAAGACGTGATCCGTGAAGCCCGCTGTGTCGGTGTAGTGCTCCTCGATCCGTAGATCTGACTCGTGATACAGCAGTCCATCGAGTACATAGGTCGAATCTCGCACACCGACATTCACCACGCGGGTGCTGAACGGTGCGTACTGATCGGAGATGTGGGTATAGAACAGTCGTCCCGGTTCGTTGCCGTACTTCGGGTTGACGTGCCCGGTACTTTCGCCTCGTCCGCCTGCGCGGAAGCGCTGTCCATCGGACGATGAGGTGGTGCCGTCTCCCCAGTTGACCGCAAAGGAATGGTTTAACTGGCTATTGACCAGTTCGGCCAATGCCGCCGCGTAGGTTTCGTCGCGGATGTGCCAGGCTTGCAGCCACGACAACTTGGCGTAGGTCATGCCCGGACTCGAATCGGCCATTTTGGTCAGTCCGATGTTGATGGCATCGCCGAGGATTGCGGACAGGAGCAGGGTTTTATCCTTGGCCAAGGCCCCATCCTTCAAGTGGGTAAAGTGACGGGTAAATCCCGTCCACTCATCCACGTCCATCAGCAGTTCGGTGATTTTGATACGTGGCAGTAACTGACTTGTCTTGTCGATCAGCGCTTGAGCGGTGTCCGGTACCGCCGCATCCAAAGGTGTGATTTTCAGTCCTGACTCGGTGAGTATCGCGTCCGGCAGTTCGTTGTCCTTGGCCAATTTGGCGACGGTGGCCAACTGCACATCGAGCAGCTGCAAGCGCTCTTCCAGGTACTGGTCGCTGTTGGGGTTGATCGCCAACGGCAGCGCCTGTTCCTTCTTGAGTGCGGCAAACTTCTCGGGTGGCAGGAGATAATCTTCAAAGTCACGGAACTGCCGGGACCCCTTGACCCAGATGTCGCCGGAGCGCAGCGCGTTTTTCAGCTCGGACAAGGCGCATATCTCGTAAAACCGCCGGTCAATGCCTTCCGGTGTGATCACCAGCGGTTTCCAGCGCGGCTTGATGAACGCAATCGGTGCATCCGACGGCACCTTGCGCAGATTGTCCGCGTTCATCTCCCGCAGTTGCTGGATGGCATCCAGCACGCGTTGCGCTGCCGGTGCAGCTCGCAGCTGAAGCACCTCCAGAAAGGCCGGTGTATAACGGCGCAGGGTGTTGAAATTTTCGCTGACCAGGTGCAGATGGTCGAAGGCCTCGGGGCGGGCCAGCAGCTCGGCATCAGTGACGCTCTGGGCAAACTCATCCCAAGGGATGACCGCCTCGATGGCGGCGAACGGATCGTCACCTGATGCTTTGGCGTCCAGCAGGGCCTGACCTATCTTCGAGTACAGACGCACCTTGTCGTTGATCGCCTTGCCCTGTTTCTGGAATTGCTGCTGATGCTTGTTCTTGGCGCTGCTGAACAGTTTGATCAGAATACGGTCGTGCAGATCCACCAGCTCATCGGTCACCGTTGCGGTGCTTTCCAGCACCACGGCCACCAAGGTGGCGTAGCGCCGTTCATTCTCGAACTTGCCAAGATCCTGAGGCGTCATCTGTCCACCTTCGCGGGCCAGCTTCAGCAGCCGGTTCTGGTGGATACTCCGGTCGAGCCCTTCAGGCAGGGACACCAACTGGAAGATCTTCAGCCGTTCGATGTGCTCCATCATGTGCCGCGAATTTGGTTTCAACGGTGACTGTCGCAGCCAGGTCAACCAGGTGCTGTTGCTGCCTGACTTGATGGTTAGCAGTTCATCGAGCTTGTTGCGATGCTGCTGACTCAGTGGCTCGATCAACGCACGGTAGACTCTCCGGTTGGCTCGTGCCACGGCTTCGGAGCAAGCTCGATCGATCACCGTCAGCGTAGGTAGGATCCGCCGCTGCTGACGCAGACTCTCCAGGGCTTGTCCGGCCAGTAACAGGCCTTTGTCGGTCTGCTGGGCCAACTCAGTCAGCTCACGTACCAAGGCGCGAAATTCCGACAACCCGAACGGCAACAAGCCGAGGTAGGTTCGCAACTCCTGGGCATGTTCACGGCGGGTGACATCGCGCTCACCGTACTTAGCCCAGCTTTCGGGCGCAGCCTGAACCTGTCGTGCCACCCACTCAATGACCGGATCTGGCAGCACGCTGTCGCTGGCCAGCGCGTAACCGGGGTAGCGCAGCAGGCAGAGTTGCACGGCAAAGCCGAGGCGATTGGCATCACCCCGTCGCTGACGGATCAGCGACAGGTCAGACTCGTTGAAGGTGTAGTAGCGGATCAAATCGTCCTGGCTTTCCGGCAGCGCAAGCAGAGTGTCGCGCTCAGAGGCCGAGAGTATCGAGCGACGGGGCATGTATCAGTCATCCGTGCGAAGGTACTGGTAGAGGGTTTCCCTACTTATACCGAACTCACGGGCTAACTGGGCCTTTGGCTCACCGGCAGCGGCCCGTTGCCGGACTGCGACAGCCTGTTCGTCAGACAGGGCCTTCTTGCGGCCCCGGTAAACGCCACGTTGCTTAGCCAAGGCAATGCCCTCGCGCTGTCGTTCGCGAATGAGCGCTCGCTCGAACTCGGCGAAGGCCCCCATGACCGACAGCATCAGATTGGCCATCGGCGAATCATCACCAGTGAATACCAGACCTTCTTTCAAAAACTCGATACGCACGCCGCGCTTGGTCAGCTTTTGCACCAGCCGGCGCAGGTCATCCAGGTTGCGGGCCAAGCGATCCATGCTGTGCACCACGACCGTATCACCTTCACGAACGAAGCCGAGCATGGCCTCCAGTTGCGGACGCTGGGTATCCTTGCCAGAGGCCTTGTCGGTGAACAGTTTGTTCACCTCGGTCTGTTCCAGTTGGCGTTCCGGGTTCTGGTCGTAGCTGCTGACCCGGACATAGCCGATACGTTGTCCCTGCAAGGCGCCTCCGTAAGCTGGGTCAATTGTTACTGATCAAAGGCAGCATTTGCCGCCTCTTAACCTTCTTGCAATACGGTGGCTCTCAATGTGAAACGCTGATAGAGCCTTTTTGTAAGTTGAATACCTGGGCCAGATGGCCATCCAACTCACCCTGCATATCACCGATAAAACAGATTTTCGAATTTGCCGGTGCACGTTTAAGCGTTGCTTTGACCTTGTTCCGAAGCGGTGTAGAACCGAGCTTCAGCTCTTGGAAAATTAGCGAGTCATTGTGTCCCAGCGGCAGATTGGACAGTGCTTCAAGGGCTGCCTGACCAACCAAGGTCATATGCGGTTCACCGCCCTTTATCTCTCCACCCGCCCAGCAGCAGTAATATTTCTTTCGGTCGTACTCGACTTCAAAGACCATAAATTCCAGCGACTGCCCTGGGCGTGTCCCCATTTTTTCCTGCACTTGCAATAGAGTTCCTGCCTCCGGCTTGGCACCGGCGAGAAGTATTGATTTGATCGATGGCATATTGATTCCTTTTTGGTGTGGATGACGTTCAACACGTCAGTTGTGTCAGGTTTAAATCTATGACCTTTGTTAGCAAGTGTCAATAAATATGATTTAACGCTCTAACCTGACAGATTGTCCTATAGCGTCCTGACATCAGGATAGGGTATAGCCCAAACTGACAGCAGAGCTTGACGACAAGAAATTATTAACTATGATTGACAATACATCGTAGTGATACATTACGATTCAAAATACTGAACAGCGCTACTGAGGCAAGGACAGGTAATTGATGACTCGCTTTAATCAGACCGAAGCCATGCTGCTCGAACGAGCTGCCACTAAGATTTCCGGCACGGTGGATGGCTTACTCATTTCCGCCCGAGACGCGTTGACCAAGGCAGGCAGTTGGAAAGATGAGGTGCGGATAGATGTGTGGCTGAGCAACCCATACTCCGGCACCCGCTGCGCCAGGCTACTACACGGAGTTCCGTCACCCCGCTTTTGGGCCACGCCTGCTAAAAACAACGTCTTGATGCCTGCAAAGGATGTCATTTATTTCTTTGGTGGGGCCAGTCGGGCTGAGCGACTGAAAGCGTCGTTGCCAGATATGAATACTGAGGAAGAATTGGAGCAATGGTTGATGTGCTTTTCGTCAACTCGATTCGAGGATCAATTGATTCGTGCTTTGATCGAGAGCGCCGGCGACTTTTCTACCCGAGTCCCGCATTGGTCTAAAGAGCTAGTTCACCTGGAGATTGCACGGCTTGCCTCTGAAATTGATAGGCATGCTTGGTTTACCAAACAAGGGTCTATGACGCTTGCGAACGCCGCGCCTGTTTGGCGCCCAAGTTCTCACAAATAGCATTTCGCAGCATTGGAGTAATTATTATGGCTATTACCGCCAAGACTCGATCCGTCACGGCTCACGTCCCTGTGCAACTGGCTGAGAAGGTTGATTTGATGGCAGAGCGTCTAGAGCGCTCCAAAAACTGGATCGTGAAGCAGGCTCTTTCCGCCTGGATAGACCAGGAAGAAGAGCGTAGTCGCCTGACCCGTGAGGCATTGGCCGATGTTGACGCTGGCCGCGTTATTGACCACCAAGCTGTCCAGGCCTGGGCAGATAGCCTCAGCACCGACACTCCGTTGCCGGTGCCGCGCTGATGGAATTGAAGTGGACAAGCAAGGCGCTTTCCGACATTACCCGGCTGTACGAGTTTCTGGCCGCCGTGAACCAACCTGCTGCCGCGCATACGGTCCAACAGCTCACGACTGCTCCAACCACGTTGCTGACTAATCCACGAATTGGCGAACGACTGGAAGAGTTCGATCCGCGCGATGTGCGCCGAATTCAGATCGGTCACTACGAGCTGCGTTACGAAATTCAGGGCTCCACCATCTATCTGCTGCGCCTGTGGCACACACGCGAGGATCGATAATGCGTGGATTGGACATTGAAAAACTCAACGCCGCAGTGAGCGGCATACTTGGTAAGCACAGGGCCAAAATCGAGTCCCGCTGGACTCGCCCAACCCTACACCAGGTCATTCACCAGTCGATAGTTGGAGGGGGCAGGCTCGCGCCGTGGGCTCCGTTTTTTCTGCTGCTTGTTGGTGCCCTTGGTGACTACGAGAGCATGCGGCAATTTCTGCTGACAGCCACCACCGAAGAAATGAGTCGCACGGTTATGGTCAGCCTCGTGGGAGGCTTCCTTGTCGGAGCCGTAGTGCAAGTGCTAATCGATATCACAACGCCTAAGTTACCTGGCTACCGAGACGGCATGCTTCAAAGTGATCGCTTACCCGCTGCTGCTTGGTACTGGGATCTGCCACCCGATGGCCGCGACTTGGCAATCCGGGAGGTGACGACAGCTCGCTGCACTCCGAACGCTGCAACACGCTGGGCACTGGACGACTTACTCAAGGAGCTTACCCGTAGCGAGACCAAGGGTGGTTCGGACCTGTTAGACCGCAAACTCATGCAAATGCTAGGCATTCAGTCTCAGCAGCTCAAGCCCACTCAAAAGCTGGACGATGCGATCCGCCTGTTGTCGCTACGCTATCGTGGCATGCCGTCCAGTTATGAGTGGGATGTGAAGGTCGAAGAGGCATCACCTGGGTTCAACGCCTTCGTAGTCGTGCGCCCGACGGCTAAAAATGCCGCAATCGAGGTGGAGCCATGGCAACGTTGTTTGGTCGCAGGAGGCCCTTCCGAGGCTTTGGCTGTCACCATTGCGGCCATCACCCGCGAGACATGGGCATTTACAACCTAATGGCTTTAAAACAATGGCCTACAGAGCCAATGTCCTAAATTTCCTTCATCTCGGCGTACCGCAGAGCCACAGAATCAGGCCCCTACGGCTGATCGAAAAACCTTAGCGTACGATTTTTTCCGAATTCTGCGGGCTCCCCCACTACATCCACATCGTGGAAAGCCTTCGGGCGGAAGTCGCACAGCTGCGCAGCGAGCGATCCGACATTGGCTTGAAAGCTTTAGACGAGAACCGCAGCCCGACCGCTGATGAAGTAGCTCGGGTAGACAAGAGTCCAGGGAATAGGCTTATGCAAATCGTAAAAACGAAAAATCACCTGATCTACAGCGCCAATAAAGGTAAGCCCGCCCATGCCTGCCTTGGTATCTGCCGGAAAGTCTGGTGGCAAAACGATGTGCCGTCTGACGTTGCAATTGTCGCTGTGCCAGTCTGTCCTCAGTGCGGCGGGCCTCTGACTAGTGACATTCCAGATGGGCACTACGCGGTCGTCACAGACCAAGCTGGAGCCTTGAATAAGGGTGGTGCAATCGTCAAGAATGCCGGGCTAAAGCTCGGTAGCTGAGTAGAAGGAAAAATGCGCCATGAAACACGATTACCCGGAGTATCCATCTGTTTCGGCAACTGTAGAGCCAACGCGTTACATGGAAGCTTTAGATGCCTTGGAAGGCATCCGTCAGGTCTTCTGCGACGGTGAAACCATTTTGTTGCCAGAAGCCGAGGTGCAGGCCATTGCAATGCTTTGTTCGCGGTTCAATGCGGTCACGGTCTACGGTCAGGCCAAGGCGTACGAGTTTGCAACGATGGCCCGCAATCAGGGTGTTCCTGTTGAGTTGTTGCGACTCGGGCATGCGGTGCATTCATGCACCGGCCAGGACGCCGAAGAAATGGTTCGTGTGGCCTTGGAGCAACCGAGCGCAACAATGTTGGCATGGTCAGCGCTCTATCTCTCCAGCATGTTGCCTAACTGATCGAGGAAAGCGATGCGCTCAGATCCACACCCATTGACGGTTTACGATCGTCTAACCAACCGGAATCCATTGACGCAGGCTGAGGCTGAAGTCCTCGATCAAAAACTTGACGAAGCACTCGCCACCGCTTTGCTGACTCACTCGGTGCCGGCAACTGACGTCGATGAACTGCGACTGGAGCTTAGTGATCTGGAGCAGGCACTCCGAGACGCAGCTTGTACGGTCGATTTCCAAGTGATGGCTCTCGATCTTCTAACGGACTGGCTTGCCGCCGGTAAGTTGGCTGGAGTCATTTTTGAAAACATGCGCAGTTGAGGGAAAACGCCCGTTGTACCCCAAGCCCTGGCCAATCAAACAGCCGGGGCCGACGCAGTAGAAGGATTCAGCATTCGCGTCCACCACTAGGAGCCATCAATGATAGTGCTACTTGAGTTTTTGTTTTTTCTGGTCCTGCTGCCGTTCATGTTGTTTGGCGTATTGCTCGCCAAGATATGGGAATCGGTCTGCATGATCTTTCAACCGGTTCTTTTGCTTGTTGCAGTATGGATTGCTTCGCTCGGGCTGTTTCTCCTTCCGAGCATGGCACCCAACGACCGGCCTTGGCTGTCGCTGGTTGAATCCATCGCACAAAGCCATGTGTTTGGCGTACCAACACCGCTTGCCATTTTTGGAATGGCAGGGTGTGTGTTGATTGTGTCTGTAATCGCGAGACAACGACGTCCTGCGCAGTGATCGCAGTTATCTAGGAAAGCGCCCAGGTACACCACAAGCCCAGCCGTCAAACGTTGGGCCGAGGCCGTAGGAGAGGGACGCTTATCGCTCCCCAGGATCGAGCAGGACAGATGAAAGCAATATCTATCGCGGTGCTTATGGTTGTAGCGGGAATGGTTCAAGCCGATGACTCACGAGAAAGCTGGGTGCTTATTCTGAGTCCAGAGGATCAGCCAATGCTCTACGTTCCGGGCTTCACATCCGAAAGAACCTGTGAACTTGCCATTAGCAAATGGCAGAAGTCCCAGCAAAACATCTTCCTGAAAGCGGTTTGCGTTAAGCAATAGGAAAAATCGCAGAACACGCCGGCCCTTTGTTGCCTTCGTCAGTACAAGCACGCATTTAGCGTTCCAGTCAAAAGTATTCGATCATAAACAACTTGCCCAACCAAAACTTTTAAGGACTCCCTGTGATTGAAAAACGTGATGCAACTGGTATGTCTGAAAACTGGGAGGTGGCTTTGATCGTCGCGGTTGAGAAAGCTCTGGTGCAGCTCCGATGGCTTATCAAGAGCGAGCACCGGAAAACCGATGGAGTGGAGAAACCGGACGTACATGCCCAGGTCAGCCGACTTACCGCGCTGACTGACCTTGCATACCCCGGTATCGGTGGGCTCCCGATGAGCGAGGCGACTGCCGCCAAGCTGCACCACCACAACGCGACCGCAATGCAGTGGGTCAGGGACGGCGGCGCCAACCTATAGCGTGTTGGGCTGCGTGGACGGCCAGCTGACCGCCCACCAAAGCTACCACCCCTTATCTCATGCGCCGATACAAAGCCTGATTTGTTATAGAAATTGTCCGCCAAATTTTTTACCGGTCGGTGGACCGGGAGGCGATGAGTTGAGTGGCAGCAAACCGCCACCTCAATCACACAAGGGATTCACAATGAAAAACGTACCGCTACTTTTGGTTCTTGCACTCGGTTTGTCGGGTTGTGACGCAGCGAAAGAGCTAGGCGCAAAGGTCGCCAAAAATTCGGATCATGCTCCAATGACCCTCGTTTTCAACTCAGGCTACAAAATGCTTGTGGATGGTCGGCAGGTTCCGATTTTTGGCAAAGATGAGTGCCCACCGGCCAACACCAATGTCATGACTTCGATCTTCGGACCTGATTCTGATGATGGCAAACGGTCGTGTGTTGTCATCGCACCTGACACAAAAACCGTATCGGTCACTGTGGGATTGTCAGACGGCCCTACAGATGAAATTTGGACAGTAGAGCGCTCTGGTGATCGCGCCATGCTGCGGCGCGCAGATGGCAGCTATCTCGCAGCGTCGAAGTGATCGAGGTAAAGACCGCTGCACCCTAAAGCCCGCCTCGTGCGGGCCGAGGTCGTAGACGGGCGCAGTTTTGCGTTCGACAAATTGTTGAGGATCAGCAGCCGATGAGCCAGCTTGAAAACACGATGATCCACGCAGCTCGCCAAGAGTTGGAAGTGGTAAAAGATTTCTACGTAAAGCGTGCCCAGGGCGTCGTCACCCAAGAAAACCGCGATGACTTTCTCCTGCACCTCTACTCCATGCTCGCATTGCTGAAATTCGGCAACCAAGACGACACCGGTATGAGTGCCGAGGGCGCGCAGGCCCTGCGCGAAATTGAGCAAGAGCATGCCGCAGCGTTCGCAGCGTCAATGGCCACCACGGCTTTGCAGCCGAAGTAACGCGGAAAGGTCATGTCTCAACACTTCAAAAAGGCGTCCGCCGAGTTTCTCATCGTCACTGATAGCAATGCCGAATGCTCTTACTGGGTTGAACAGGAAGAGGGTTCGGAGCGTGCAGAAAGCTACGGCGACTGGTATCCCGAGGAATGCCCATCGCCCACGTCTCACGTTTACGTGATGACCGAGGCGGACGGTGTGAAGTTGTACAGTCAAATCCTAACAGGTGACGACTGGCGTCATCTTGAAGAAAACGGGTTGCTTCAGTCGTTTACCGATCAGATTTTGGCCGGTGCAGAACCTCGCGCGGTTTTATCAGGGCTGCGTGATCTTGGCCATCCGACCGCCGCGTCAAGTTGAGGGAAAATGTATGTCACGTTCGTTAGGCGCGGTTGATTTCGAGGATGGCCGCAGGCTGTACCTGATCTATGACGGAACCGTGGGCAACGCTAGGCGACCGCTTTTTGATACCCGCCAAGCAGCCTGGGATTGGTATTGCGCTGGATGTATCGAGTTTGCGGAGCCGGCTGGGGCAGTCGGCACAGAGCTTTCTGTGGTTTTGACCGTAGATCTTCATTGCGACGGCCAAGAACGTTGGCAGTTTGAAAGTCGGGCTTCTGCCGAAGCAATGTGGCTCACTGGCCCAAGCAATTCAGAAGACGCAGCGGACGAAAGACGTCAGCAGATCGACGAGCCTTACGGCGGATATTTTTCACATGATGAAAAACCAATCAACTGATCACGGAAAATCGATATGTCAAATCAACTGCCGTTCCAGGTCCATGTCGCCTTGAACCTCTATGGGGCCTCGCCTGAGCACTTGCAGCAGGCGCTCAAGGAGGCTTTCGATCAATTGCTCCAGGGTATCCCCGAAAGCAACACCGTAATGAAGGACCAAAAATCGGGGTTCACCTTCAAGGTCACAGCGATGAACCTTGACGACAACAAACCTGGCCCCGCCGTTCCACCTCAGGTGTAAAGGAAAATTCGATGCTCGCAATTCTGAGCCATATCGTTTTGTTTCTCACAGCGGCCATAGCCGGCAAAGTCTGTGCCTCTAAAGGCTTTAGACAGTTGGGGATCTGCGCATTCGTAACCTTAGAGCTGGGCTATCTGACATTCTATTTCGGTAGCTGGTGGATGGGCCTGATTTTGATGTTGGTTGGCTTGATGATCGTCCTTCGCTGTGAGCGAAAGGCCTCTGCCAACAGAACCGACTTGAAAAACACGAGATGAACAAGGAACAAAGCATGAACAAGCACACCGAGCAGTTGATGCAGTACCCATCGCAAATCCTGCAATCTCGGGTCGATACATTGAAGGCTGAATGGGTTCGTGAGCGGGAGTCTTTGCCTACCAAACTGCTCGCGTTTTTGGCCGCTTTCCTCTCGCTCATTTCGCTCGGAGGCATCTACGGTTTCAACTCCCTAGCATTTGTCCTGCCGGCGTTTTTAATCGCGGGCTTTGTCGGTGTAGCAGTCATTGGTGTTTGGGGGCTAAGCGTAAATCTTCGTGATTCCACAGCCGCTCTCGATCAGGCCCCCAGTTAAGGGAAAATGACGATGGAAACCCGTAAGAGTTGGACAAAATACGAGGTAAGAGGGATTTCGAATTCGGATGATTTTCCCTATCGCAATGACTTGTCGACGCTGAAACAGGCGGTCGAGATTGCTAAGGCCTACCCCGGTATTTATCAGGACGGCGCCGCTACTCACATCGTGCGTTACCACAGTAAGCGAGGCGAGCAAGGCAGCGGGGTTCATCACACTGGAGGCATTACGCATCGGTGGCGTGTTTTTGCTAATGGACGGCTCGAATTATTGCGAGCGTATGCTTGGCCCTTTGCTCGAAAAACTATTAGCGTAGACCAATGGCTTCAGTTCATTCCTAAGGCAGAGGAAAATATCATGATCCATCCTATCCCTTCGCAGGAAGAGAACAACACCGAGAAGTACCCGGCGATCCTGACCTTCGACAAAGGATCTGTGTGGTTGAAGCGCCGAGGTAAGCCGGCCCGAAAAATTACCGTCTTGGCATGGACTGTTATCGCGGCGGCGTTACTGATCCTGTTCAATCCCTTTTAGTCCACGGAAACGTCGTCCGCTGCATCCCAAGCCCCGACCCTCAAAAGCTGGGGCCGAAGACGTAGAGAGGGACGCTTTTCGCTCCCCAGGATCGAGCAGGGAAAAACCTGATGCTCAAGCCCCCTTCAGTCCTCCCATGCGTGGCTGCACTCTTGCTTACGTTTGGCATCGCCTCAGATTCACGAGCTAGTGAAGACTATGGCTGGGGTACTGCACAGTCAGAGCGCGAAGCGATGCTTGACTGCATCACCTATTTGCAAACCTACAACCTGTAACGGAAAATCACCGAGTGAACGCTTAAATGTAAAAGAACGGAGCCGCATTCTTGAGTGACGCCATAAAGAAAAAGCGCCGGGTGCTTAGCCTAAATCCTACTAGTCCAGCCAATCGAGCTAAGGCGCACAGGGCTATGGCCACTGCCGCCCTTTATTCTGAGTCCTCCGACTCAGTGCGTTTAAGTCGTTACAAAAATCACATGCAGAAGGCCAGCGAACTGGAGGCGCTTTCCAAGCTCGGCGAAGTCGAAATAAACGAGAAACATGGAATGTGTGACGAAAGAAAAGCCCCTATAGTCGAGAGCATCGAGGGCGGAGTGACATAATCCCCGACGCAGAATCAGCTTAGGAATATCGCGATGAATGCTTGTTTGATCTGTAAGCGACCGCTTGGAACTGCGCCTGAGCTTCAAGATTGCGGTGGTGATTGCCTGGAGTGTTTGGCCGAAGCTGGCGATTCGGATGCTCAGGTAGAGATGTATCGCATCCTCCAAGAACGTCGTGATGGCTCAAAGGCCAAAACAGATAATTTGGATTGCGGCTTTCACGCTTAACGCGAAGAGTTAACGAAAGGTATTCCCCCCCCCAAGCCTGCTCATGCGGGCTTTTTTGTTTCAGCAATTTCCAAAACTCTACATCAACTTCGGAAAACAGCACTCTCCGCGTTTAAAACCAGCGGTTCACCTTGAACAAGGTCAATAGGCAACGTATCGTGATACTCTACGATGTACGGGAACGGCTAAGGATGATGATTGATGCTCTACGAAACAACACCACGCGTTGAAGGACTCTGCCGTTTTGTCGGTGAGGTACTGGCCGAACACCCACGTACAAACGCGTTGATGCTGCTGGTGGCCGTTGATCTGATTCATAACCAGGGCGACTCGCCGGCAAACATCTATGAGCGAACAACGGGCACCCGCGCCAGCACAGCAGCAGAGAACTGCATCACTCGCTTGCGGAGCATGGGTTTCTGCGAGCTTGCCGAAGGCGAGTATCTAGGGGGTGCCAGCGGGCGCCGGCATGTGTTCCTGACTGAGAAGGCCGCATCACTGCTTGAATTAGGACCATCCAAATGAATTTGCACCCCGCCTCTTCGCTTGCTGCGCATTCCGCCATCGAGCGCTGGCTCTACCCCCTCGAAAATTTGTCGCTGGAATGCGACGGCATGTCGAGGGTGATTGCAGCCCTTTTCAATCGAGCCAGCATTCAATACACGGTGTTTATGGGCATGTTGGTTGATACCAGCCTCCCTGCCACCGATCCGAATGCAAAAGTGCTCCACTGCTGGATCACGCTGTCAGACGGCGCCATCGTCGACTACCGGGCACGGATGTGGTTTGGCGCAGACGCCCCCCATGGCGTTTTCCACCCTTCCGAGTTCAGCCGCTTCAAATACAGCAAGCCCGTCCCACAAGGGAATTTCAGCCTGCCAATCAACTTGCTCAGCGCCATGGCTGAAACCGACCTCTCGGCGTTCCCAAACCCGCCTATTGAGGCCCAATTTCAGTACGAAAGTGTGAGCAAGGTACAACAGCGTTTCACGATGCATTGAACAGGACACTACCAATATGCTGATGACCATGAGTCGATTTAAAAAGAATCAACCAGGCAGCAAAAAGAAGACTGCTATTCGTGTTGCCGTGTGCCTGGCGCTTGCGCCATTTGTTTTCAGCGCTGGTTATGCCGTGCTCATGCTGATCATGATTGCCATGTGGAAAATTGGCAACGCACTCGGTGATAACGGAAAGATGCTCCCCTACTCGATCTTTGCCTTTGTTTTTCTCTGCTTATGGCTTGTGTGGGAGTTTCGAGCAAACAAGAAACTCTATCGCGAGTACCTGTGCAAGCAGCCGCCTGAAAAGTTGATCGAGATGATCAGCGCACCGCAAGGGGTTTACAGCAAATCTGAAATGGAATTTGCTCGTGAAGCATTGCAAGAAGCTGCGCCAGTAACTACAGCCCAGCCGGCCGTTTAAGCCTCGCTAACAAAAGGAGTTGTTCACATGAGTGAATTTCAAATTCAAAAAGAACGCTGGGAAACTGTTGGTTTTGAACTTCGCTCACTTGAGAGCCAACGCTTTTACCTCACACGGACGTACCAAGACGTGATTTTCATTGTGCGTCACGCGACCGATACCGTAGTGCTACCAAGCACGGAACACTCGTTTCGAGTCTGCTTCAAGGATCGCGAGTCTGGGATTTTGAATTCTGAAACGCGACGAGCGACCGGCCTCGACGCCCTGCTGGATTTGATTCTGAAATGGCGCCATGAATTGCGCGCTACTGGTTATGCAGTACAGCCAACGCCCTCCCTGCTAATGATTGGGCATCAACAAGGCCAGCAGGTACGGGTTTCTCGACCTGTGGAGCATGTGTAATGGTCTACCAGGTCACGATTGAGATAACCGGCGTGTCAGGTGTGATGCCTACGCCGGTCGACGCATCTCTGCGCCATGGGCCAGTGAATGGCAACGCTCAATTCAAAATCAAATCCGGACTGCGGCCAACGGCCTTACAGCTCGCCCACCTGTTGAGCCTTCACTGTGATGAGTGGTGCCTTACCCATTACGACCATGTTTCGGGCTATGGCGAGTTCATTACGGTTGATTTTGATCCGCCCACGCAAGGCTCTCAAATTCAACTTGAGTGTTTTACGGACTGGCCTCGGACAACAACTCTCGTTTTTGAAAGATCCTGATGCCCAGTATTACATTGCAATAACAGACTCATGGAAAACTGGTTGTTTTCGATGGAAATTCGGCAACAATTTATTTGTATTCTCTGTTGCTCATGTTCAATAATAGGTTGTGGTTAATCAACGAGGTGTTTTATGAGTGTGAATGTTGAGCTGGTTCATTTGATGAGTGCTTATCGTAGTCGCAAGTACAATACGAGCGAAAAGGTGAAGGCTAACTGTCTGACGCTGCTTATTGCTGTTGTGGCATTTTGCTGCTTTATCAAATTTGATAGTTTCATTCCTTTAGCAGCGGGGTTGTTCGTAGCGTTCGTGGTGTGGTTGGTGTTGGGATTTCCCGGCTGGACGTTCGAGGATGATTTCCTCAAAAACGTCGCGGTGACTGATGATTTTCTCAAGGAAGTCGCAAAGGCCCCTTTTCCTGATGATTTGAAGGGTTTGATTGCAACCTCGTATCGCGACAACCCTCACCTGCCCTTTGGAGCGGTTCTGGAAATCGAGAAATACTACTACGACGCAGTTAGACGGAATGCAGGTGTAGGTTTTCAAAGCCTTGCCAAACACATTCCACAAGCTGACTGACTCCGGTTCAGCCAGGCCATTAGCCCCGCCCATTGCGGGGTTTTTTTGTGCCTGCATTGGGAATGAATAAATTATATTTGCATATCATAATTGCTTGAGGAATACTGCCCCCACAGTCACTGGACACTAGGAGCAAGCAATGGAAAAGGTAATCGCGTTCGATGAGGCTTCCGCTAGCTTTCGAGTGTACTTTCCAAAGTCCGAGCTGCTTCTTGCTGCTGTTCGCGAACTTCCTGTGCGCAAGTTCTGCAAGCTGGGCCGCGATGTCTACTGGCAAGTCGGTACAGACGCCCCTTCGGCTGTTGCATTGGCCCGAATTGCCTTTGCCAACGACTTTGTGGTGAGCCACACCGCCGCCCAGCGCATCAAGGATGCTTTCACCGCGCCGGCTACCGCCGCTACCGTGCCCTCGCTGAACGTGACCGGTGCATTCTCTGCTGGCTCCCTGATAACTCTGAGCGTTCGCTTCAGCTACAACGAAGGCTATGTGCGACTGATCAAATCGGTTTCAGGCTCTGTTTATGCCGGTAGCACCAAGACTTGGGCCTTGCCCGTCCATAACGGCGCCATCTCGGTTGTCACCCACCTGATTACCGAATGTGGGTTCACCGTCAGCGTCGAAGTCGTCGAGGCCATTCAAGCGCTACTCAAGACGTCGGCCAATGCAGGATATGTCGAAGCCTGCCGCGCCCTTGATCAAGCGCTTGAGCGTATTGCCGGCGCCGTTTCACCCATAACTCAAGCGGCAAGCAAGACGATGCCACCACTGGCTGTCATTGATGCCAAGGCTATCGCTCATTGGGTTGCAGATTCGACGTCTCGCGCTGATCAGGCTCGCGCACTACGCAGTGCTGCGCGAACTACACAGCGCGCAATTGATCGTGGCTTTGAAGGCGAAGCGGCGACCATCACCCCGGTGCAAGTCTTTGCGGTGCACAAGAACCTACGCGCCCTTGCCGGTGTCTGCGACGGTGCGGCCTCACAAGATGACGTCGGTTTTTCCGGTCCCGACGCCAAGGTTGGACGCAGTCTGGCCCTGCTACCAGCGATTGAGCCAATCCATGCCGCCTATGCGCGCCATCTGCTGCGCAAGTACAGCCGCCAGCTCGGCGAAGACGCTATTAAGGCAATGGGGTAATTCAGATGATGACAAGTGATGTTGCTCCGCACACCCAGGACCGCCGCCGACTGTGTCTATCGCTGGTCAAAACGATCGATCGGTCATCGCGGGTCTTGTATGTCGACCAGCATAGCGGCCACTGGGCGTTCCAGCGCGGCGCAGAGGGGCTCTTTGAGCTGTTCTCGTGCACAACGTGCGGCGAGCCGGTTGCCGGCCCCACAGACTCAACAAGCCATGTTTCGGTGGATTATGTGCCAGCAGGCGATAGCAGCACTGCCGTGAGCTTTCGTGCATGGCGCGTGAAGCACAACCTTCAGACGAACACATAGGAACAGTCATGCCACACAACAAAATCAGTAGTCTGATGCGCGCAGTGCCGAACGCAAGCCTTCAGCTTGGAAGCGTCGGGGGTGACAAGCCAGGCATTCTTTCCGGCAATCAACCCATTTGCAGGCTCAAGGAAGGCCCCGAGGGTGAAGCATACGGTGCTTTAATCGTTGGCGCTGTCAACGCCCTGCCCCAATTGCTTGCGGCACCTCAACGTTCAGCAAAAGGCCAGTGCGTCGACGGCATGTTGCGCGATCAGGTTGTGCAGCGCATTTCCAATGTTCTTGCGATGCGCCCAGGTGGTAAAAAAACTCAAACGAGCATCTGGGCCAAATTGATTTGGACGACCGTTGAGAGCTGCCTCGCCGAAAACCTTGATCCAAGTGGCGGAGATGCGGCTTCCGCTGTTGCAAACCTCACAGTCGTACCCGAAACCATCCAATCTGCACGTTACTCGGCAGTGCTAGAATTCAGCGCCATGCTGTTGGCCGCGTGCGAGACCCAGCATGAATCTGGAATGCCGGACTTCGAACCGGTAATCAGCGAGTGGGTACAGACGCTCAACACACATCCGAAAACAGCGGCCGGCTGACATAGGCCCACGCAATTTAAGGTTCTGCTATGTCCAACCACACCCAGGTTGTTAAAGCCTACCTACTTGATCTGCAAGACCGCATTTGCGCGGCGTTGCAATCCGAAGATGGCAGCGCCCAGTTTGTGGAGGATGCATGGAAACGCCCAGGCGGTGGCGGCGGCATCACCCGCGTGATTGAAAATGGCGATGTCATTGAGAAAGGCGGCGTCAACTTTTCTCACGTTTTTGGCAGCACGCTGCCCCCCTCCGCCAGCGCCCACAGACCTGAAATGGCCGGTCGCGGCTTTGAAGCTTTAGGCGTGTCATTGGTCATTCATCCGTACAATCCACACGTTCCAACCTCTCACGCCAACGTCCGATTTTTTATCGCGGAAAAAGACGGGGAGGAACCGGTTTGGTGGTTCGGCGGTGGTTTTGACCTAACCCCTTACTATGGTAACGAAGAGGACTGCGTGCACTGGCACCGTGTCGCCGAAAAGGCGTGCGCGCCATTTGGGTCGGACGTGTATCCCCGTTACAAGGCGTGGTGCGACACCTACTTCCATATCAAGCACCGGAATGAGCCGCGCGGAATTGGCGGCCTGTTTTTTGATGACCTAAATGAATGGGGATTCGACAAGACCTTCGCGTTTTGGCGAGCGGTGGGAGACGCCTACATCGAGGCGTACCTACCGATCATGCAGCGCCGCAAGAGCCAGGCATTCACCGCACAGCAACGTGAGTTTCAGGAATTCCGCCGTGGCCGCTATGTTGAGTTCAACCTTGTCTATGACCGAGGAACCCTATTCGGCTTGCAATCAGGTGGACGCACTGAATCGATCCTGATGTCGCTGCCACCGCAGGTTCGCTGGTCGTATGACTGGAAAGCTGAGCCAGGTAGCGAAGAAGCACGACTGACCGATTATTACTTGCAAAATCGTGATTGGCTTGCGGATCCGAAACTGAATGGTGGTGAACATGATCAGTCAGTCTAAACCCGGTGAAGTACAGCCCATGGATCGCTACGTTGTCATCGGCAACCCCATTGGGCATAGCAAGTCCCCTCTCCTGCACATCGTCTTTGCCCAGCAGACAGCCCAGCACATGGAATATGGCGCCTTGCTGTCCCCGCTCGATGACTTCGCCGGCTGTGCTGCGCGTTTTTTTCAGGGAGGGCTTGGGGCGAATGTGACTGTGCCATTCAAGGAGGAGGCATACCAGCTGGTGAGCAAGCTGACAGACAGGGCGCTACGCGCCGGGGCGGTGAACACCATAAGCAAGTTAGCCGACGGGAGCCTTCTCGGCGACAACACCGACGGTGCTGGCCTACTGAGGGATCTGCGGCACGCGGGTGTGTCCATTGAAGGTAAACGCATCCTGCTTCTCGGCGCCGGTGGCGCGGCGCGTGGTTCGCTTGAGCCGCTGCTTGCCGAACACCCCGCCGCAGTAGTCATCGGCAACCGCACAATTGAGAAGGCGGAGGCACTTGCCATGCAGTTCGCGGATCTGGGGCCAGTCACTGCAAGCCGATTTGAAAGCTTGCATGAGCCGTTTGATCTGATCATCAATGCTACGTCGGCCAGCCTAAACGGCACCATGCCGCCGATTAAGGAATGCTTGATCGCACCAGGGCGAACCGTTTGCTACGACATGATGTATGGGAAGGATGCGACGGTGTTCTGCCGCTGGGCAATAGAGAACCATGCCGCGTTGCAAATGGACGGCTTGGGAATGCTTGTTGAGCAGGCAGCGGAAGCTTTTTACCTGTGGCGCGGCGTGCGGCCTCAAACAGCACCGGTGCAAGAGCAGATTCGACGCAAGATGTACGCGGATAGCAAACAGGCGTAACAGGGAAATCACCCATGCCGGACAAAAAAAGTCGCCACTCAAGTATTCGCATTGCCACCAAAGCTGACTTGCCATTCATCCATGAGTGGCTAAAGGCTGAAGAGCACGATGGCCATGGGTTCATCCATAACTGGGGGGGCATCCAAAAGGCCACGGCCGAGAAAGAAGTGACTGTCTTTGTCGATGGTGTAGGACCTATCGGTTTCCTGACTTACGGGATATCGCTCGGCTCCATTCTTCAGGTGAGAAGCGACTACCACGGTCGTGGCGTTGGGCGGGCACTTGTTGAGCACGCAATCCGTAAAGAGGAGGCCAAAAACAATGCGGTGCTCGTGACTCAATGCGAGCCGAGAAGCTCCGTAGAGTTCTGGGCGCGCATGGGGTTCGAGGCGCATAGGGACGCAGAGGATTTGAAGCAGCAAAGGGCGGTGTACATGCAGCGCCTGTCGAGCGTGGCGCACTCAAAGGTTCGCGGCGATGACTTGGAGATGATTTCAGTACGGGTCTACCCTGAAAGCGTGCTCTACACACCGGGAAGCGTGAAGCCTGATCGAGTGCATTACGTGATGGCCAGGTTAGACGCTCAAAAGCGGACACTGGAACTTGCTCGCAGAATTTCCGTAGCTAAAGAGTCCATGCTCAAAGATCCAGTCGTCGAAGTCTGCTGGGGCAGCTGGGAACTCTACAAGGGCAAGGCAAAGCGAGCTGAGGCGGCCGACCTTGGCTTCCGGCCTACGCCGAACCAGCATGGCTGGTACTTGGACATCATCAAGCTTGCGGATTGAGAGTAACGCCATTGCCCCGTGGTTGATGCGTTGTACTGATGGCGTGCTGTACCGACTGCAAAGGCACAAACGCTGCAATTAAAAAAGCCCCGATCATGTCGGGGCTTTTTCATTTCTTCGATTAGAAGAAGTTGTAGGTGTAGGAAACGATGAGCCGGTTTTCATCCTGATCGCGCTGATTTACTGCATCAGAGCGCAAGGATGCGTTGCGCCAGGTCAAGCCCAAACCCTTTAGAGAACCGCTCGGAATCACGTAGCCCAGCTGGAAATCGCGCTCCCATTCGCGGCGGTCATTACCAGGGGCTGCAATGTTATCGCCCTTCAAGTACATGACCGAGGTGGTCAAGCCAGGAACGCCGATAGTTGCAAAGTCATATCCGTAACTGGCCAGCCAAGTACGTTCACCGGCACGCTGGAATTTACCGATTTGTACGTCGGTGATCAGGTATGCAGTTGAGCCGTCACCTTGGTTCAGGAACGGGAAGTCGGACGTTCCGTCGACTCGCTGATAACCGGCTGCCAACGAGTGCCCTTGAAGGCTGTACGTGAACTTCGCCGACCAGGTGCGGTTGTCGACCTCACCGCCGTTGTTGTTGTAGCCCGACGAGCGATAGCCGGCAATGCGGCCTTCTTGGTTACCGTTCTTGCCGTCAGAATCGCTGTAGAAGTAGCGCAGGTCAGATTTCAGGCTGCCCACTGGCAAAGCCCAGTTGTGAGTCAGACCGAGGAAGTGCTGCTTGTAGAAGTCTTCCAGGCTGCCGTAGTAATACTGCGCCATCAGATCCTTGGTGATCTTGTAGTCACCACCAGCGTAGTAGAACTCGTTGCTGCGCTGATTGGATGTTGCAGTCTGCGGGTTGCCGTTGGATCCGGCGATAGTCAGCGAGTCCATGTTGCTGGAGTTACGACCCTTGGCGTGTTCCAGCTTGCCGCCGATCAACGTCAGGTTTTCGATTTCGTTGCTTGTGACCTGACCGCCTTCAAAAGTCTGTGGCAGCAGGCGTCCATCGTTGGTTTGCACAACCGGCAGCTTCGGCTGGAGCGTGCCGAGTCGCAGCTCCGATTTGGAGATCTTCATCTTGCCGGTCACACCCAGGCTACCGAAGTCGCCTACAGCGCGGCCGTCGCTGTCGCTCGGGAACACTGTGCCGCCTTTACCCACGCTGCCGGCGTTGTAAGCAGTGCCCTTGCCAGAGTCGAGGCGAACGCCATACAAGCCGATAGCATCGACGCCGAAGCCCACGGTGCCCTGCGTATAACCAGATGTGAAGTTGAAGATGAAGCCTTGGCCCCATTCTTCTTGTTTTGATGGATTGGCGGTTCCGTCACGGTTATCCGTGTTGATGTAAAAGTTACGCGCTTGAACGGCGAGATGACTGTCTTCAACGAAGCCACTTGGCTTTGTTTCTGCGGCTTGAACACCCAGCGAAACGCTCGCCAGCGCGATGGCCAGCGACAAGGATTTTTGTGGCATTGATACAGCTCCTCAGGTCTTTAATTATTCTGTGCAACTAAAAATAATGTTAACAGGCAGGGAGATGCTCCCTCTCACGGAATGTGTCGACCTACGACTAAAGTACCCCCCATTGGACACTCCGGCACAGACCGTGAATAGCGGATGTTTGGCTGCCATTGATGCACCCACCTGGTGCAGGAACCATGATTTAAACGACCGGCATTGGATGCCGACTGCGCGAGCATCCTATTTTGGCATTGTTACAATATTGTTTCAGGAGAAATATTTCTATTCGCCCTAAAGTTTTTGCCGATTCGGCCGCTAGCTATGGCGCGGTTACGGCCTGACGCTCTAGATTTTGTGAAGTATAACTGTCATAAAAAAATAACTGTAAACACAGTAAATTATTCGTTTACCGGGTTTACACGACCGTAAAGAATTATTAGAATGGGCCATCAGCGACAAACAGTCACTGAATCCCACACCAAGGAGCAACACCATGAAAGCAACTATCAAAATCGCAGCATTCGGCCTCGTAGCACTGATCGCTCTGGCAAACACCGGCTGCACCACCATCGACAAGTTGCACGCCGACGCTGTAGCTGATCGCGCAGCCAATCCGGAGAAGTACACCGAAATCCCCGAGGTTCGCGCAGCACAAATGGCTAACAATCAGGACAGTGGGGCGTATCCAGCGTTCTGCACTTGGGGTTGCACTGATGATGCGATGCCTGTTACCCGAAATCACTAATTCGTTGAAGCAACTTGATAAAAAGGCCCCTAGTTAGGGGCCTTTATTTTTTTCAGCGCTAAATCTAGCCGCCACCGTCGCCACCACCAGAATCGCCATCAATGTAAACCTTCATCGATATTGGTTGGCTTGTAATTTGCCCACCGTTATAAGCGCGCAATGTCCACGTTACATATGCCTGCCCTTCGACTGAAAGTTTTACCGAGCGATTTCGTAAATCAACACTGGTAGCTGAACCTGAATACATTATATTGCCGCCGCTATCTACTAGCTCGTATCTAGTAGCGTTTATAGCACTCCACACGAATGTATTGCTGTAGTACGAGCCGTAGGAAATGCCAGGATCAATACCCGTACCAGTCCGGTCATATCGCAATTGATTAGGTATTCGTTTGTTGGCGTACTCGCTGTCCATAGTGAAAGATAGGATGGTCGGCCCGGTCGCAGTAAATGTGATACCTGTATTTGCATAGTTAGAAACCATCGTCTTGGCGTAGACGGTGGCGCTACCAGCGCTGCCACTTGCTACTGCGGCGTATGCCACGCCACCCGCATCGGTGTAAGAGGTGGAAGTGTTCAAGTAGCCAAACGACGTTAACCACTGCACCGCAATTCCAGCAAATACCGGCCTTCCAAGGCCATCTCTAACGTAGGCATATTGGGTGCTCCAAGTGCCATCAGCAGCGACCGAGGGAGGACTAGGAATAATCTGCACCACCGCTGCGGTATTTCGAATGAACTCGACTTCAGTGCAGCGCCCAGCCACAGGATCCCAGGTTTCAACTCCAACACATCCGACCCCGCCAGGATTGCCAGCGGCTTGCTTAATATCAAGTTTCAACGGCGGCATAGCGACGTTGAGCAAAATATCTGCGCTATTGGGCGTCAGATCCTTTCCGTTTGAGGCCATTGTGTTGCCAATCATGGATACGCCCAATAGCAATGCAGCTGGGATCCAGTGACGAATGTTCATGCGTTCAGTCTCACCTGTTGTGAACGGTTTCATTTCCTCACGTCGACACGCGTACCGTACTTCTAAGGTTTTGTGGACGTCAGCCGGCCCACTGCAAGGAACGGCTTGTCCTGCATCGTATCATTGTATTGAACCTAGTGTCTTGGCCCTGCTTTGAACGCTGCTCGCGTCCTGCGTGGGCCATTGCGGTGCTCCTGCCGCGCATGGAATGGCCGGGGGGCTGGACACGGCAGGCAAGTTACTTGGAAGGGGGGGTGCCGATAGGCTGAAGCTTTTGAAGTGCAAGCTCCAGGGCGTTGCGCGATTTCTCGCCTCTGTTGAGTTCACTGCGCTGCTCATCTATACGCGCAGTCAAATCAGCGATGCGGATCTGGGTGTGCTTTGCTGAAGTTTCGTAATTGGCGCAACGCTGCTTGTAATCGTTCATCTGATCGGTGACGGCACCTACGACTAATTCCAGTCGCTGAATCTCAATTTCGGCGGCACGTTGGGCGCTGGCCAGCTGCGCCATCAAATCCTGCACTCTGCGCTCAAGCTCAGCGACAGATACTCTTGGGTTCTCCGTCTGCGTCCCCGTAACAACGGAAGGATCCGGTTCGGATTTAGGCTTATCAGCACCAGGGGGGGCTACGCCTGTCGCCGCTCGCTCCCACACAATCAGCAAACGTCGAGGGTTACCGCCACCGATGCGCCGGCGCAATGAGTTTGCAGTGACGGCTCTCCCCTCCTCGATCAGTTGTCGGCCTGCGGCAATGATCTGCACTTCGGTAACTTCAACGGGACGCATTGGAATCCTTCAGGCCAGCACAGCTTACTTCGAAGATAGATTGTGGCCCCGACATCGCGAGACCTTTGATTTTGTGGTTACTGGCCGTGACGGAACGTCCACGGTGCTTGCGGCGACTTATCCTGCCACAAGCCAGACTGATGCGCGCGTGCCGAAGCCTCAATGGCTGGCAACTTAGGATCATGATTGTACCGCTCGTATACCCAAGCCATGCCGGCTTTAACCTGCTCGACATTGGCCTCATCAGCGCCAACCATCACTCGGCCAATCCGTCGCCCGTATTGATCGCCACCGAGGTCGATGATCTTCACGTCTTTACCAGCCACCAGGCTGATCAGGTTCTGCTTCGACTTCTGCCCGAATGGCTGAGTTTTTTCGGGCGCATCGATGTTGGCCAGTCTGATCCTGACCAGCTCACGCGAGTCTTTCAGCACTTCAATTGTGTCACCGTCCAACACACGGACGGCCTGCCCCGAGAACGTGGTGTCCGCAACTGCGGTGAGCGGTGCTGCGATAGCGAAGCATAGTGCCAATAGAGTGCGTTTCAGAGGGAGCATGATTCACCTACGGGGTATGGCGTCAGGCGCAATGGCCGCGACACGGGAAGGCTAGATATTAGCCTCTAGAGGCTATGACTGCAAAAGTTTTATCAAGGTATAGTGATATACTGTAGTGCTTACGCGACTTGATAAAATCGCCAGTATGATTTGCGAAAATCATTTATCAGTGATATTTTTCAATCATTGCTGCTGACCGGCAGCCCTACGACGGAATTGAGCATGCTCGCTTCGATATCGATTGATCACCTCAAGGCCTCGGCTTTTACACTCGCTGCATTTCAGCATCGCCGCCCCCAACTGACACGCAACGGTGCTGGTTTTGCCGGCTCCATCGGCGGCAAGTGCGGGCTTCTGTTTGCGTCCCAGGTTGAGCTGTTGTTTGAGTGGCGTGCTGTCGGTACTGGCGTGCAATCACTTGGTAACTACCAGATCACTCAGCGCCCTGACGTGGAGCCCATCATTGCTGGTGCAATCCTGTTGAGCGGCGACGGCGCTCCGCTTTCGTGGGGCGAACAAAGCGGTACGCTTGCTGCGCTGCTGGACGGACTGGAGTGGCAGCCGCTGGTGCGCGAAGCGCTTCTGAGGGCTTACCCCGATGAGCGAGAGTTCTGATGCCAAACTTGACGACTATCGCGCCGAAAGAAATGCTTGTCTGCAAGATGGATGGCCGCATTGAAGTGCTCATTCCAAAACGGCGCGGTATCGGCTTCCTAAAGGCGCCGCTCGGTCATCACATGAATGACCTTGCCAGGCTGTCGCACGAGCTCGACTTGGACTTCGTGGGTCTCGATGGTGCTCTTGAGATATATGGTGCGTGCATGTCGCCGCTCAAGGGTGACGATTACAGCGCGGTGATCACCCAAGCTTTGCCGGCTATATCTGCTTTGAACGGGTTTCCCTTTCGGGTTGTCGAGCGGGCCGAGTTTTACCTGCGCTTCCAAGCAGCAACAAAAACAGGAGAAGAAAAATGATGAGTACCGATCTGATCGATCAGGTGTGGGAAAAAGAAGGCTTCGAGCTGGTCGCCACTGGTGGCGGGTTTTGGGCGGCGCAGAAAGCTGTAAGCGGAGTTCTGTTTAAGATCTGCGATTACAACCAGACGCGACATCCTGACCCGGCCAAGGCGCTTGAGGTCAGCGCCTATGTCGCTGAGAGCCATGAGTGGCTGGAGTTCACCCAGGACGTCGAGTCGCTACAGGCGGCGCTGGCGCTGTTACCAGAGTGGGCGGCCGGCTTCCAAAAACGCATTTGCGCTTGAAAGCGTCAGCCGCCGCTATCAGCTGGCTAATGGTCAGTGACTGTTTGCCAGAATTGCCTGTCGTTCCTGTTCCAGCCAACCGGCGCCACGAGAAGCATCAAGCTGAACCTTTACGCCTTCGATAGCGGCCATCTCAACTTTCGCGAGGTTGTACCCCCGATCAGCGGCCAAGCTATACAGCGCATATGCCCTCCCCTCATCTTCGGCATCGTGCTTGCGCAGCATGATCGCGTTTGCTTGCAAGTAAAAATGCTCACCACTGTCTGCATCATCGCCCACGGTCGCTTTGGACGGTGTTAAAACCGAACTGGTATCAATGCCCAGTTCGCGCAGCATCTTGTTTGCGGACTTATCGCCGTGCTCACTCGCAAATGTCAGCGGGTCTACCGCCTCGATCTGGCGACCTTGGCGAACGTAGAGGCGTCCTAGCGCTACCGCTGCTTGCACATCGCCGGACTTGTAGGCCTGCATCAGGTACATCTCGCCCTTGGCTAATTCACCAAAGCGATAGCCGTCGTACAGGTCCGCGAAGAGCATGCCCAATTCGCGCTGGGCACGGACGCTGGTTTGCGCCCCAACTTCCATTAGCGCTACCCCACCGTTGAGGTTCTGCGAACCATTGTCGCCGCGCACCAACTGCCACCCGAGCACACGCGTTGCTTCAGGATCACCGAGGCTTGCTGAAGCCTGCAAGTGTTCCTGTGCGAGCTGTAAATCGCGAGGTCGAATTTTCCCCTCGGTGTAGATTTTCGCAATGTCATAGTGCGCAGTCGCGCTTCCGGATTCGGCCGCTCTTTCGAGGTACACCAGGCGCAGGTCGTCGCTCTCGGCGCTTTGTGCCAGCGTGTAAAGCTGTGTGGCCTCGTTGTTTTGGGGCTGGGCATTGTTGTCGCTCACAGGCTGCCAAACGCTGTCGGAGGGCATCACTTCGACTGACTGAGTCAACACAGGGGATGGGGCAGAACTAGCCGGTGCATCCGCTTGATCTTGCACTTGGGGGTATTCAGGAGTCTCGTGCTGAACTGTCGGCGAGGTGCAGCCATAAAGAAAGGCGGCGCCGATTACCAGAGGAATGGCGCCTTTGCAGAAAGTCAAAATGAGTGCTCCAAAGCAACGAGACACAGCAACGATAGGCGCTGGTCAGTAGTAACAACGTGCCATGATTTTATACCGTGCACACAAAAATGGAAGAATCCAGCCGTTCAATACCCTCGGAGGAGGCCCTTATCGGGCTCAAAGGCCAACGATTTCAACTGCCGGCTTTAGAATCCACAATCAAATTGGCTCAGTGAGCACGATGTTCGGCAGGCGCTCCGAATCAGACACCAGCGTCAAATCCTCCCGAGTCAGCCCCGCAATGTTGTACTCGCGGCCGAGGCGGTTGAACGTCGTGAGCAGCACGTTATGGCACGCTCGGTACAGCGCTTCAGCGTCGGCAACAATGATCAGCTCCGGCTTCATCTGTTTGTGCTGGTAGCACGCCAGGCGAATTGCCGTCATGACCACCCGAGTGCTTGGATTGACTTGAGTAACACCCCCAACATAAATCACAAGACCGAGCGCATCACAGCGCAGTTCTATCGCGTTGTGCGTGAACTGTCGCTTATCGCGCATCTCATTAATGGTCTGGCCGCACGAATGCATGACGGACCCATCAGCTGCTCTATAGCTCATAGCGTTGTACGCGCCGTAGGTGATGCCCTGGCGTTTCACCTTGCCATCGTCGTTCCAGTGGCCCACGTTCGCCTTGGTCGCGATATCGGTAAAGGTCGCGGTGATTTTGTTGAGTGCCGCTTGCGCGCCGAAGCCGCGAGCCAATTTGCTTGGCTGCACCAGGTCGCGCGCTTTCGGCGTGATGCCAATTACGTTGGAATTCTGAATCATGTTGGCAGTTCTCCTTTTGCCGCAAGCCATAATGGCAAGATATAGTGATATGAAACTACAATATCACTCAAGGGGCCGCAAGCTTCGGAGAGACTATTTTTTTGTGGTGCGGTACACGGTTTAATATTACGCTACCTAGTAATAGCTACCACCAGGCGATCACCATGGCAGAGAGTCCCCTCCAAAACCCGAAGCAGCCAAAGCCCTTGCGGGGCTACCACATCAAAAACATGGGGGAGAACCGGGGCAAGCCGCGAATATACCTTGAGCACACCGAGGTCTCGCCGGCTGGATTCCAGAAAGGTGATCGGTATGACATTCACCTGAAAAATGGTGTTTTTCGGATTGAAGCGAACCCCAACGGCGCACGCAAAATCTCCGGTAAAATTCACAAAACGACAGGTGAAGAAGTTCCGGTTATCGACATCAACAGCGAGAAGTTGCTTGCGTTGTTTGATGGCATGGCCGCCATTCGAGTTATGCAGCGTGACGGGGAAATCTTCCTGCTGCCTCTTGCTACCGAAGTGAAAAAGAAAGAACGCCTGAACCGCCTCAGATACAAAATTCAGAACGGCATTCCGCTTGAAATCGGGAGCTTGTCGCATGGCGGCGGCCTGCTCTCTAAAGCCGTGCACGAAGGCCTGCAATCGGCCGGCGTCGCCACCCGCAAAGGGTTTGTAAACGAAATTCGCCCTGAGCTACTTGATCACGCATCTTTTTCTGATGAATGGGAGTCGACGACCGCTCCCATCGCAGCCCCGATGCAAGAGCTGGCATTTGATGACATGGCGATGCGGGTATTGCCGAAACAAGATGGTATGGAAATGGGCCTCCCCTGCTCGGGGGCGAGTGTAGCCGGCCGTGCCAAGCGTGGAACTGCCCAACCCGAGGATCATCCTGAAGTTGGCCATCTTGTGGTTGCAGCCTTGGTGATCCTTGCCAAAGCCAACCCCGCGTTCGTGATATTCGAAAACGTTATTCCTTACGCCAGCTCTGCAAGCGCCTCGATCTTGCGTTCGCAACTCCGGGATCTTGGCTATACCACCCATGAGACTGTGCTCAAAGGCGAGGACTTCAACGCGCTCGAACCTAGAAACAGGTGGTGCATGATCGCGGTCACCCAGGGCATGCACTTCAGCTGGGACATGCTGCAAAAACCTGAAAAGAAGAACGTCACGTTCAGCGACATCATGGACGACATTCCTGATGACTCGGAAGTTTGGAGTGAAATGCAGGGCCTAAAAGACAAACAGGTCCGGGATCTGGCGGAAGGAAAAAACTTCCGCATGCAGATTTTCAACGCCGACTCTCCCAAGCTCGCCACCATCACCAAAGGCTATGCAAGGGTGCGTTCCACTGATCCAAAGATCAGCCATCCAACCAACCCGGATTTACTCCGCCAAATCACTGTTGCTGAACACGCTAAAGCGATGCAGTGGCCGCCCAACGTAGTTGCAGGGTTAGCGAAAACCATTGCACACGAACTGATGGGGCAAGGTGTTCTGCGAACGCCTTTTGTTGCGGCCGCACATCTTGTCGGCGAATCGATCCTGAACTTTGCGCACGACGGCGAGTTCGGCATGCGCGAACTGGTGCAGGTTATCCAGGACAACATTGAGGACACTGCCTCAATGATCGTGAGCGAAATCCGAGCGCCATTGGCCGGCGTGAAATATGAGGGGCGAGTCACCGTCAATGACGTTGGTATGGTCATTCAAGATATCGGTGGTGGTGTTGGCATCTTGCACAAGAGCAGCGCGCTCAGCGATGTAGCACTTGGCGAAGCGCTGGTCATCCAATACCCAAGTGTTTCCGGCGTCCCACTGATCAAGCATCTGGATCGACCTGCCCCAGCGGTAACCCCTGAGCTGGTGGCTGCACAACGACTCGACGCGGATGAAACCGCTGCCGCCGTGGCACACGAACGCCAAGAAGAGCAACTTTCCATGTTCCCTGCGGCCGAGGAAGTGGTGCGCTCGCGCCCCTCCTTTGGCCCCCGTATGTAAAAGAGAGAGCCGATCATGCGACCGACACAAGCAGAAGCCGCCGACCTTGCCCAGACTGCCAATGCGCTCAGTGAGCGCCTTGAAGCGGGGCTGAGGCGCATCGAGCAGACAAACCCAAGCAAACCCCTGCTTAAGGGCGTGAAGATGCTGTCATTGCCCTACGCGATCTTCCTGACCGAGCTTTGCGATGACACCAGCGAACTGACGTTCGAACAAGCGCGAGAAAAACTGAAACTCGTTGAAGCCCATTGCGATTTGGTCGACGCCGACTATCCCGCTGTCGCAGCCTAAAAGGATTCCATGGCCATGAACAAACAAGAGCAGTCGTTCCTTGATAAGGCGAACAATCTGTTTTTCAAATTCGCTAAAGATTACATGCCGAACGCCTCGGCTAGCGCGGCACTTGCAGCCAGTCCCTTTCTCGGCACAGCCATTGTTACCGGCGCCCTGTACGCCGCAGCGGTGGTAAACCGGGTTCCAGAGGCGATGGAAGCGGCGAACTTCATGATCAACCACCCCGATAAAAGCATTATCCTTGAGGCCTTCAAGGGGAATCTGCCTTTCGAGGCGGCCAATGTCGCGTACACCTCTTTTGTGAGTGCACTCGGAGCCGGCCTGGCAGCCGCTGGTGTCAGCAAGCTGATAGAGAAATTTGTCTCGTTGAAAGAAGAGGCCGGCCACTTACTCAAGGAAAACGAATTGCTCAAACGTGAATTCGCTAACGAGCGAGCGACGTTTTCCGGCGACGGCCGCGCCGCTGACACCCTCAGGGGGCGATTGGGGGCGGGTTTGGATAACATGAACACCCGGATGGATCAGCGCGAACAAGCAACCCGAGTAAAACCGGGGCCAGGGCTGCGCTGATACACGCCAGAGTGGGGCCGCCAACTTACTTGGTGCCCACAACACAATCCACCGCCCAAGTGGCCTTTAAAGGTTCTAGTAATTGCTGCAACCAGACAGCTTCAACATTCTCTTTGCGCCGCTCGTGCTGGCGCCCCTGTCGCTTGCCTTTTGGCTTTACGGGTGGGTTACGCGCAGACCCTCAGCGTTTGCTTGGGCGTCGATCATTCAGTGCGCCATTACGGCCGCCTGCATTCTCTATTTCCTTTTCGGCACCATCCCTCAGAACCACACAGCCGGTCTTGTGTGCGGACTCTTCGGCGGCCTTCTGTTCGCCTGGGTGGGCATGACCATGTACAAAAGATCCACCGACTCGAAGTAAGCCAACCACTTCCAAATCTGGAGAAAACACATGAACAAGTCTGAAATGATCGACGCAATCGCCGAGAAAGCTGACATCAGCAAGGCCCATGCAGCTGCTGCGCTCAACGGCTTTATCGAAGCGGTGACTGATGAGCTGAGAAAACCCGACGGAGAGGTAGTTCTAGTTGGCTTTGGTACTTTTCGGGTCGCCTCTCGTGCAGCTCGTGTCGGCCGCAACCCGAGCACCGGCAAATCTATTCAGATCGCCGCGTCGAACGTGCCAGGTTTCAAAGCCGGCGCCGTACTCAAGCGGACTCTCAATCCCTGATCACCGCAGCGCCTTTGCAGGGGTCTTGGCCTACTGAGACCCGCCTGCAATGTGACCCGTACCGCTCGCTCGGAGTGAATGATGAGTAATAGAAAACATACCCCCGTCACCATGCTCAACATCAGCTTGGTGCTCCTCGCTTATCTTGTTATGGCCCCTGTGGTTCTTTACGCGATGATCGCTTTCGGGATCAAGTCCGAAATGCCGATCCCCGTGCTGACTGTGTCGTGCCTGATTATTCTGGCGGTTGCCTTGATGTTCTTCCTTCGACTTCGCTCGTACTACAAGACGCTGTGCCTGCGCCTGAGCAGCGAAACTCACAAGGCTTGCTGACTGCATACAGGTAATCGATATGGATTATGACGCTCCCCCCTACCCCCCTGAATTACTTCAGGCGGAAGAGCTTGCCTTACGCCAGTCCTTGGCAGAAGAGCACGCGGAGAAACAAGCCGTTCTCGATCAGGTGCGTCTACTCGTTACGGAGTCCGTGTTCATACAGATCGAGGAGGCCCTTTACGATGGCGACCACACCAGCACCCACGACTACCAGATAGCGCCTGCGCCGCTCGGCGAGCCACAGGATGAGGGTTTTGCGCTTGGAGACATCTTCGTCGACCAGACAGCGATGGCGGCCTCTCAGGCGATGATTTCGCCGGCACCGTGAGCATGCCACTTCCTGACGGCAGGTTTTTCCAGTTCTACTACACGTGCTGATGCGGACGCGCTCGGCGCTTCATTCAACCGCCTCAAAACGCTGCACGCCGTTACCAGGTGCGCGACCGCAGCGCTGATGGCACGCAGTAGCCCCTGATACCCCACCAGAGCATCCGGAAGAAGTAAGCATGAACCTACGCAGCGTTGCAGTTGGGCTATCAGCCCTTATGTTGTTCTCGGCTGGCGCCCAGGCACGAAGCCTGTTCGATATCGTAAGAGTGCCGCTGGAGCATGAGCTGCACATCAATACCTACAGCCCTGATGATCCAATTAGCCTGTACTCGGCCAAGCAGCAACAGCCGACATTTGATGCTTGCGCAGATAGCTTCCCTGACGAGAAACCATTCGATCTGGAACGCATCTCGGTGAAGTTGAAACCGATGGCGCTCTGCTCTGACTCGTTTGCTGTCCTGTATTCGCAGGCAAGTAAAACACCACTCGTGGTGGTAGAGCGGCTCAATGCGGCCGTACTTCGAGACGCCAAGGGTGAAGAGCGCACAAACGACTTTTACCCGGATCCACGCATTCCGAAGAGCGGGCGAGCGGAACTGAGCGACTATCGCGGGCAGGTCCAAACAGACCGTGGCCATCAAGCTCCAGCCGCCGACTCGCCCTCCCCGAAAGCAATGGCGCAGTCCTTCGCGCTCTCGAACATGGTCCCTCAGAACAGTATCAATAATCGAAAAATTTGGTCGGTCGTCGAGAAAGATGTCCGCAAGTTCACGCAGCGGGCAGGAGGTGACGTCTTTGTGTTCACTGGACCTATTTTTGACGAAGGTCATTCGACAATCGGGGCGAACAAAGTCTGGGTGCCGACACGGCTCTTCAAGCTGGTGTATGACGCGACCTCCCAGCGCGCATGGGCTTACATCTTGCCCAATGCTGAAACCCGTATTGAGCGGCCGGTCGACTATGAGACTTTCGTAAACACGACAGGACTTCATCTGCTTGGCAACCTACCGGTGTCCGGATCAATAAGTCGCTCTTGAGGGCAGTTGGAGTGCGAACGCGGCGAAACAACCCAAAGGTGGTGTCTCTCCTCTGCTTCGGGAGCACGCTGATCGGTATGGCGATTTTGGTATCGGGCCACGCGTCGTTTGAGCCGCTCCAATTGTTCCAGGGTGACGCATGGCTTTACCGCCCTCGTGAACTTGCACATTTCATTGGCTACGCCGGCAGCGTGATGATCGTTTGGAGCGCTATGCGCTTCTACACGACGCGCGCTGCACTTTGGGTGCCGCAGGCGATTGGTGGACTCGGCGTTGCAACCCTGCTGTTCTATTTCTTCGGTTCAGTCGCGGTGAAGGAACTGATCGGCGCCTTGGTGGTGAAAGCGCTTTGTCAGCTTCTACCGCTGTATCTGGGCGGATGCTATGTGATGGACAATGTCCGCAGTCTGCGGCCTGGCTGGCTGAAACCAATGCCAGCACTTACGGCCTCGGTTCTGCTGCTGGTGTCGACTTCTCTGCTGTGGGAGGTGCTGGTGCAACCGCTGGTCAGCGTCTACGGCGGGCCGCCACGCGGGCATGTCCAGCTCGCCCAACTTACTTGTGACTTTGCCGGTATTGCCATTGGCTGGTGCTTGGCTGCACCGTGGGTACGTCAGATCCAAAGTCGACTGGACAGAACAATGTGCCTGCATTTACCTAACGACTCGGCGCCATAACCTCGCCTACCAGGTAAATCATCCGTGTACTTGCATCCACGATGCCTGTACGCGCGCACCAGGAACAATTCGACAGGCGCTCATCACGGACGTATAGTTCTGTTTATCAGTACACAGAGAACAACCATGAGCCAATTTCCAACAAACGAACATGGCGTCCCCCTATACCCCAAGGGCCACGCTGGTCGCCTTTTAGTGACGATGGCAGCGATAGACGCCCTTGATACTCCGACAGCCGCGAGCGTGGCCGCTTTGACGGGGCTGAGCAAGGGCAACATTGACACCTATGTCTCCGCGCTGAACCGAGAATTTGGCGTGCGTATCGAGAAAGAAGGCCCTGTCTACAGCATCCAGTCGTGGGGGGATATATTAAAGAAGACAGGTGTCAAAAAAGTGTTGACTGGTTCTGTTTAACAGAACTATAGTGGAGCCATCGAAACGAACAATGCCCCGGAGGGCAAGGCGATGAGCGAAAAACAGCAGATGGTAAATGCAATTTCAAACGCAATGGAAACCGGTCTTGCCTTTTCGTGGAAAAAAGATCGCAAGGTCCAGAAAGGTGTTTATCTGGTTTACAGCCAGCAATGCTACGCGGACCACATCGCCCGTTGCGCCTAACCATCACCGCACTGCTCGCCAAGCCACCAGCTCAAGGAAATAAACGATGCCGACTCCAACCCAAACTTTAAATGCTCTGCGCACTGCTGGTTTCACCGCTTCACTAAGCCACCCACTGGTGGCCGAAGATGGAGGCCGCATTGACCCGTGCGCTATCGGATTCGTCGCGGTTCACACTGGCGGGGGCTGCATGGCGCTCCGCCGTCAAAGCGGCGAATTTTACATGCTCATCACCTCGGAGGACGGGAGTGCTGTGCCGGACCTTCAGGAGTGGGAAGACAACCTAATTGGTGTGTACCGCGAATCTGATGACGAGGAGATTGCGTGCGTTACTGCTCTGGAGTGGCAAGAGGTCATCAGGATTGAGGCGACAGCTACCGGAAGCGTTGCCTGACCAGTAATTGCGAAAGATCACGGCCCCTTAGTTGGGGCTTATCTGACCTTTTGCAGTAGCGTTAATTTCCGCCTTAGCCCCGCCATTGTGGGCTAAGGCCAGTAGAAGAGCGCTGATTTCTGCGTTCAACGAAACGAGGCCGCTCCCAAAGCATAGGTCGTTCACCCAGGCACACGATTGCCCCGATATTGGAACACAGGAAATTTATGACTCGACTCAACAGCACTGCTTTTAGCTTCACAGCAGCAGTTTTTGGCATCTCCATTAGCATGTACGCAGCGCATGCCCCCTTTTCCACATCGCTCTATGTGTGCATAGTTATCACACTCACGTTTGCGTCAGCCAGCAGCTTCATGTTTATGAAATCGGCGCTGCTGTACTTGCGTGAGGGCGAGCCGGAGTTAAACGCAAAATCCTCCCAGCCTCAGGAGGAGCAAGGCAATAATCTTCAGGCAGGTAATGCTGATCAACCGAACGAAGCGAGTTGATAATGAAAAAAGAGCGCCACTGGAAATCGGTATGGGCCGAGAAGGCGCAGATTGAGCGCCCGCAAGACCGCCTTCCTCGGGGAATCAAACGAGTCCCCATCTCCAAGCCCTATGGGCTTACCCAGGATGAAATGCCACTGTACAGCCGCAGTTGATCAAACTTTCATGCTGCTTACCCTCAGCCCACCTTTGTGCGGGCTTTGGCCGTTCTCTGCCGGTAAGGTCTTCACGAATCTTGCTGGTCAAGTCCCATGCAAACAACTGGTCAGGTCCTATGCAAACAGTTGGTCAGATGCAATGCAAACGGGTGGTCAAGTAGGGTGCAATTTTGCAGGTGCCGCCAAGGATACCGGCTGAGGGGGCAGGCAAGCCGGCGAGGTTCTGCATCACCCCGCCAATAGCTTTAACGTTATTGCAATTCCAGCCCTCATAGCCCAAGCTTCCTTCACGACCTTTGCCTTTGGCATCGGTTTAGTAGTTGTAGGGCTAGTACCTGCCAATAGTCTTTCCCCTACAACGACGCACCACCCTGTCCCTCGCGGGACGGGTTTTTTTTTGCCCGGTAATAAGCTGGCGCCGCATTCGGTCAAAACCAGTTGTAATGGTGCGTCACTGCCCAGGCCCGCGAAGCGTGCTCGCAGGTAGTTCTCGGTGCTGGTCCTGTTTTGCCAGACCTGATTGCAAGGCTTCTAACGCGCTTCCAAAGGTTTTGTTCAGCCCTCTCAAGCTTCCGGCTTTGCTGATCGTGGTCAACGTGTTGTTGAGTGCCTTGTCAGCGGGGTTCGGGATGCTAATTAGGCCGCTCGCCACCATCGTTTTCAAATCACCCTGAATGGAAGACTCAAGGGCCGCCATTGTGAAAGGGTTTTTTGTCGCGACGATGCTACCGTCATGCGAAACCTTTGTACCGACTGCTGTACGAGTGCCGTCGACAAATTCCGCTTTTGCTCGCTGTACCTTCGTGAGAGAAACACCCAGCTTTTTAGCGAACGCCTCAACCCGCTCAACCGTCAGCTTTTTGGACGCACGCACTATGTCGGATTGAGATAAGGCATGGTCGAGCGACCGATTGATGATCGTGTTGGCTTGGCCCTGCAAATCAACTTGAAATGACTGACCAGCAAAACTGGTGTAGAGGTTGCTTGGGGCTGAGGTATCGCCGGAAGAAATACCTCTGTTAGACAGCTTATTCGCCCACGCTTCCTTGGCAAACGCGAGCCTTAGATCGGTGTTCGTCGCTGGCGCGAGGCCGTTTACGATGGCCACCGCCGAATTGATTACTTCCTGAGCCGGCATCCCAACAAATGATCTTGGATTCAGGCCTTTGGTGATCACCTCAAGCATGGCCACGGTCGCATGGTTTGGCCTGATCGGTGTTGCTCCTCGAAAGGTACTGACGTTCTCAAGGCCGCTCTCGAATGATCCTGTTTTCGAAGCGCCATACAAAACGATTGCCAGGTCCGACCGTACTTCACGAATACTCGATTCGTAGTACGGCGACAATGGATGATTATCAAGTTTCAGATCAATGTTTGGCAGGCAATGCGTCAGCTCATGGAGCATTGTGGTTGCGTCATTCAAGTCGGTCGACGCTACATAGAGGGCGTCGGTGAAGTCGACATATTTCGCCGGTTTACCGTTTGGGAGCTTGGTGCTAGAAGCACCCACCGCGAACACGATGCAAGCAGAGTCTTGGTGTCTGCTATGGTGCGAAATGGCGACGCCATCTGGAGCGAGGTTCTGTAATCCGCTAGCCAACTGCGGCGGTGACTGCTTGCCCATCATGGATAATCTTACATTGCTAGGTAAGCTCGACACGTAAGCGTCCAGGACGTCCGAGGTTGAAGATGCCACCCGGATTTTTCCCATGCTGGGGTCTAACAGCGCCTGCATGAGCAAGGTATTGCCGTCGACGCTATAACCCTTTGCATTGCCGCGCGACCTCGCGCTCACAGTGGCTGCAATTTCGCTACCCCTTGCACCGGTCACGGTGAACTCATTCCTCGTTGCACTTGCAGCGGCTGGCGCGTCGTAACTGCCAGCGAGATCCGAAGTTGGTGCTACCGAGCAAGCGCTCAGCATGCCGATCACCAGCGGCGCAACAACCGCCACGGCCGTTCTTTTCATCAGGCCGGCTTTGTTCGAATACAGCGAGGTTTCCCCGCGCGACAGAAAGTCAGTGATGTTCAGCATTCACGCCACTCCATCAATACTGCCTGAGTTTCCGAGGCTTCATCCTGACGCTGAATCACATACAGCCCATGTCCGCGAATGAGGTCCATGTGATTTCGTTCAACGCCGGCCAAGCAGATTGACTGTGTTGGGGTCACCAACATCACTTCAAAACGGTCATCAGTCGTCGGTCTAGCCGTTACATGCCCTTGCTCTATCCATTCATCGCCCAGTGCTCTGAGAAGCGCGCACCGGTCGCCATCACTGGTGGGGCCGACGTGAAGCAAAAAATCAGACAGCGTTGTTGTGGTTGGCATGGGGCTGATGCTCTTGATTAGGTGCCGAAGCCTGAAGGGATTAACACGATAAAGTACCACTATACCCATTCAAATTAATGAGAGGCTACCATTCTGCTTTTCGGCTGGCGGGACGGCATCAAATCAACCATTTTCCATAGCAGGCGGACGCTTAGCAGCTCCTAAGAGCTATGTTTAATGCTATGTTATCTTGCTGATCATTATTCGGCTGGATGCCTTTTTGACAGCCATCCAACCCCTTAGGTGATGCCTATGCAGATTAGCGATCTGGAAGAGATTATTCGTGTGGCGCGGGCCGCACTGACAGAACGAAAGCGCCTTGCTCGCCTCAGCGAGAACTACATTACGCTCACCAACAGCGGCGGTCGGACGAGGGCAAGGACGACGACCTACAACGCAAATTCCGGCAATGCAGCGGAACTTGCAAAGGCTCATGAAGCGGACTTGAAGCGGATGATTCTCGGCTAGTCACCGCCATAGGCTTTATTCAAACTTCTAATCATTAAGGATCAACAGCATGAGTACCGGACGCCCCGCTATCATCGACGACAATACGCAAGAAAACATGGAACGCACGCTGGACGAAGTACTGCGCGGCGTTGCCGATGGCAGCCTCGATCCCGTGGCGGCCAAGAGTGGCCTCCTCTCACTTATTGGCAGCGTTGATACCGGCAACCAGGACGAAATCAAAACCTTCACTCATAGCCGCGCCCGCTACACCTCCATCATGTCGAACAAGCGGTGAGACGGGCCATGCAATTTCCTATGAACGAAAAACCGTATAGCCACAATGGGCGGCATGGGACCGGGTTTATGGCTGATCGATGCGACCTCGCCAACGGCGTCGAGGTTGAGAAACCCGAAGGCATTACCGAGTCGCAATATGCGTCTGATCTGGCTGAGTTTGGCGCGTTTCACGCCTTGAACATTCGCGAGCACCTGAACGGCTTCAGTGGTTACGACAACATTGATTTCAACGTCGTCAGCGTCGAATGAGCGACATCCACCGCCAGGTAATCGACAGACTGGAACCGTAACATGCACGTCGTCATGCACACTTTTTTCGCTGTTTGCTGTTTTGCTGCGGTATGCGTGTTCACTTACTTGAGACAGAAAGAAGCGGCGGCCGGTGCTTTCGTGGCATGCGGTCTTTTTTGGGTTGCAGCGGATCTTGCTCGCCAAGGCTGATGCATCCAGACGCAATGCCAGCCCTGCTTGCAGGGTTTTCGCAGACAGAGCGCGGTGCCATGCACCGCTGTGAGGGAAAACACGATGAGCAACACCGATCATGATTCAATCGACCCACAGAGCGAGGCCGTAATTCACGGAGCTGTCGATTTACCAAGGCCCTTTGAGTGGTATCGATGGGGGTTTTACCTGTTGGCCGTGGTTGCAGTCTCCATGATTGCTATCGCGGTGTTCCCCAAAAGCTCCGATGACACCCCACACGCAACCCAGGCCATCAGGGCGGTTGAAAGCCTCCGCCTAGCAACCTTGGATCAAATTGGTCAGAGTCACGTCAGGGGCTGGTGCGGCGGTGATGAAACAATTTGCGCAACGGTGACCACCACTAAACCGGCAGAGACGCTTCAAGCCTTGATCACAGCTTTACCTCAGGCCGAAGCGAGGCACTACACCATTCATCTTTCGATTGAAGAGACCAATGCATTTGAAGATTTGCCTGAGCACCAAGTCGACCAAGATCCGGTTACGAAAATTCTTCCTACGCTAAGCACTGGCGGAGCCCGAGAGAAATGAACACAAGCCAAATTGGATACGCGATAGCCTCATATTTGATGTTCACCTCGGCTATGTTTTACATGAAGCGCTTTATGCCGTTCGGTGCGTGCATCGTACTGCTGACGTTGGTAGTCGCATGGAATTCCATCTACGGAACCGGCTCATAAACGACCGGCTAGACACGCAGCCAACTTCGTTGATTCAACACCTCAGGCCCTTGTGGGCCTTTAGTGGTATAGGGCGAGGAATATTCGCCCACGAGCAAAGAGAAGCGACATGAAAGACCGTTATCCCGTCCACTTGATCAAGGGCAAAGACAGCAGCCCTATCAGCTATCGAGCCCGCCAGGCACTTATCGAAAACGGTGCGTACTTTGATCCGCAGCTGGAGGCATACGTCGTGTCTGGCACCCTGCCTTGGTCTTACGCAACCTTCCTGCCAGCAAACAATTTGATAGCCGCTGAAGTCGAGATTGACTACAACCCGCAATGCTATCAGCCGCGCCTGCCGCTGCCAGTCATCAAACCGCTTGTGGGTGCTTGGGAAGGCCCGCCAGTCGATGACTATGCTGCGCGACTGTCATGGTTTCGCCGTGGCGCTACCAACGACGCAAAGCCGTTCTTGGCCATATGGAACGAAGAGTCAGCCGTTTGGGCGGTGCAATCGATTCTGACATCACCCGCTCAGGCTGTTGCGCAGGGTTGGCAGTTCCTCGCGACGGCATCCGAAAGCATCGATATGCACGCCTACTTGGTGGACGCGGCCGTTGGTGAACGAGTGAGCAAATCAACCACAGAGGCAATTCAAAATGACCTCGGCGGCGCTGCGCACCAGGTCGCAATTCTGGGAAGGCGGATCAGCTGAGGCTTTGCCTCAAGAAGGGTGAAACTCCTAGCCGGTTAGGGCCTCGAAAGCGAGCTTGAGGTTATCAATCGGCTGCACCTGGAGCACCACGTACTCTGTTTGACTCGGGTAGATGAACGCTCGAAGGCCAGCAGTGCTGGTGAGCACGTAGATGTATTCCATCGGCGCGCGGCCAGGACCTGGCAGGTTCTGCCGGCCGGCGTCTGCCCACCCCAGTCGCTTCATTTCGGCGAGCTTGTTTGTTTGGTAGCTGGTGGCCACGGCGGATACCTCTCAGTGCGCTTGTTGATTTTGGGTTTCGACCAGCGCTGCAATACCGCGCCAGCTCTTATAGTTCGCTTCAACCTGAGCCAGGGTGGCGAATTCCTTCCAACTTTCACCGCCCATACTCCAAGCGCGAGTTGCGGCATTTTTGGTCTTCACCCGCCACCCACCGTTGACTTGCTCCAGCACCATGCTGGTCCCGCGCGCTTTCAGTGAGTAACGGTTGTCGCCAATTTGTTCAATAGCACTCATGAGCTCAGCCCGCCTTTACCGTTTGCTTGCTTACCGGGGTCACCAGCTCAGTGACGTCGACTGGCCAGCTACATTTTCCCTCGCCAATCAGGTCGACGCGGATCGCGAACGCCCCTTGGGTGCGCCGCCAAACAACTGTGGGCGATTGGGCTCGCAGGAAATCATGGCCCTTGAGGATCTGCCCGAAGCGCACCTGCTGGCTTTGTTGGGTCTCGATTGAATGCATCTGTCAACTCCGTGAAAATCACCGACCGCAAAAAGATTAAACTGTACGACAACCTATCGCAAGCTTTTTAGTTGCACTACAGAGCAACTATTTGGAGCTGAATAAAATGGCGTAACGCAGGCACAGCCTGACATTCAGTTGTATAAAGCTGGCTGCAATTTTTTTAAGGTTGTTTGCACAATCGGTGATTGACAGCTTTACCCTTTACGGTAAACTCGGCCTATCGAAACAAGGGCGGGGAAACGCAGATGGCAAGCTTCAAGGTCGGCGGTGAGGATTACATGTACTCCGGTTTCACTGGCGCATTGCTCAGCGGCACCCTTTACCGCTTGAAGCCTTCCGAAATGGGGAATATCCAGGTTCCCGTGCGCAAGGGCAGCGCTGAGTTTAAGCGCGTTGAAAGTGCGCTTTCCTCCCGCAACCACCAGCAAGCATAACAATCAGCCCTGTGCGCAGGGCTCTGTCTAGAGCCGACTCCTTGAGTCGGTTGTCGACAGTCACTATCGAAGGAAGCCGGCCATGCTGGAAGCAATCTCAGCAGCTCTGTCCGCCATGCTGAAAGACGAAAGCACCTTCGCCCGTGCCGAGGCGCTTTATGCCGAATCCTTTCGCTGCGGGGCTACCTTCACCGTGGCCAGCGACGCATACCCGCGTGATGAGCTTGTGCGCTACCTGATGGAGCCTATCTATAAGCCAGTCGCCGCCACTGGTAATGCGGCGGCCTACTTTGGCGATAACGACGAAGAGGATTTCTATCCTGAGCCTGAAATCCTCAAGGCAGGCCTTTCGCTTGAAGAGGCTGATGCGTTGGTCGACAGCTTGGAGTTCGCTGAGCTGTGCAACTACAAGGGTGAAGGGGAAGGCTACGAGCTGGCTTGTCGCGTTACTCATTTGCGTGTTTTTGCCGGGAAGTATGACTACCGCGCGGCCTAAGCGTCGCCCATCCGACGCACGCTGAATCTCTTACGTCGTTCCTAATAAAGTATCCACGTATCTTTTAGCAAGTGATGCAATCTTGCTCATCACCAGTACACCAGGGAATTCCAATGACAGAAATATTGAAGGCTGCAACACGGGATGAGGAAAAGCTGAAGACCATTCATAATTTTATGTTTTCCAGCTGTCTAGTTGTTCCGCTCCTCTATTGGTTCGGAGCAATCAACACCGGTCCGGTGGAATGGCTTCAAGCTATAGGTTGGATTCCAGCGTCCAATGATTCTGAGTCATTCGGCATTGTCGAGGTGTTTCGAGGGTTCGAACACTTCGGCCGAGCGGCTTGCAGCGGAGGCGCGTGGGCCATTATTTCAGCTTTTTTCTTGTGGCCATTCCAGCGGGCAATCGCCATTAAATACATTGGGTCTGAAGAAGCCTTTGAGGCAGCGCTTGAAATGCAGCGCGCCAAAGAGACCACCCCCATTTCGCTAGGCGACCTTGTGCATGTCGCGGTAAACCGTGGCGGGTTCATGGACTCCGACGAAAGCACAATCGAAACCACACAAGGTTTTTACAGGGTGAGTGGCAAGGTTGGCGGGGTCATAAAGGGGGCCTCTGTGACTTCGTTTGAAGGTCAGCTGCGAATAACCACGCCTGATGGTAGAGGTAAAGAATTCGTGCTTTTGAAGTAAGTCGATTGTCGGTGGCCACGTGGTTATATCCGCAGGATTGACGCTCTGACCAGCTCACAACGAAAGCGTGCTCCTACGCGGCAAACACTCAACAGAATTGAAGAGGCAGCAAATTGAATAGCCAGGAAACTGATAAAAGCGTAGTCACCGTGAGTGCCGCCGAGGTTGCAAAAGAACTTCCGCCAGGAAAGGTTAGCGAAGAGCAATTTGATTTGCTGATGGCGGGGACTTCGATCCGTGGGCCCAAGGTAATTCTGGCGCTACGCGACCATCTGGTGGGCGGGCTATCGCAGAAAGCTGCTTGGGAAGCGAACGACGTCAACAAGAGTCAGTTTAGCCGCAGACTGCTGGTGCTTTTTGTTGAAAGTCGGCGCGTGCGCAAGCTGAGCAAATTTTACCGTAAAGGGTAAACTAGACTGTTTACAGGTTTACCCTTTTGTGTAAACCTATGGCTGTTCCGAATTTCACCCTACAGCCAATAATGAGGTCGCTCATGAACACCGTCCCGGTTACTCGCAATGCCGCCAATGACTCCGTTTATGGCAGCGCCAAGGTGAAGCTGAAAATCGGTGATTTCCGCAGCCTCATTGAGTCACTGAATTTTTCCCGTGGCTGGCTGACTGGTGGGACCGCGAGCGAGTTCAAGAAGCAAAACATCCCAGGTAGTCTGCAACCGAAAATCGCCCAGCTTCAAGGGGCTTTGCCGCTGGTGTCTAATCGGTATGCCAATGACATACAGCGGGCGCACTCGGCGATTGAGCACGCCGCTGATGTTATCGACCGCTGGCGCTTGTGCCAGTGAGGATGCCCCGTCTGCACCACAAGCCCTGCCCTTGCAGGGCCGCTCCAGTAGTAGCGCCTTGAATGCGACACGACACCAACCACAGCACAAACAATTTGCTTGGGGGAAAAGAGCTATGCACACCGAGCCGAATTATGAAGTTCAGTCACGCCGCCAAGTATCTGTGAAAGCAGCTGCTCATGCAGGAGAGCAAGCCGTACTGGTTGTGCTGAGCAGTGGCTTTCGTGCGTGGGGCTTTTCCGCCGTGTCGAGTGATGAAGCAGAAAAGAACGCGCTGGCCAATGCAAAAGACATCGAGCAGCGTTAACCGGTTGATAACTCCGCCGCCAGGCGTTCGATAAAATGGAGCAGGACACGATGCAAGTAGATGAAAAGTTCAATAAGCGTGTCGCACCGCTTATCAAGGTACAGCCCCCACTCGTCGACGCCCAGGCCGGTCCGGAATGCATTCGCGTGCGCCTGTTCACCAGCAACGAGGATGGCGGCGTATCGGATAACCGCACGTTGTCGATGCACTTGACCCCCTTCGAGGCGCTGGAGTTTGCACAGAACCTTATTGCGGTTGCCCGCGACCGTCTGATCAAAACTAGTCAGGTCTCACAGAAACAGGGAGTATCGAAATAATGGGAATTCTTGATCAGCTGGAACAACTTGGCTTCAGCGTAATCAACGGCAATCGCCGCATGATTGCTCAGTTGGAGCTTGGTCATGAAGTGTGCGCCACGGACGCAGAAGGGCGCGACCTTCGAATCACCGCCACCAACGGTATCGTTCATGTCGCGACCGATGATGCCGAGCGCTCGCCTGAACAGATTGGCCGATTGATCCTCAAGGGCATACGAGAAGCACTACCGCCACGCGCAGTAACGCCAGGCGAGACGCCGCTGGCGCGAGAGAGCGATGCTCCCAAGCCCTCTACGTCAAAGATCAGCTCCATCGCCATCACTTTTGCCGATGAAGAAAACAACGGCTTTGTCATTCTTGGCGGTGCCGGCTGGGAGGACGCAGCGGAATGGGAAGCGCAATGGTCGAACATGCCTGTTTCTCCGCTCGGTGACGACGATCCGGCGAACCTGATTGCGGACAAGCTTGATCATGACGGCGACTTGATTGATGAGAAGCGCATCACCGCAGAAACAGCCGAACACTATCTCAGACGTCCGTTGGCAGAACTCATCGCCGAGGGCCGTGCGAAAACCACCTTCACCCTTGGCCAGATGAAAGCCCAGAACCCTGAGTTTGCCGCGAAATTCCGGAACCGGACTGGCGAGTAGTTGGCATGAGTATCTATGAAGAAATGCGTACCGAGCTGAAGGCGTTGCTGGCGCTCGTTCGAGAGAGCGAACAGTACATCGCTGCGGTTACGCATGGCGACTTGGTGCCTGATCAGGCGTCGCACCGTAAGCATGAGCAGCGCGCAGCTCGGATCGACGACCTGTCGCGCCGGTACGGCCTTTTGTAAGAGCAATCAGCATCGGACTTGCTCTCTGGCGAGACCACATTTAACCAGCCCTATCTAAGGAACACGCATGCGACTCATTTTTCAAACTATCGCTCTTTCAGTTGCCCTGTCGATTGCCTCCGCCGCCGCGTTCGCGCAATCCAGTCCCATCACCGAGCGCGACGATTGCATCTCGGCCCTGCGCGGGCACGCTGAGCTGAATTCCAAATTGATGGGTTATTCCATCCTGAAGATTGCCGACGGCGAAGTCAGCGAAACGAAAAGCGGCGTCAAGTGCAGTGCACGCTTTGAAGCGTCCAAAGATGGGAAAGGTTTTTTGACAGAGTATTACGAGGGTGAAGCTGCAAAGCGGGAAAAGTAATCCCGCGTCGGCTGTAACTCAAACCACTGACGAGCGGGAGCGGGTCAGTGGTTTTTTTCTGCTTGTTGCATCCCGCTCCGGAACCAGGTCGAAGAATTAATGCGTCGCGCCCGATTTACTGATGCAGTTTTTTGTTGCCTGCGCAGCTTTTGCACCTTCATAGCGGCACAGAGATACCCGCGACCTTGCAAGCCATCAAAGCGAGGGCTGCAACGGCTAGTGATGGGCCAAAGGGGCACTGCGCTGTGCGCCCCCTTCTAGCGTAATAGATCAACCCCACGACCGATCCAAGCGCGCCGGCTACCAGCACAAACATGGGCAACGCACTAAGCCCGAGCCAAGCCCCCACGGCCGCGCACAACTTCGCATCACCCTCCCCGACTTTTGGTAACCACCGGAACAGGCAGTAGCCCACGGCTGCGCCGAGGACGTGCATTCGCAGTGTGCTGGGATCAACAAGGGCAACATTGATCAGGCCGACCCACAGGAGAGGCTGGACAATGACGTCCGGCAGTACCATGTGCTCCTGATCGATGATGGCGGCCGCGATCATGCTGTATGCGAAAACCATTAGTGCTGGCGCAGATGGCGTAAAACCCACGGCGCTGAAAATCAGGATCGATATCGCGATGCATAGGATCACGACTACCACAAATCGGCGGTCTACTTGCGGGGGCAAGAGGACTGAAGGCGGTGATTGATCATCGCTCAGCATGCCCAGGTGCTCCTGCGCTTCCCGCGTAAGAAAGTGCTCCCAGCGCAACGGTAATTGCATGGTGAACGACGAAATAATCCAGCCGGCAATAGCGCCGCAGAGAGAGCCAAGAATGGCGACAAGCAATGCAAATTCCATGGGAGCGTTCCGAATGGTATCGACGGGTTGGCGTAGCGGCCGCTGGAGCGCCCTAAGGCATCTCTCTGAGCGCCTTATTAACCTTCTCGGCGTAGATCTGTTGGTTTGTCTCATTAGGGGAGTTGTAGGCCCCCACAGCGCGCCAAGTAAGACCGTGCTTGTTGATTTCCTTGGCCAAGATCCACGCCCCCACATAGGCAGATGTGCAGGGGTCATACAGGCTGCTCTTTGAAATGCCGAACTCAGAGAGCGTTGGCAACCACCAATCATTGATCTGCATCAGGCCGGTGTCGCCGCTGCCGTTTTTGTTCGAGTTTCTGGCGCTCGGGTTGAATTCGGACTCGACCTTGGCGACTGCTTTCAAAAGCCTCAGATCCACGCCATGAAGCGCAGAGGCTTTTTGTAGGCATTGATCAACGATGGGACTTGGCTGTGCAGCGCTGGCGCAGCCGGCAGACATAAACAACAAAAGCAGGATCGTCGTTCGAGCAATTGATGCGATGTGTTTGAAAGTCGTCATTGCTGTAGCGGGCCTCGATCCATTATGAAGAGCGGCAACCCTGCAAAACCAAAGCTCGTGCGTTGGCCGACGGCGGAGTGATGACGACCCTGCCTGCAACGATGGACACACCCTGCGCAACACGGATGCTACTCGCCGCCGTGGACGTGGTGGTGCCGTTGAATGTCCCGCTGACGGATACGGCGCCAGCAGCGTTGACGTTACCACTACCAGTCAACCCGCCAGAGATAACGCCTGTCACGGCGATATCAGGACCGGTCATTGTCACGTCAGCATTTTGTAGTGACGCAAAGGAGAACGGCAGCAGATTCGCGCCTGGACAAATCGGATCAACAACGGCTGCGCCGTTGGCGAGAGACTGTGCAGCCATCAACATGTAACCGTCCAACTCGAACCAGTTGCCGCCGATACATTTAACCATCGTGTTTTTGTTGCTGTTCGCATAGAGGCCCGGTGTCGAGCAAGGACTGCCAGGCACCACAGCGGTATTGATGAGCAAACCTTCGTCGGTAGAGATCTGCTTGGCCACAGATAGACTGTCATTCAGGTAGATGTGCCGGGTATCACCCTGGCGCACAAACTGAGGGAACAGGCTGTCATTGAGAGACGCCAAAAGTGCGACATGACCAGCGCTTGTCGCTGGGATACCCAAGCTGGCGCTAGTGACGCTAAAAAGAGGGCCACGCATGGTTGCGGGCTGCAAACTATTTGTACCGCCATAGCCATTGGCGGCAATCATAACTGCGCCAACCAAACTGGAGTCAGTTTGCCAGTTGCCGGGGACCGCTGGACATGTCGTGTTGTCCACGGCGCCAGACGGTTTACCTTTCGAAATCGGCCAGCAGCTGTACACATACGCCGTGACGTTGCAGTCAGTACCCGGACATGTGCCAGTACGCTGGAGGTTGATGTGAATCGAACGCCCAAGGGGTGGCAAGTCTGGAAAACCACCTTCCAAGAACTTGGATACTTTGAGGTCAGCAACTGAAATCGTTGTGGTGGGACCAGCGAAAGTAGCCCATGCCGGAGCCGGAGCATAAGTGCCTGGCGGGGCTCCGCTGGTATCCACCAACGTAAATACTTCCAGGTGCTTTGTGAGCGCAGTCAGAATGGCGCCTCTAACTTTGGTCATGTACCGACCGGTCGACTCTGCCTGCGCTTCATACACCGACGTGGTCCATTTCCCAGACGCGTAGATAGCCAACAGTCCGGTAATCATCATGGCGACCATCACACTGACGATTGCCCAACCGTCCTGACGTTTTCTGCGCATGAGTCTGGAGGGAAATTTGCCCACGTTCGGTATTCCTTTTTATCTGTCGTAGTTAACGGACGGTGAACGCGAAGGTGTTCAAGTCACCGTCAATGCACTGAGCCATTGCAGTACCGGCCACGTAACCGGCAGAAACTGTTTTATCGACATCAGTGACCTTCACGGTTTTACCGTTGATGGTGATGTTGTCGACGGAACGCTGAAGCGACGTCGCCAGTCCAGGGCACGCAGCTTGGTTCACGCTGTTGAAAGTCAGGGTGAAGGTGTCGCCGGTGGTGGAGATGACCACCGTGCCGTTATTGCCGCCGCCCAAACCATGACGAACTACGGTGCCGCCAGTGCCTTCGCCGGCAATGGTGCCGACCTGCAAACTGGTGCCACGAACCGAGCGAGCGAACGATGCCTGCGTGAGGCCGACATAGGGAGTAGTACCGTTGCCCGAGTTACTCACTTGAGTTCGAGCGATAAAGCGCTGACTTTCTTCAGCTACGGATGGAATGGCGCCTTCGACCAGGTAGTCCATGATCTTTGGAATACCCCAAACAGCGAGGATGCCCGCAATCAAAATACCAATACCGATGTTCAGCAGATAGTTACCTTCCTGCTTCTTCTTAGTGCCCAAATATTTCATTACGATGTTACTCCCTGATCTTTAGAAAATTTATTGCGACAAAAACAACTGGAGAGCCTTTCTCATATCTTCAATCACTGTCATCTGCCAAAGCATGAGCCAGCCAGACGTCATCACCGAAGATAGAAGTACGATCCACGAAATGATCGCGCTCTGGATCGTGATTTTTTTCAGTACTCGCTCTTTCAAACGGTCTCGAACGAATTCAAGTGCATCTTCAAAACCGCGTGCCTCAATAAGGTCAGCGATATACCACTCCATCGTTTGATCCATGATCCCCGTTGAAAAAAGTTCAGGCCCTACGGATCCGCGCTTGATGTACTGGAGCATCAGTTCAATGTGATGGCGTTTCCAGCGAGACGCCCCAATTGTCTGCATTTCAACTGCGTCAAGCAGAACCGTTGACGAGTTTCCACGCCGCTTGATAACTGCGGCAAGGAAAGATAAAAAGCGGATACTCTGGAAATCGCGATAGATACCCCAGGCCATACCATATTTATCTAAGAAAAGACGAAAATCACCGGTAAGGTTCGAAAACGAGTACCAGCAGGCGTACAAAAACGAAGTCAGAACGACAGCCATTGTCAGCCAATTGTTACCGACAAAATCAGACATCGAAAATAGGGTCGTAGCGCTTGAAGGATAATACTCAGCCGGAAGCATCGCGAATGCCTCTTGAAGCTTTGGCACGATGAACGTCGGCATAAGAATGATGAACAAAAAAAGCGAAGCGAGACACGCTATGGAAACGATCGATGAGATAATCACAATCCCACGAGCTTTACTCACCAGCTCACTGTTTGCAGCCAAATCGCGAAGAGCCGACTCCAGCGCCGAGTCGCTACCGGCTTTTTTAAGCGTCTCCAATGCGGCAACATCTTCGTCCGGCAATGTTGATTGGAACGTTTTAGTAAGGCTGCCACCGCCCCTGTCAAATTGAGTCGCCCAATGCCGAGACAGTTTTCCCCGAGCTGTATCTCCATAACGTTCGGAGTCACTATTAAAAATATCGAGCAACGATTTACGGCCTTTCGTGCCTTCGATAATATCGGCCAAATAATTGTAATAGTCGGCACGTTTCGGACGGAACAAAAAAGCCGCGATCCGATTGTCAAATGAGAGCGTCGAATTGTTCAGCAGCCCAAGACTCTTGGCTACCTTATATTTTACGCCTGCAATAGATTCTCTCATCGACATGACTATTTAGCCTTTTTCCGAGTCATCGCAATCGACTCAAACGATGTCGTTTTGCTTTCGATGTCACGTGGGTCAAACGTACCTTGAAGAGATTTATAAACCGCACACTCAACGATGGTTTTGTTGGTCATGTCAGGGTCATCAAATGCAGTTCTAGGCAAATCATCCAGGTAGTCTTGAAGACCAAGCATATCGCGAGCTTTGACGTACCGCAGAAAGGTGCGGTCAGTGCCTGGCTCAATAAGCTCAGTTGCAGTATCGCGCCCAATGTAGCCGCCAAGCATTGGCAATTCAGGGTTCTTGCAGTATTTGCAACCCTGTGGGTTTCTGACTTTTAAAAGCCCAGTATCAATCGAATAAAGCTTATCGATTCGATTGAAAAAAACCTTCCAGTAATCGCCGTCACGGTGGCGCTCCATTTTATCGAACCCACCTTCTAGTTCGAGATGTTCACTAGGCAGCGAACAGTGCGGGCAAAGCTTTGGAATCAGTGCTTGGTACGCAAGTACGTTCAGCATGCCGGGAGATGACAGGAAGTCAGAGGGTATACCGATTGACTCTGAATACAGGCGCTCGGGGATTTGCATTGCTGACGTGGCGTGAACAGTCGAGTACAGTTTCGTACCCGAACCTGTGATATCCGTGAAGGATGTTCCAGTTAACAGGTCACGGATTTCGCCCAGGTACACGTCGTTTGCCGCCGAGCGCTTCAGTGTCAAATTCTTTGCAATGAATGGATCTTTTCCCAACTCCTCCAATGAACGAGTGATGGTGTTCTGAATCACACCAGGGATGATCAACTCAACCGGATCTTCGAGCGAGATAATCTTTCGTGTATCGGGTAAAAGAGAAAGCAGGCTCGCAATGGAAACCGTCTTACCGGAGTTAACCACGCCGGCAAAAATGATGGAGCCGCCTTCCTTGCGTAGCGCACGCTCGAACACATCAACAGTCGAAGGCAGCCAGCCTAGTTCGGACAGTGGCTTTTGTACAGACTTCTCATCTACTTTGAGTAGTCGGAGGGTAACCGAGCTATAACGGTCGGCGGCCATACCAGACCAACGGCACATGACCGGGCCGGAATCGAGTTGAAGTTGCAAACGGCACTGGGTTTCAATTTTGTCACTCAGAATGGCTCCCGCGCCACCAGTGTTAGACTGCCAGGCAACGTTAAGGATTTCCCGCAGACGCTGTGTTGCAATCTTCCAGCGCGGTGGCGCCAAGTATTGCCCATCAATGGTAAAGTGAACTTGTGACTGCGCTTCTGATTCCGAAACGTTCAGCGTTACGTCAGAGGCTTTGTTTTTAATGCCCCATGCAACAATTTCTTTGAAGGCAGCTTTGTAGGAAGAGGCTTCTTCCTTCGTAGTAACGCTGCCGAGACCCAGGCCTGTTTGCCGCAGAGTCAGAAGCAACGTCGGTGAAACAATATGCGTTACAGGTGGATGACCTAGCTCATGCAGACCTGAGCAAGTCTCGCGTGCCGTTTCCAGCAGATCGGATCGCTCGTAGTCAGGCGTAGTCAGAATTAACCAGTTCCCGTTTTCCATTAACGCTGGGCAAAACTTCGACGAGTTCTGCTCACCAACAATATCAGGACGCAGCTTTTGGATGCGCGCAGGTAACGCCGCATAAAGTTGCTCTATGCTCGTATACTCGTGATTACCGTTGCTGCTCTTCTGATCAAAAATAACTTCAGTAGTGTTCTCGTTACCACCTAAGAGCGCTCTAAACGTTGTCATGATTGCACCTTAAAGCGATGGATTGGTCAGACAAACTTTCCGTTGCGCACCAGCTACATCGCTGAGAAGTACGCAAGGCGTTTGGATGCTGACAAGTCGGTAACGGAAATTATCACTTGCACCCTCTGGCAACTCATAGCCACGTACAAAGCGGTAACGACCCCCTCCAATTTCCACGTCGGCTCGTAAGTCTTTGCCGATTCCGAAGATACCCATCACTTCAATTCGCACAGGGAGTTCGACCGGTTTTGGTGTCTCAGTTGGCTTGGGTGCCACTTCAGGTTTAGCTTCCCCAGAGGCGCCATTAGACAAACCAACGACCCCATACCCACCTTTGCGCTGTTCTTCCAGGAGCAGGCGCTGCTCCGCAACAAGTGCTCGTTGTGCATCTATAGCAAGCATCTGGTTAACCGTTGCAGGAACATCATTGCTCAGCACAAGAGGCAATGGTGTATCAGTAGCTGCGCTAACACACCCAGTCATTAGTACCGCGCCGGTTGCGATTACCCACGCAAGTAACTTGTTACTGAACATAAAATTCACCTGTTAACGTAGTCATGAAGACGCTATCGCGCAATGATGGAGATACAGCGCGCATTTCAACCTCAAATTTCAGTGATTTGATGACTGTTTCGTCTACTAGCGGCAGCACCGAAAGTGAACGTAGTGGTCCTTTGAAGGTGAAGCTCTGTTTACTAGGAATCTCAATTCCCTTCAGATTATCCTGAGGATAAGGAATCGGGATCTGCTCGCTACGGCCTTGCGAAACTTGAACAACGGTTGGGTTTGGAATTACAACTTTTACAGGCGGTAATAAATCCACAATTCGATAGGAGAACAGTACCCGCTGTAACTGACTAATGTAATTGACGCTGAACTGGGCCAGCGGTGATATCGCGGGCCGCGCCAATGGTTTGCGGGGCGCTGTTATCTCCCAACTCCCAATAGCCGTCGACAAGCCATCCCATTTCGCGACCCAACCTTCGGGCAAATTTGTTTTGAACGTGTAGTTTGTTGCTTCAACGGTGCGCCTGTATTTTGCAGCGCAATACCAGCCTTTCGAGGTAGGCACGCACTCACTTTCAAATAGCTGCCAACGCCCGATTACCATGGGGATTCGGCCCATGGCGTCATAGACACCTTTCAAACCCGGTTGACCGTCGATTTTTACCGTCTTCGCCCAATCATCCAGGGCGTTCGCCCACTCTGCGCGTGCATCTACAAACTGCTCAATGTTCTGCTCGCGCATCTTGCGCAATTGGTATTTCTTCCAGTACCCCAACCCGGTATCTACGAGCATCAGGCAAAGCAAGAGGCAAACACCAATTTTTACCGGCTTCGGCAGTTTCTCTATTGCAGACTTGACCGGCTGAAGTTCGGTATTGACGTTCAGGTAATGGGCCAGCTCCGCATCAGTGCCTGATACCTCCAACGCGCTGGAATGTCGGCTTTTAAAGTCGGCAACGATTTCATCTGCTTCAGCTGCCGAACAGACGACGTCGGTTCCTTTACTGACCATGCCGTCATGGCAGCCAACAACCCAGTACCTGCCGTCGTGTATTTTCTCCTTGGCAATCATTGCGCCAGTTTGATGGCTCAACGCAAACATCGCGGCGGCGGAGTAAAGCTTGCGCGCTATCTTGTTGTTTTTTTCGTCGGGAAGCTGAATTGTGCCGACGGCCGCCGAGTGCGCGCCAGCCGAGACAAAGTGCGTTGCTTTAACTGCAACAGCTTCTTTTTGAGATTTACCCGGCAAGCCTGAGCCGATCAGGGGCTTCCACTTGATCCCGCCGAAGACGAGCCAGGCATTCGGCGTTAGCTGCTCAATGTAGGCGTCGGTCATTGGTTACTTCTCACTGACTCGGGCGGTGAGAACGAACACCGTGACGCGCTTGAGGCTATTCGTGACATCAGAGCCGCCAAAAATCATTGGCATCGAGCGGTCGGTACGTGCTGCGTCATATTGCGAAGTGTCAACCGTTGCCGCGCTGACAACGTATGGTTGACCGCTACGCACAACGGCACTGCTCTGAAGATTGTCGCCCTCGGAGGCTGGCGATTGAACGTAACTGCCGTCAGGCAAAAACTGCTTTGTGATAATTGGTTTTGGCGTGTTGTCGAATTTCACCGCCAAACTGATATCGCCATCCGAGTAGGCATTGGGGATGACCTGAATAATACGTCCCGATACCTCTTCGGCCTGAGTCACTGTAACGGTTGGCCTGCTTGCATCAGAGGTAGCTTGTGTCTGTTCGAGTTTGTCGATGTACTTCTCGCGCCTTGGTTTGCCAGAAGTTGCTGGCGTACCATTGAGGGTGCCAAAGCTATTCACCTTTCGATCAACGATTTTGCCGAGTCGGGAGAGGGCTTGCATCGCAATGGATGAACCTTTCCATGGCCCTTCACCCGCAGTGGCCGCAACGGAAAGTGCAGCACCTTCTTGTTGAATCAGGCTGTTGAGCCCGTCGACGTTGAACTTGCCGCCCGCGCTGTTGAACATCACGTTCAAATTCACGCCTGTATTGGAGTTCGTGTTCTCTTCAATGGTGATTTCTTCCCACACCATATCGATGCGACGCTGGCGCATCGTGTTCTCTTGACGCACAAAGTTTGCGATTTGATCCAGCGCGCCCTTGGTGTCAGTCACTACGAGCATACCGCCAGCGCCAGCCGCAACTCGCCCTGAGCGAGTCATGAACTGATTGATTCGCCCAATCATCGCCCCCATCGGACCGTCCTTAACGTCAGGCAGCTGAAGATTGGATTTGGATTTACTCGCCATGCCGGAAGTACTGCCGGCGTCCACCGCTCCAGTCAGCTCCATCGACATGTCCCCGTTTGTTGCCCACTCAGCACCGCGGATTTCGAACGTGCGGGTTTCTGTGCGGTAAAAAACGATGCCGGCCGTCTGGTCGTCGAACTTCCAGTACACGCCCCGCCGCATCGCGATACCGTCCAGGACATTCGCCAGAATCTGTGGCGGCTCCTTTGGTGGTGCCTTGGCTGATGATGTGGACTTAGATGGCGAACTAGACGGCGTGGTGACAATCGGTTGCGAGGTGATCGGGGCGCCGACACCAGGCAGAGGCGAGTTTAGATTTATTGGGGCACTGCTGGCTTGCACCACTCCCTGCGAGACCATGCCTGGGCCGCCATTCTGGCCAAGACCCAAATTCGGCAAGAATGCTTCAGCAGGCAACAATGCATCCGGCATAACCTTGACCGGTATGCCGGTGGCCTGAGTAATTCGGTCCGCTACGACTAACAGGTCACCAGAGTCGCGAAACAGCAGCGTAACGTCGACCATGCCGCGAAGCGCTGGAGGCAGTGTTACGTCCCGTGCAAGCGGAATGGCCTTGCCTGTGATGTAGGGCAACGGAACGTCTTGAGCCGCGCGCTTTGCTTCCAAAGTCACGTTATTCACGGTACGGCCGTATTTATCGTAAGTAGTGCGCCCCATGTCCTCCGAGAGGCGATCAGTTTCGCGCTTATCACTGTACGTTGAGCACCCGGCTGCAAGGCACGCCGCAACCAATACAGCAACCGGTTTGAATTGAAACTGCTTCAAAGAATTCATCATTACCGGTCGCTCGGGTTACACACTTCGTTGATAGGGACAACACGCACCACTTTGTTGAGGTAGAAGCACGGTTGAAGAGGTGTAGCCCCCAGCTCGGTGGTGCCGATCAACTGGCGAGTAGCCGTTTTGAAGTCGCCGGAAAAAGTGGCGCCAGCGGTGATTGGGATGTCGACAGGCACAGCCCAATGCTCGGGCTCGAAGGTCCAGCCCGCCGCGCGAGTCCAGCCCTTGAGTGCTTCACGAATGGTTTTGTCATTCGGCCCGACTTTCCACGTAGGTATGGCAGGCACAAATGGTTTTGGCGGCGCGACTGCGATAGGCGCTGACGGAGCCACCACAGCGACCGGCACTGAGTGTGCAACCACCGCAGACGCTGAAGCTGATGCGACTACTGGTGCCGGACGGGACGCGCTCGTGACCGATCCGGTTACTGGCGCAGGCGTGGCTGAAGGAGTGGTCGGAGCAAATGTTTTGCTGTTGGCCGCCGCAGGCGATCCGTTGGCCTGAACGGCAACTGGCGTTGAAGGTGCGGCCATGACTACGACACCACTGGACGATGCGGCCTTAGCGGTCCCAGGTGTTGCGCTGGTGGCGGCTTGGGATGGCGTGAAGGCAGATGCAGAGGTAGTGGTCGAGCTTGGGCGTGCAGGTTCAGGGATAACGCGCAACTGGCTGGCTTGGCTGGCCATGCTGACGCGGCCCTTGCTGAGCATGATGGTCTTGTCAAACCAGTCAATGTGGAAGTGCAGCGCGTAGCGGTCACCAATTTGCTTGAGCACTTCAGGCCACGCGCGACCTCCCGAAAAGCTGATGCGCTCTGGCACGTCTTTTTCGGACATCGACTTGTCGCGATACTGCTGCCAGCCCGACGGCAAGATCATGGTCATGGCATTCACGAACGGAACAGAATCGCCAAACCCCGGCACCATGCCAGGCTCACCCGAACCGCGCTGCGACACCGGCGAGTACGCGAGGTCAACCATCAGCGCTGCATCTTTGTACTTGGCCTGCTTGGGGGCCATGCTGCCGCTTGGTGTTTCAAACGTTGCGCGACCTTCTGCGTCGTAAGGCTGGAATTTGCCCATCGGCCCGTTTTCGGTGCTGAGGACATTCCCTTCATCCAGAATGAAAGCACCGTAAGCTGTTGAGGACGCTACGGCTGCCGCGAGGAGCGCGGTTGCGATGATGCTGCGCTTCACAGGCAAACTCCTTTTCCAGCTTCACTTGAATTTCGGGCTTTCATTCCAGCTCCAACCTCTCGTTGAAAATCTTCGGCTAAGTCGCACCCTTGCGCTGCCGCTGGCAGCGTCGGGTGGAAAGCACTTGTGTTTGTGTCGATCTACTCAGTCGCGCTTCAAACGTGACCAGTCATTCACCAATGGGAGGCCTCGAAGGCAGACGCCAGTAAGGCTGCTGAACAAACCATTGGCATGGCGTGCAAGATACAATAATACTGTACATAGCTGGTTCAGGTGTCAAGAATTTAGCTGCCGAGCGAAAAAACTCTGAGCACCAAGTAAATTGGATTGCGATGTGGGCGGAGCGCCCCTTACGCATTCAGTTCACGACACCGATTGGCGCTAGCCCCTGATGGGCCTTTGATGATCCCGATACCGCGACGTGCGTAGGCTCTTATGAACAAAACAGTAACCCCCGCCGAACTTTGCAGCGAAGCTTGTGACCTGCTACGCCAATCGGACGCAATGAAACGACTTCACGGCGAGTGCCCCCCTCGCAACATCCAATTGCTTATGGACCAGATGGCGATGACCGCCGAGAATTTAGCCGGCGAAGCTGGATTTCTTGCTGCGCGACTTGGCATGGCAGCCCAGGTGCCGAGCCCAGCTGAAGGTGTCCGAGTGCTTTCATCGGCGTTCCTTGGTAGCTACGCCCTTGAAGATGACGGCCTGTGGGGAGGCAGTCAGTCCCCTGATGTCAGGGACACACGCGGGGACGAGATGCGAATAGCCCAGCACTCCGCGCATCGCGAACAAACTATTTGCAGCAGCATGTGATTTGCATATATCGTTTCTCGTGAAGGCCGGGTAACCACCAAGGCCACTACCGGGTATCCCGATGAATTGCCACCCCCCCTCCCCCAGGTGGTGCGAGCGCATGTCCCGCTCTCCACCTTCGCAGTGCCTGGCAGCCATATCGCCAGTTCTGTCATTCCATCCAAGCTCCGGCCGGCTGGTGCTCAATGGCGCTGATTAGAAGTGCGTGCCTAACCGTGGCCGCTGATTGGGTTCCACCTACATCAACAGAAATTCGATCCCTCGTAACAATCATCAGCGAGCGCAAAGGAAAACCCCTGAGCGGACGCGATATTGCCGATCTTTTACGACTTGGCGAGAGCGGCGCTCGGACGTACCGCAAGTGGGTTGGTGGCGAGAGCGAAGTCCCTTATGCGGCGTGGGCCGTACTTTGCGAAATCGGCGGGTTTGGCCTTATCTGGCGGGTGGGCGATAAGCCTGCACTCTTGACTGTCTGACTGACTCAGTAGAAATCGAAGCACCGCACCAGACGCAATTGCAATTTGAGTTCAAGGCCGCTGCGCGGGTTTGGAACGGGCAAAGCAGGTCGGCGGTGAAGCAGTTTGAAGGGATTGAGCATGACCAAGATCGAAATCATTGAAACCCGAGCTGCTGGCGATGAGCACCAGGTTGTGACTTTCAGTCGCCCAAATGGCGGCGCACGGGACTATCGCCGCAAGCCTTGCAAGACCTGTCCTTGGCGTAGAGACGCGGCGGGCGAGTTTCCTGCCGAGGCTTTCCGCCATTCCGCTCGTACCGCTTATGACATGGCGATTCCTGTGTTCAGCTGCCACAGCGGCGGCACCTACAAACCCGCTACGTGCGCAGGCTTCTTGATGCGCGGCGCAGACCACAACTTGAGTGTTCGTCTTGCTTACCATCGTGGAGAGATAGGTAACGATCTGGACGACAATGGACTGGCCTTGTTCGACTCCTATCGTGAGATGGCCATCGCCAACGGCGTGGATCCGGACGACCCTACAATCAAGCCTTGCCGCTGACTGAATCAGTCACGACAACCTGTGCGCCTTCGTCACCAGGTGCACTTGCTTGTGGCGACCTTTATTCATTGCAGGCGTGATCGCCGAGAAAGGAAGGGCTCAAAAAACATAGATTGTTTATAGATAACTATATACTGGTTTATAATTAGGTGTATACTAACCCCATGTTGATTTGTCACTAGGGGTTTTCACATGAACAAGAATGTTTCGGCCTTAGCCACCCGCCTTTGCGGTCACTCTGCACTGACCTCGTTCTCGACCTATCGCTCTGAGCGTTCGCGTGATGCTCTGTATGCGTCCGCCTCGCTGTGCGGTCAATGTCGCATCGACATTCGTGAGCTGGTCGCCCCTCGTGACAAGGGTTTTCATCGGCTGGCCCTGCCAGCTATGGTCGGCGTCACCCAGAAACAAATCAGCTACGCCAACACCCTGCGCATCAAAGCCATTCGCCAGTTCGGCCCTGTGATGGCGCATCTGGCGCTGTCTGATGCGCCCTACGCGAAGCATGCGCTTGCTGCCTACGAGATGCTGTTCAAGATCACGCGTGCGGCCTTCTGGACCGAGCACACGAAGTTCCCTTTTGACTCTGCGTGGGTGACTTCGGAAATCGAATCGCTGATGCAGAAGCGTGTGACACCGGGCAACCCACCAAGCGCCAACTCAGCGTTTAAGTATTGGCTTGAGGTCAATCCAAAGGTGATTGTTGAGGCGCGCGCCAACTTGCCTGAGGCCTTGCCAGAGCATCCACCTTTGCCGCCTGCCGCACCTGAGATGAGCGCCCAAGCCTGAGCGACATTGGTGGCCGTCAAACGTGGCGGCCCTCCCCTATGTCGCTGTGGGAGGCTGGCAATTGCCAGCACGCCGCGACAACTGAATTGCACACCCACAATAACCCAGCCCCTTGAAGGAGACCTGCATGAACCAGGAAATTAAACCCGCGAACACCGAAACACCATTTTCCGCTTTCCAAGAGCGGCTGGTGCGTGCTGCGTTCGAATACGTCGCGACCTTTGCCCCTGAGGTCGCCAGCGTTGAATACGACGAAGAGTGCCGCTGGTGCTTCATGGGCTCGGACGGAAAGCCGGTCGTGTTTCCGGAGCGTGGCGCTGATGGCAAGGTGCTGGATGTGAGCGCCTTGGAGGCCGCTGCTGATGCGGTGGACTTCCCGTCGAAGTTCTCCCGCTCCTAATAGGTGTCGCCCTCCCGAGAATCATCCGGAGGGCGCACCGCTGGTGCAAGGCCCGTCAGATCCGGCAGCAATCTCCAGCCGGACAATGCCTGTCGTGCCGGCAAAGAAAGTTTATAGGAAAGTATGAACTCTGCTTGTGTGGTTTACCCTTTAGTGTAAACTGAGCATATCGAGACGGGCAGCTTCAAAAAAGCTTCCTGAACCCTCAGAACTCAGTTTCTACTCAGGACACAGCACCATGACAACTTCGAAGAACGCACCGCAGTACACCCGCCCAGTAACCTTCCTGCCTGTCGTCGTCGACGGCGTTGAAACTGCTGTGGTGTTTGAGTATCGCGGGCGGTCTCTGGAGGTGACATTTGTCGTGGATGAAAACGACCTGCAACTTGATGATGTACGTGACCTTGCTTGCTCCGCCGAGGAAGTAGCGGAGTTTGAGCGTGGCGAGTGGTTCTTTCATCAGCTGTGCGTTTATGCGCTGGATGCTGACGGCAACAAGTTGGAGCTGTGTGATGCAGAGACTGAGCAGTGGGACTCGGGGCTGCCAAACTTTCGCAACCACAACGAGCTGATTTACTCGCTCTGCGACATGATTTGCGACGAGCTGGACGAGTGCGACTTTCCGTTGAGCTTTAGCGGGTTCTTCGTGGATTGGAACGGCGACACCCGCAAGGTTGTGCAAGGCGGCAACGGCGCTGAATACGCTTGTACAGTCGACAAGGCATGCAAACGGGCCGATGTTTTCAACAGGGCTGGCGAGTGCATCTTTGAAGCTGACGTCTACCTCACCCTTGAAGACATCGCTAAAGCCGGCGTTGTCGTGAACCTGATCAAATAAAAGCCTGCCATAGCGACGAAGAAATCGCCGGCACGCGTGGGCTGCTGGCGGAGCTGAATACAAATCGGAGGTTGTGAGATGTCGAACGTGAAATTCAAAGTTATAAGCTCTGAGCTGGATCAAGAGTTTCAAATCGTTGATGCCAGCGGCAAGTTCGTTGTCTTGGCGCCGACCGCCAAGCCCCACTCTGCCGCCGCGTGGCACAACAAGAAAAAGCCTGTTGGTGAGTTGTGGGAGTCGATTTCAACTGCCGAAGAGCGCAAGTTGATTGCTGATATCATCAGCGCACCCGGTGCAACAGTAGAAGCGATCCGCTTGAAAGCGGTAGCCGCGCAGGCACTCCTCACGCCTGATGCAAGCACTCAAAAAGAGCCAGCGAGCATGAGCAGTGAACAGCACGAAGATAACTGGGTGGAGTTCTCGCACGCCGGTAAGCGCTGGTCGTTTGATGGTGCTGAGCTGGCGTTGTGGGATGAAGAGGAGGAGGAGTTCCATTTTTATGCCTATCACCAGCTTTCCGAGCCGACAGCAAATTCGGTGATTGCGTTCATCGATCAGCTGTAACTCTAGAGGCCCCCAATCAATGGGGCCTGTCAAAAGCCCTCTTACTCAAGTCGGCTTTTGACAGGACAGAGCAAACGAATTGCCCCGGATCGCTGGGGCTATCAACTGTCACAGGCCATGGACAAAAAACATGATCACTGCTGAATACATTTACCCTGCTGAGCCGCTGGACCACAAACGTGCTTACTTCGAAATAGGGATTAAACGAATCGCAGTTGAGCGGTTCGACTACTCCCGCAATGACGCGCTACTCAAAAGCCTCATTGAGCGTAATCGCAACGGCCGCTATGCGGTTGAATGGGTCCGTGGGGCGTGGGAGGGCTTTAACATGGCGCAGACCCCTTTTGTGGTCATTGACGAATTCCGTGCCCCCGTTTGCCAAACCTGCGGAGACGATGGGTACATTGCCGAGCCGCGAACGCCAGGTATTGACTGCCCCGATTGCACCAGCCCTGAGTGAAGGATGGCGGCAGACGGTTCTGAGACTCAGTGCGGTATAGGGCATATCCGAACTCACCAGTTAAAGGCTCGCTACGGCGGGCCTTTTTGTCGCTGCATTTTGAACAGCCACGAACATCTTCAAGCAGCCGCCAAGCAAAATAGTCAACAGGCCTAACCGCGATTTCATACCACGCAAAAATCGAATTTGTACTACACAAGTTGTACCACAGCTGTGTATGATCCCTCCCCATCGGCGAGCAGAGATGCTGGCTACCCAACTCAGGACACCCAGGAGCGTCAACGATGGCGGCCAAAGCACAAGTCTTCGACTTCCACCTCAAGCCACTCACGGTCTGTGTGGCGGCGAACTACAAAGGGGGCGTAGGGAAGACTGTAAGCAGCCGCGTACTCGTTCAAGGTCTGGCTTACTTCTCCATGTTCAATCAGGGAAAGCCGATCCTCTACATCGACCTTGATCCGCAGGGCAACACTGGCCTGCGCTGGAACCTGCTGGAAATCGTCAACGGGTCCATCTTGAAAGTGCCGCGCCCTCACCCGAAGCTGGTCGAGGATCGCGAAGACGTTACCCGAACTTCTGTCTGTGATCTGTGGCTCACCCTGCTTGGCCAGGGCGATAGCGTTGTGCCGATCCCTTACCCGAGTAACACCGGCGAAATTCTGGAAAACATGGGGATCATTCCGAAAGACGTTAGCCAGCCGGTTGGCAGCGACCTGATCCACATCGTTCCGAACAACGAAAACCAACTGATGGATATGCAGAGCTTCCGCACCGGTTCAGCCGGCGCATTGGAGGCGGCTAAAATTTTCCGCGACTGGCTACGTTCGCCAGAGTTGGCCGAGCAATACAGCTTTGTTGTCATCGACACTCCGCCGACCCGCAACTCGATTATCGACATCGCCATTCACGCGGCAACGCACATCTACATTCCATTTATTCCAGAAGTGCAAAGCGTTGACGGTGTGATGGCAATGGTTAGCTACTTCCAGACCAAAATCAGCGAGCGTCGTGAGTCAGACGACCTGCCGCTGACACTGCTGGGACTACTTCCAAACATCGTTCAAGAACAGACGCTCGTACATCAGCAGCAGATCAACCGAGTGAAAAACTCTCCGTTGAGCGATTACTTGATGAGCCCCCTTCGCAGGGCAATCGACTACCCGGAAACGGATAACTGGCGGAACACGCCTGATCAAGTGTTCGCGGCCAAAAACAGAAACTGCTGTGTGGATTCAACCAGGTTTGTGAAGCAGGCCGCGAAGAAGCTGATGGAAGACCGCAATGGCTGGGAGCGGATGGCATGAGTAGGAAATCAATCGCGACGGCCTCGAACTCCAGCGAACTCAATGGCCTATTAACTGGCGAGCAGAAACTTCAGGATGCAGCGTCATCGCTCAAGCCTGTATCCAACGTGTTGTTCAACCAGATCCGCACCACGCCGCTCAATCCGCGTTACAACGATCTTTCGTCCGCGCTTATCATTCAGGCCAATTTCAAAACCGCGACCGGCGAACCACGGCATTCCAGTTCTTCGCACGTGAACAAGCTCTCCCGCAATCGCGCGGTGTCGTGGGCTCTGCATGCGAAAAACGGCTGGTTGAAATCGGAGGCTGGCAAAGTATGGCTGGCGGCAGAAGCGCGGCACGGCCACAAGTTCAACTTCGATAACCCTGACGAAAAAGAAAAGGACATCATCTGGAAGGCGTACATGCGCCGCTGGCTTGAGCGTGTTGAGCGCATGCTGCTGCGCGAGCCGCCAGATGCAGTCACTCTCAAGCGCTGGGAGGCCATTCTTGGCCGACCGCCCCAGGTGAGCACGCCAGTTCCTGAAGGCCCTGACCGTAAGCGTGTTCAAAAACTCGTCAACGAGTGGAACGAGCTGATTGCTCTGTCTGCCAACGTGGCCAAAGACGGGTTAATTTCCCCTCTTCGTCTGCGCCCGATGACCGGCTACTTCGAGATTGTTGGTGGCGAGCGCCGGTACTGGGCTTGCCGTATGGCGAACATTGACTACATCCCGTCTGTAGGCGCCACGGCTGACGATCTGTCGGCGATGAGCCAGACGATCCACGAGAACTTGGACCGCCTGGACGTTTCGCGCGGTGGTTGGGTTATCGCATTTCGCCGCTACTTTGAAAAACTGCTCGGCGAGCCGTGTGGGCCAACGAACAAGAAGTTGACCATCTCGGTATTTGAGAACGAGTTCGCTGGCCGCTCCAAGAGTTGGGCACACCGCTGGCGCGGGATCTGCAAACTACCGGAAGACTCGCAACTGCTCGCCGACATCTGCTCGGGAGCACTGAACAACGTCCAGAAAATTGATGAAGCGGTTCGGGCGTACCACCGGCGCTTCAAACTCGGTGAAGACCCTGAGCCGAACCGTGTGACCGACACCGAAAACAATGACCCTGATGGGAATGCACCGGCCAACCCGCCAGCTAACCCTGCGCCTAAGCCACCGGCCAACCCGGCGCCAGCGGCATCACTCAAAGTGCGGCTGCCTGGCACTGAAGCCGGCGTGAAGTTGCTCACGGCGATCAACGAAATTGATGGTATGGACGACAACACCAAGGCCGTCATCAGTAAAGCCATGAACGGCTGGCGCGGTGCGCCGGACAAGCAGCGGAAAAAGTATCTGGAGGAAGTGCTGTCAGCCTTCACCTTGTCGCTGGATTCGCTCGAAGAGGTTGATGTTTGATGGCTCGGATTCCAGCGCCAACAACCAAGAAGGTCGCCGTAGCCACGACTTCATATCCGTTGTGGCTTCCAAACGATCAATTGGAAATCATCAAAAAGGCTCAGGCCGCGTCTAAAAAGCTCTGGCCCGAATGGGTGGCTGACGCCATGCAGCGATTCAAATGTGAGCCGGAGGAAGAAATAGAAGTGTTGCTGCAAACGTGGCTGCGCGGTCGCAAGGACAAGACCAGGATCAACATTCGAATCACCGAATCAACGCTAGATGAAATCCATGAGCTGTGCGCCAAGAACGTGAATGCGTCGAAGCAGGCCTGTTTGCAGCACGCACTTTATATCCACGCACTACGGATGGGCTCTTGAGTTGGCGGGAAAAGCCGCCATCTGGCCATGTGCTAAACTAGCTCCCGTATTTAGTAACGTTTTCACTGTTCCCAAGTGATTTTTCCTCTGAAAAGAGGTGCTTCAAAAACCACAATCAGCTGTGTCCAATTGCTGATGTTCGCCGCCGTATAGGCGGGGTTGCGTGTGCATATGTTTGTTGTATGCATGATATTGCGACATACCTACTCTGCCGAATAGGCAGAACTGCACGAGACGCTGAATAGCGATTTCAAACTACCGCCTGCTGGTGATCCGGCAGGCGGCGCCTGCTGCCGCTGAATAAGTGGGACAGGTTCTAAGTGCTGAGAGTGAAACTGCTGCATAAGCAGAATTCCACATCCAGGACATCACCGATGGGCCTTCGCCTTTCTCCCGCCGACGCCGCCAATCGCGGCTTAATTTCCCACGCCGATGCTGCCGAAATGGAGCGCCAGGCGCGCTCGGGACGCAACCAAGTTCCCGTAGTTAAAGGCATGCCAAGGCCTGTCGCCGTTCCAGCGCCGAAGTCTGAGCCTGCGCCAGCGGCTAAGCAGCTCAACGCGCAAAAGAAAGCTGACAACGAAATCCCCCAGCGCCGGCTGTTCGATGCACTACGAGTGCATCTGCCTGATGCTCAGTGGGAACGTGAAGGTCTTATCGAGAACCGGAAGTACCGCGCCGACATTTTTGTGCCTCCCAACATCGTCCTTGAAATGGATGGGTTCGGTTTTCACCGTTCCAAGCAAGCTTTTCAGAATGACCGCCTACGTTCGAACATCTTCACGCAACACGGCTTCCGCGTGTTCCGCGCGTTCACCAAACAGTGCCTGGACGATGCCATGCTTGCCGATCTGGTGGCGCTGATTGTCGACGCGCACGGGCGCTCGGCGCCGGCGAATGTTCAATGAGGGAGAGAGGGGTGGTGGCAGCTGCACGCAGCTGCCAGCCGGTGTAGCACCCACTTATTCAGTGGAAAATTGCGACGCTGACGGTGGGAGGTCAGGGTCACAGGAGGCGCTTATTCAGCGAGGTGTGAACGCCGCATATTCTGCGGAATTCTTGGCCTAAGCTCCCTCTTCAACCAAGCGTACTGCCTCAGGTGAAGCGGATAGCGAATCATATCGAAATGCCACTATCCGTTTCGCGGCGCATCATATCAGCAGATGGCGCGAGGGGAATAGTGGCACTGATTCAAAACGTGTAGGCGATGCGTGCACCGCTCAAAAACGCGGGACCGGAACTCCCAGGCCATAGGAGTTCGGGGTGTTGTCGATGACGTCCTGATGTGTCGGCCGCTCACGGCAAATATCCAGCGGAAACATTTTGTTGGTCGACAGTGAAACCAGCATCAGCGTGTGCGTCTCGACTTCGTGCTGGGTGTATTCCTTCGGCTCTTCACCGCGCGCAATCGCACGACGGACCAGTCGCGCAGCACTTGACGCGCTTTTGCTTCGCCCAGGTTGGCGATGGCGCTTGAAGATCCAAGTTATTTTGGCTTCGTTCGGCACGTCGTTGATAGGGCTGACGATCATGGTTTTCTTCGCGCCTTTCACTCGGCTCGCCTTCATAGCCTCGTTATCAAGCTCAGGCTTGAGCTGCTGCAATTCTTCGTCGGTGCCAAACACGCGCATCACTACGCCAAAGTAGTTTGCCGACGATGCCCATTTCGGCCAATCGACCACAAGTTTTGCGCCGCCGCTGTTTAGGCTGTGGACGGCCAGCATCACGCGGACGAAGTGCCGCTTTGCGATCACTGGATCAGAAGCACGTACTTCGACGAATCGTTTGAGAATCATGGTCTGGCTCGTTCACATGGGTTTCATCCGGCATTGGTCAACCAGAAGGCGCGCCAATAAGTGATTTGATTTTACGCATAAATCAACAACGTGCAATAGTATGAAACATTGTTGATCGAGTATGATCGCAACTTCAAAGCAACGCTTTCGCTCACCAAACCACTCTTGAGTACTGTCCGTTATGACTTGGTTCAGAAAACTGTCGATGTACCGCATCACTGGCGCTGCAAACTTTGAAATTGAGACGCTGGAAGCGGCCATGGCCACGAAGCCGGCGCGTAAACTGGCTGATCTGGAAATGAAGCACTACGGCTTCGCTTCCCCTCTTCCTGCTCAAGACGGCGTGGAATCTACGATTCTGGCTCATCCGGTCGCTGGCGCCATTCTGGTGAGCGCTGTGTGCAACTTCCGCCAGATCCCAGGTGATGCAGTCAAAGATGAACTGAACAGCCGAATCGCAGTGATCGAGCGCGAGCAGTCTCGCAAGGTGCGGGGAAAAGAGCGTGCCGATCTGAAAGATCTGGTAATTCAGCACCTGATGCCGCGCGTGCTGCCAAAGCAGAAGCGGACCACCGCACTGATACTGCCGGCGCAAAATCTGATTCTGGTGAACACCACCAAAGCGGCCGACGCAGAAGACTTGTTGAGCAGCCTGCGTGAAGTTATGGGCTCGCTTCCAGTCCGCCCACTGACGACGGTGGATGCACCCTCCGCAGTCATGACAGGCTGGCTCAGGGATAAAGAGAGCATGCCGGAGAACTTTTTCACCCTCGGCGATGCACTGCTTGTTGGCGATGAAAAAAGCCGCGCACAACTCAAGGACATGGACATGGCCGGTGAAGAAGTCCTGATGCACCTGACTTCGGGTATGAGCGTGTCGAATCTGTTGCTGGCCTTCGGCGACCAGTTCTCGTACCGACTCAGCGACAAGCTTCAGATCGAGCAGATCCGTTTCGAGGACGTGATCATGCAGGACGCCAAAACGAGCGCCGGTGATGACGTGAGCCAGACGTTCGATGCTTCGCTGACGATCATGATCGGCACCTTTACCAAATTCATTGGTGAATTGACCCAGGCCTTCGGCGGCGAGCCGGACCACCAGTCGATCTAACGCCCGTCCCAAGCCGGTACGCGCGGGGGGAGCCATCGCCCCCGCCCTCTTGCCAAGCAACCTCCCAGCGATAGGAATTCTTTCATGTCCAAAATCACGACGCGCGTTTACCAGCTGCCAGCTGATGACGTCGCCAGAGACAAGTTTGTTACTGGCCTCAAAGCCCTCGAAGAAGAGTGCGGTGTCACTTTCATTTCAGGTTCTATGAACGATGAAATGGGCTATGCCGATTTGCTCGCAACCGAGCTGGCTGAGCACATTGGTGAAATGGGCGTAGAGGACATGCGCCAGAAATTCGAACGCGCAGCTCGCGACGATTCGCCAGCGCCAGCTAGCGACCAACCTCAGTAAGTCGGCGCCCGCAATCACATTAACAACCGCGAGATCAGGATCCTCAGGCATGCCCAAATTTAATATTGTTGTTGCTGTATCTGCCCTGTCCCTGCTGTCACTCGGCGGCTGCGCCTCTCAATCGCAATTGAACGCGCAGAGCCAGCAGCTCGCCGCAATAGAGCTGACCCTGACCCAAATGCAAGCCAACCAGGTTGAATCGATCGCTCTGCAAAAAACACAGGTTGCCCAGCAGATCGAGAGCCAGAACATCCAGACATTGCGGCGCCAGCAGAAACTGAAAAACGCGCTTGGCCTGCAAAATGTGTCGCTTCTGCCTGAACGTGAAACCGAACATTCGCGCTAACAGTTTTTTACCTTAAAAGAGGGATTTAAGATGACGCCAATTTCAGCGGTGGATAGCGCACCTGAATACGCCTACGCGCGACGCGTTGAAGCTGACGTGTGGGTTGACGACAGCCTTGCGGCATACCTCAGCGACGGAGAAGCCCTTGTGGGCACCGTAATTGCCCGAGCAATCATCGAACGCCCCCAGGCAAGTCATTTTCTGCCGGACGCAGACAAGATCATTGAAGTCATGGCTGAAGAGGCGCAGGGCTCCGACTACAGCGAGTTTGCGGACGACTTCCCTACGGTGTCCGATGAAGCACAAAAAGAGCTGGAAGCGCTGCTGGAGCCCCTGAAGGCATGGGCTGATCGTCATTGCAGTGTCTCGTTCTTCTCGGTCACTCAACCTGAGCCCTACACCGTCACAGCTACCGATATCGCCGCCGCCGAGCAGTATCGACGCGATGAAGTTCAACGCGCTGAAGCCGCGTGCCACTGACCTGAGCTGTCGTATCTTGAACCATCAAGACTTGCTCCGCAGTTCAGACGCCCCAATCACAAAACACACGTACTCACAGGACTGATGAATGTTCATCAAGAAGCGGAAACACGAACAACTAATGTCAGCGCTGGAAGCCATGCTGGCTGAGAGCATCACGTTCAGCGCCCAACTGGAAGCTCGCGCAATCAAGGCCGAACAATCAGCGCTGAAGTTAGTGGAGCAAATGAAGCAACGCCTACTAGAAGCATCCGAATTCAGCTCGATAGGTGAAGCCGCATACGCCTATGCAGATGAGTTTGATGAGTGCAATCCTGAGTGGGGCGACGCCAATCAGGATCTGTGGGATACCGCAGCGTGTGGTGCGATTCTATTTGCTCAGCAGCACGCAGCCGAGGCGCAGATTGCGTTCTTCAAACTTGGAGCCTGCGTACCTTATGCCCTATCTGGTAATGATCAAGACCAGGTGATGTCTGCTCGCCTTGTCGATCCTACTTTCGGTGGGATCGATATCAGTGTTAACGGCAAGTACCTACGGACCATTGATATTCACGGAGGGGATAGCACAGTTCAATGGTTTTCCAATCTGGTCACTTCCCCACCCGGTTACCTCGGTGTCTGAACTGCGACAGTAAGCCCCCTCGGAGACAGCCATGGCCACCATCCTCAAGAAGAAAGATCAGGGCAGCATTGATGATTATGTTGCTCCCGTCGCCGCTGCGCGGAAAGAACGAGAAACCATCAAGAAGGAATCCGAGCTGTGCGATGTCTTCATTCGTGAGTTCAATTCGATTGCGGGCTGGACCTGCTACCCGGAGGCTGCTGGTTTTGATGTGCTGGTCGTTCACTCGGATGGCCGACAGATTGGCGTTGAAGCAAAGCTGGCGCTCAATGCGAAGGTGGCTGACCAGATCCTGCCGAACTGTGGTGATGAGTTTTACGGGCGCGCAGGGCCGGATCATCGACTTGTGATCGTCAGCAAAATTACTGATGCCAATGCCGGCATCGCGAAGATGTTGCGGCGCCTAGTCGTGAAGGTGTTGCAGCCACGGCAATCGTGGGAAAGGACCGGTTATGAGTGGACATTCGACCTCAAGCACCAGCTGCTGTGTTACGAAAGCGGCGTTACGTTCTTCGGCAATGAGCGACTATTCGACTGGTCCCCCGAAGAGCGGTGCCGTGTCCCTGCCCTTGTCACGGACCTGCCTGCTGGTGTGCCTCCCCCGTGCGGCTCACGCCATGGAAAGAGTCTGCACTTAAGGTCGTTGCGCTGATGCGCAGCCAAGGCCACATCACGGCCGAGCAGATTGCTTCATTCGGCATATCGACAACGTCTTGGACACAGCCAGCGGGCTCCAAGCCTGCATGGTTGGCCAAGGGCAGTGCGCGCGGGTTGTGGGTAGAGACAGAACACATGCCAGCTTTCGATAAGCAGCACCCCGACATGTACGAACTGGCGCTGATGAATCTCGCGGCTGAGCCGCAAAAGGCGCTTACCCTGTTCTAGGGTGCCCCTACGTCCGGCATTACGTTGGGAGCCTGGCCCCGCGACTGACGGAGCCAGGTGTATCAGGGCATTTCCCTGAATGCTTAAACACCGTCGATTAACGGCTGAATGCACGATCCAGAAGTGGGCGTGATTCGGCAATGGCAATGCCCAGGTCATCTACGGTTTTGGCGGCTTCAGCGCGCGCTTGAAAATCGCCCAGCTCAGTCAGCACCCCATCGTTGTTGCCTGCATGGTAAAGGGTGTGCTGAACGCCTTCCAGTGTGCGAAGGACGTTGCTTTTGGTCTCTTCAAAGTTGTGCTGGCTACCCGAGACAGTGGCCTGAGCCCAGCCCGTCAGCGGATGGTGACGCACCTCGATTTTGTTATCGAACATGCGGTTGTAAGAGCCCTGTACGAAGCCTTCAATGACGAGGCCGTGGTTTGTGTCGTTCATGTTTGTACCTTACTGCCTTACTGATGCCGAGCGCGTGGAAGTCACGGCCCTATGCTGCCGACGCCCTTCTTTAGTGTTAGATCCGACATGGCTGGGCCAGCATATGCGAGCGATCAGCTGCCGACCAGCAGTGACCGCTTCAGAAACATCGTCCATTCATTTTTCGCAGAAAATAAGCCAGATCAATTGCTTTACAGGTTTACCGTATAGGGTAAACTGCTAGCATCTAATGAACTTGGAGTGCACTGCCGATGGACCTCAACGAAGTGTGTGATTGCTGCAACGCTGAGCTTGAGCCAGGACAGATTGGGCTGTGCGAGATATGCCAGCCGGAACTGAGCCAAGAGCTGCTGGCAAACGCTGAGAACTCCGCTGACCCAATGCTGGCCGGCGAATCAAAAATGCTGGCGCTTAGTGAGCCCGCCATGCGCTCAAATTACTTTGACGGTGTGAAAGTCGGGTTCATGTACGCAGAGGGCGCTGAGGGTGTCTGGAAAGGCTGCTATGGCCGCACCTTTGAGCATGAAGCTCCAGCTTTGCTCGTTGATGAGCAGAGCATCGAGCAGCCGGCGAAGTAGTGGGTACGCCCGATATGGCTATCAGGATCTGTGCGCAAAACGCCGTGAATGGTGAGTTCTCGCTGTGCGGTGACGCCTTCGATGCATTCGCAAGTGGCTTTGCAAAGGAGGAGCACAACTGCGCCGGTCGCAGACAGGTCGTTACCTGCCCGAGGTGTTGTCAGATCATCCAGAATCTTCGCGACATGCGTCACCGTCTCAAGCCACGAGAAACGCCCCCTATATAGCCCGCAAGCACGTCCCCCCAACCCCGTTCTTCGGGGTTTTGTCGGTAATAGAGTGCGGTCGTCGTGCTCACCAAATCTGGCCATCCACACCCGCACTGAAGTGCTCGTGTCCGGCCTTTCAAATCACCATTTGTTCGCCCTCATTGGGCGGTAACCGGCTGACGGACAGATTACTATGAGCATTCGCTTGGAGTTGCAGTGCATCAACCTGAACGATCCTTCCACCGATGACTGCTACAGCATGAACGAGAAGGGCCTCAGCGCGGTCGCTGACGACTCGCAGGCGGATGTTGCTCGGCAGTACAAGTTGCTCCAGGTGCTGGCGCATACACATGGCTGGCGCTGGGCAAAACTCGAACAGGGCTCGAAGGGTTGGCTCTGCCCCTGCTGCGTTGAGCTGTATGAAGATCAAACTGGCCTTGCATTAAACGGTGCCGTATCGCCGTAGCACTACAACACCAGCGCGCGATGTCTGCGCCCCACCATTTTTTTAGGACTGCTGAATGGACTATTCATCTGTAGAAGAAAGCGCTGTACAAGAAATAATGGCCATCATGCGCTGCATGACTGGTGCCGAGATTGCCTCAATGCTGGAAGCGCAAGGACAGGCGCAGGAACGGGGCGAGCCTTTGCCGCCAATCCCTGCCGTGTACCGGACGCGTCTGGCGCTCAAGCGCGCTGCTGATCGCTTGAATGTAGCCGTTGAAAAACTGAACGCTGAGGATGCCGGCGAATTGGTTAAACCACCTACCCCTCCCACCCCACCATTGATGATCGATGCATCTGAGCTAAAGCTCTGTGTTCAGGATGCCGACAATGCTTGGCAGACAGTGATCAGGGAAGATGAGTACTGGCACGTGATTCAAGAAAAATCGTTCGCGATTCCACCGGATCCGGCCGACACCCTGGCCCTGAAAGAACAAACGGAAGTGGTGAAAGTTGCCAAGGCTACACACGCCTATGCATCCGGCTTGGTCATTGCCAAATTACGCACTGCGATCATCGCCGCTGAAGTACACGAAGCTCACCGCGCCAGCTAAGAGGGCTTGCAGATGGTCGAACCATTGTGGCGCGAGTTCAGGACTAGCAGCTGGGCGCGTGCCGACGGCGCTGGTGCCTCGCAGCCACATGGTCCGGACGATCAGCCTGAAGCGGACTATTGGCTGGCGTGGGCGCCCTACATCACTGGCGACAGTTCCGATGTCGGTCACCCAACACAGATTTTCAAGCGCCGCTTCAAAACCAAAGAAGCCGCAATGGCCCACGCCGACAAGACGTGGCCACCAGGTAAATGGCAAGACCACCATAGCTGATCATCCATGTTTCAAATTACAGGAAGGAATCAACCTTGAAATTCAAACTGAACAATCTGTTGCTCGCCGTGCTGTTGCCAATGATGGCTGGGTCAGCATTCGCTGGTGCCCCTTACAACGTGTTCCTCAGCGGGCAGGTCATGAAAGGCGATACTGCGATCAATTCATTTGCTGCGCCCATTCGTATTGGTGGCACCTTTCCCGTAAAGGCTGAGGTCGGTAATGGCGCGGGTAAGTTGCTTTCTGAGGTCAATGTAACCATCACGCCGAAGGGTGTCGTAGGCAACAACGTGCTGGTTGTGGTGACTGGATACTTGATCCAATACCCAGGCACTGGCAAACACACGGGTGATGTAGTTCCAGGCCCCATCTCCGATACGAACTATTTCTCCCAGACGGTCGAAATCCCACAGGGGCAGCCTACGGTGTTTCCGTTTGGCGACTGCAAGACTCCAACGACCTGTTCCCACTCAATCGTTTTGAGCGCATCGGCGCAGTGATGAGCCGCGCGCCAATGTAATTTGGCCTGATCAGCACAGTAAGGATTGTTCGCTTCAGACATGCTCGACAGTTGTTGACGGTTCTGTTTATCAGAACTAGAATACCCCTATCAAACACTCATTTACCGATAGGATGTAGTCATGGCCAACCGCAACGAACAGTTTCTATCCGTGATCGATAGCGCCACAAAAAACGCGATTCTTGAGTCCATCGCTGTTCATTACGGAAAAACTACCCAGGAAATCTTTGCAGAAGTTGTTGGCGCAGATGCCGAGCACTTGTTGGATTACATGGTTGAGCCGATGCGTTCGGCCACGTCGGTTGTCATGCAGCGCCGGGGGTTTTGATATGGGCACTTTGCGCGACCGTTACGAAATCTACGTCCAGCAAGCCACCCAGCTTGGCTGGGAGGTGAAAACCGTCGATGAGTGGTTGAACTCCTAATCATCCCTATCAAGCCCGCCCCGTGCGGGCCAAACCAGTAAAGGGACGCTCATTTTCGCGTCCGTGAAATCGAAGGCGCGAAGCGATGAATCACTACCAGCAACTGATCGCAGACGAAATCCTTTCAGTGCAAGGCCAGAAAGACTACTGCCTGAGCGTGTTGTCTGCCGGTGGTTTTGAAAGTTGGCAATCCAAGGAGTACAGCGCACTGGTTGAGCAGTACGACCAAAAGCTGACCGAGTTGAACAACCGCCTGCCTTTGGCTGGCTAAAGGAAGCGTGAAATGAATCACAAGCAAGCTCTTTCGGACTACGAGACGTTACGCGCCATCGCGATTGGTGAACCTCACGATGCAGGTGAAATCCTCGAACAGATCGGTAACAAGATGCTCAGTCGCCCGACTGCGAAGGAAGCGACAAAGCATCTTTGCCAGCTGATCGAATTCTACTTTGATCTCGGCGGGCCACAGGGCGAATCACTGCGCGAGATTCCAGAAGCTCACGAAATCTTCGTCCGTCACATGCTCGTTAACGACGATGAAGAAGATGGCGATTAGGAAAGGTCGCCTAAGGTACATCACAAGCCCCGCCGTCAAACGTGGGGCAAGGTGCATAGAAGGATGCCCATTATCGCATCCGCGTGAACGTCAGAAGGACGCAGCAATGACCGTGACGATTGTCCCTATAGTACAGGGTACGACTACGACCCATGACTTCATATCTGTGACGAGCGGCGGACGCCGCATGAAAATCAGTGTTGAGGCCAGCAATGACATCACCGCCGATGCAGTTCGTGAAGATCTAGCGGCCTCACTGGCACCAGGTTCTAAAGTGCACCTGAGCGCAGATACGGATCCGCATATTCTTCTTGCTGCATTGGGCTTATGGGCAGTCCTGGCGGCTGTTGTCTTCTTGCTGCTGGTCCTTTGCGACCTCGCAGGCTTGCACACCATGGGTTACAACGCTTTTACTTTTCCCGAGTCGTGGCACGGGTTTTTCGCTCGCCAAACAATCGGTACAGTTTTACTGCGACTTCATTTAATCCTGCTCGCGGTGATTTTACTCATTGCAGTCATCTGCGCATTTTGGCCTGGCAAGAAGGACGTAAAAGCCTAGGGATTTCCGCCGCACCATCAGCCCGCCATCGTCGCGGGCTTCGCAGTGCCAGGGCGCAGTTGTCGCGCGGTGGTCGTTAACCCGCTATCTATCTCAAGGAATCAGCATTCGCCATGGCTACCCTGCCCCCGATTCACGAGGTTAAAGCCTGCCCGCATTGCGGAAATGACGATGAGTTTTACGTCATGCAGACCTACAGCGGGCGTGGCGTTTATCGGCGGGGCTTTGACGGCTATGTCACCGACAACACGGATATGTACGACTGCCTCAGCGCGAAAGTAAGCAAGCGAGCGTACTGCGCAACTTGCCACAAGCCGGTGGCCCAGTGGGACGAAGAAGCAGATAGCCCGCATTACGGCAAACAGCGTTACCCTTGACAGGAAGTGCACCAGGTACACAAGCCACGCGTAAGCGGGGCTGAGTCGTTAGGGCGCCGATCCGGTGCCCGTATGACAGTCAGCAACGGTCGGATATCGACTTTTTGTGGAGGCGTCATGACAAACCCTTTGAGAGAACCTGCGACTTTTACATCCAACTACTGGGCTGAGCGTGCGGAAGCGCTGCGAGCGGCGGTCGCGATAGGTAAGTCGGACTTGGATCCGGTGGTGCTGGAGGTAGCGCTCAGGGGCGCCGAAGACGTTCTGCAATTGGAGGTCGAGCTGGCCGACAGCCCCCTTGTCGGCTGGACCTACAACGACAACGAAGTAAGCGATCTGGTGGCGGCCCGTTCAGCTGATCAGACCCTCGCGATCCTCAAGGCCGAATACCCTGAGCGCGCACACTATCCCGAGTGCATTGATCGAGTTGATGACAACGGGTTCATGAATCGGACGTGGTGCTTCGAGGAAACTCCCGAAGAGAAATTCACTTGGCCTGAGTTCATCAAGCGCATCACCATCCCTCGGCATCTGGCGGGTGTTTTCAACTAGTCAAGGCCGATAGCGGTGCATCTGCCGCCGCTACAACAAAAGGCGAATGGCGGGCGCGGCGGGCGCCCAGCCCCACCATCACTACGCCGCTAGGTTCGAATGCAAACTCTTAAGCCTGCGCTGGCTGTTCAGCGATTCCGTTCGCGTTCCAGCTCTTCAAAATGACACCAGAGCCACGCAGCGCTGCCAAAAACAATCGCTCCGCAGATTGAAGCAGTTTGCAACGGCATCATCTGGTTGGCGACCAAGAAATGGCTAGCACCCCACCAGATGCCAGAGCAGATCAAAGCACCGATAGCCGCTGTGCACAAAACGGCAGCGAAACCGATTAGCGCATACGGTTTGGGTTTCTGCTCAACCGGCGCCGTCGGCATCGCGTTGCCGCCGTTACCCTGGATCAATCTCAAATTACCGCGCGGACCTTTCTTCACGGTTGACCCCTTCAGGAAACATCGTAGTCACGCATAAGCGTGTTGTCGGCCAATGGCTGCTCACGCAGCGTCTGGAGGATAACGTGGCTATCTGGAACCTGGCGCAGCACGGAGCGCAGTTGTTCGAGGCATCGAAGGAGGCTTCGACGTCGACATCAGGAAAGCCGGACGCGTCCGGGTGAGTCGTCCAGCTCGCGGCGATACCAGCATGCTCAGCGGCACGAATGAATGCGTCAGCGTCATGGTGACACTCTGCGCGAAATGAGAATACAGGCATCAGGTAGCCCTCTAAGCGATCAGTTGGGGTAGACGTTTATTGTTGTCGGATGCAGCGGCGCAGATAGTTTGCTTCTGCGTATTTGCACAGGTAGGCGACAAAGATGATCAGCCCTGCGAGTTGGCTATTGCCTGGAACGTCGGCCCGAAGAACCGTCAGCAGGATCGCAACCGAGAGAATTACAAACGCCACCACACTGAGCACTGTGGCCTTCTTCTTGTTCGTCTGAATCGACGCCGGTGTAATGTCTTGGCTCATGTTTCTGTACCTGTCAGTGCCGGACGCTAAACGCGCATCCCTTTACGGCGAAAGCCCGCAGGCGCGGGCTAAAGACATCAGCGGGTAGAGGCCGGCTTTGCCGGGTGGGGGGAAAGATCTAAGGCGTCAGGCCTTGCCCAGCTTTTCCCGTTCACGCTCGGCGGCGTAGGCGATAGCCCACTCCTCAGCTGCCTTGCTCTCCAGATCCAGCTTATCGGCCGGCACCAGTTGGTGGAACTTTGGTGATTCGAGCCACTTCTCCATGAGCGCGGAGAACTCATCAATCTCCTCCTCGCCGCCCATGTCCAAGTCTTCAAAAGGCACCGGCCCGAGGTAATGCCAAGAGAACTCCTCAGAGACCTCCCCATCAATGCTCTTGCCGTCGGAGTCTTGAATTACCACGACTTCCAGTTTGCCCGCGTATGGCGCCACACCCAGGTAATTGCAGCCATCGAAATTGGCAAGCGTGCCCTGAGGCATGGACATAAGCTGCTTGGCCACCACGAACGCCACCTGCTGCATCCGGTGGTAGTGGACGTCGTATTCCGGGTATGTCTCGCGCACGCCATCAGGGCGAGTACAGGCCAATACCTTGAGCGTTTCGTTGAGTTCCATGACTGACTCCGTGGCTGCTTGACCCGAGGAGGCGCTCGCAGACTGATGATCGAGGTTGAAAAAAACCCCGCATTCGATGGCGGGGTTTAGTGTTTTGCCGTTGCCGATTAGTGGCTGCGGGTCAGTTCAGGCAGGCCGTCAGGGCAGCCGAAGGCGCACGAATCTTGGTAGATCGGAGCTTCACCCATGGTCAGTTGAGCGATGCGAACGTCTGGAATCTCGGTGTACTTCTCCGGGTTCGCAGCGCGATCAGCGACGGCATCGGCGTGCAGCTTGTCGATGGTGGTGCAGCCTGTGTTTGCCAGAGCGAACATTGCTACGAGGCCGAATGCTGCGATTTTGGTCAGTGCTTTCATGGTGTTGCTCCTAGGATTGAGATTCAGAGACTGTTTGTCGCTGATGGCCCCATTCTAAGGAGATTCTGCGAGCCTGTAAACCCCGTAAACTGTTTATTTACAGGATTTACTAAATTATTTTTCGCCCTTCCATTTTTCAAGCTCGGCATTGACCTCGGCACGCACCTTTACTGACATTTCTTTGGACATCATGCCCTGATACAGCACCCAGTCATTGGGCACGCCCACCAGGGCGGCACGGACACGGTTCATGGCGCCATTGGCGCTTTGTTTGGACATGCCACACAGGGCCGCCGCGACTGTCAGCCCTTTCCTCTCTACAAGCACCAGGCGGGCCAGATCCACCGTTTGCAGGGTCAGCGAGTAGAACTTGTCTCGGCTGTCTTCGAACTCTTGCGCCGTCATGCTGGTGGGCGCCAGTTTAAGAGCCTCCTCCTGCCATGCTTGTTCTGCTGGCGACAATTTACGGGTTGTCATGTGTGACCTCGAACATTTGCTAATCGGAATCGCAGGGCCAGTGTTGCGGAAGATCCCATGGAGCCGAGTGGTGATAATTGGCTGGCGCTTCAGTTCTGTTCGCCGTCCTCAGTAGCATCTACCGGTCGAGGGTCGCTTGCGGCGACTACCGTGCTTGTCGGGACGACCGTGTAAAACTTGCTGATGCGTGCCGCGTATTCATGTGCTGCCTTGATTTTCGTCAGCCGGGTGTAAAAGTGCGACTTGTTGAGGTCGTGTTTTTCAATGACAGCCTTTGCCGTCATTCCGCCTACCAGGTGATCGCGCAAAGCAGCGACAACCGCCTCGCCACTGATCTTTGTCCCGTCCAGAAGCATCAAGAAATGCTCCTCTGTCACGGAACCCACAATGAGCGGTTCAATTACCTCAGACATTCATAACTCCCTACTCACACGAGCCAGCTCAGAACCCCAAGCTGGATTTGCCAATACAAATTCTATGCAATGATCGCATTGTAGAGCTGGCGCTGAAAGCAAGTTGGCCAGTTGCCGAATATTTGTGCGGCTCGCCTGCATCCCGCTGTTTCCCTCCCCCGCGAAGCGTCATTGCCCAGCAGCCTTCGCATTGCTGGTGCTTGTGGGCGCAGGCGAGTAGTCGCGCCTCACCGAGTCTGAGGCGAGGAACACAACCTCAGGTGACGCCAGCGCGGTATCCAGGTCGACTTTGTTGCCGGACACCGACCAATAGCGCTGGAGGTGATTGAGCGGGATGCCGAGCAGCTGCGCAGCGGTCTTTTGCGTGCGCGCCGCTACGATAGTTCTGAGTTGCTTACCTTGCGTGTAGGTGAGGCCGAGAAACACCTTGAGCGGCGACGTGCGCCCATTGGCGGCCTTTACCAAATACTTTGCATGGCAGTTAGGCCCAATGCCCCAGACGCCCATGTAACCTGCGTCCGTCGTGTTCGCGGCATCTTCAGCTGTTTCCGCCCATGCTCCCCCGCCGACCACCGTAGCGGTGTGAGCGAATGGTTGCGCAACGACCTTGCCACAAATGGCGCAGGGTAACTCGCCGTCGCCAAGGCGCGATTCGTTTTCATGGAACCTCGCACCACTGAAAGGAAGCACGGTGTACCGGTTGAGTTCGGTCATGACTGAGCACCCTTCGTGAGCAGAGTGAAGGTCACGGTGCGACCAGACGCAAGAATGGCCTTGTAGCGATAGACGTCGCCGCGATGGTGAATACGCATGCTCTTGACGGGCTGCCCGAGAAAGCAAGCGGCGTCACGCATGATGGAGTCGACAATTGACTCATCGCTCTGTGTTGTGGCTTCGCGACGCTCCCCGCCTTCGATGCTATAGGGCGTGGTGAATACCTTGTGTTCCGTCTGGGCTGCTTCCATATCGCTCTCCGTGAAGGTGCCATCTCTTAGCAGCCGACTCACAAACTGAATCGGCTCCTAACAGGGCCGGCGCACCGGCCAAGGCGATCAGAACGCGGGGGTATAAAACTCTTTTTTCAGTGTGGCGGTGGGCGCGACCTGAAGTTGCCCGAACGGGCTTGCCTTGCTCGCCGACCAGACCCAGTGATCGAGATTCAGCGTGCCGCGAGTACTTACTGCGACAAGCAGGCGCTCAGCATTCACGGACGAGGAGAACAGCTCTTCATGGATCAGTTGCTCCCACGACTCATCGGAGCCAGGCAGCACTTGCACCTGAACGCGGAAACCGACTGGGTGACGGGATTGAATAACCTCGATTTGGGTACGCATCTTGGCGAAGGTAAACGAATTCATGAGCTAATTCCTGATGGCGTTGATCTGCCACGAGTATACACATAAATATATACTGGTATAGATCATGGTATAAACAAACTGTAATATTTCGTGGACATGATAGGCACGTGTGCCTATTATCTGTCTTAGGCACGTGTGCCTATACACCCACCGCGCGCAGACAAGCACATGAACAATCGAGAACGTCTTAAGCACTTGCTAGAAGTGCACGATATAAAACAGAAGCGATGCGCCGAATTGATAGCGGCCGTTACAGGCTGCCCCTGCTCTGAACGCGCTGTACGGTCTTGGCTGAATGATCCGCTAAAGCCCAGTTCGCGAGGCTGCCCAGACTGGGCAGTGAAGGCGCTAGAGAAGGCCATCGATTTCATGGAGCGTGCAGTCGCACTACGAAACGAGGCGCGACAGGCAGCTCAGTAGAAAGGCTTCAATGAATGCTCCCCCAGCTGGTCAATAACGCACGTCCGGTCGCCGGACCTCAAGGAGAAAAATAATGGTCATGAGCATCCCAGTCGAGACGGTAGAGAAAGGCGACAGAATTGAGGTTTGGCTTGAGGATGCCCCCAAGGTTGTCGTTGTAGGCGAGATTACCGAAGGGGTGACAATTCGCACCTTCCAGGTAAGCCACGGTAGTGCCGCCTTTGAGCTGAATGTTCCTCGCGGGTATACGGTGAATCTCACCTGTTAACGACCTGCCCTGCTTGCGCGGGGCCTGTCGAAAGTCCTCTTTCAAAAGTCGGCTTTCAACAGCCACAATCAAAATGGAAATCACACATGTCGCGCCAATTCCTTTTGCATGATGTTCAGCAGGCGGCCGCTGCACTAAGAGAGGCGCAAATAAGCCTGAGCCTTGCGATCAAGCAGGCCTACCCACTCGGCACCAAGATCATTGCGAAGATTGGCGAGCGCAAGCTGACGGTTTGTGTGACGGGCTACGGAGCCAACTGGTCGTCGCCAGGTGTTCTGATTGGCGATAACGTTTCAACCGGCAAAAGTCGCCGCTTCAACCACACTGCGATTATTCAAACAGACGAAGAAGAGAGCGAGCCATGCGATATGCGCTGAGCGTTGCGAAGCATTATCTGACAGGAAAGCTCACCGCAAGGCATGCCATTTACGCACTGCGCGTAAAGCCGGTCGCCGTTGCGAGCAAGGGCCGCACTTGGGTTATCGACCCTGACTTCGAGGGCTGAGGATATGACCTTGCTTGTAGAGCGCAGCGAAGACATGAGCCCTGATGGCAGGTTGTCCCTGTTCATGGATGTAGATGGTGATATCCATGTGAAGGTGCTCCCCCCGATGGAGCGCAAAGACGACTACGCCCCTTCTGTCGAATTCGTTACCCATTGCGCCCGAAGCCCCAGAACTATCGTTGCGCTTCAGGCGCTGATCGAGGCCATGCGTCTCGATAACGAAGAACGCCCGCTGACTGGTTCGTTCACGCTGGAATAGCATCTAATCGACCACCACCGTTCCAATGGAGATGCACATGTTTTTGCGAGATAAGATCGAGGCGGCCATTACCGCAGCGCAGGGCGATAACAAAGAAGCGGCGATGAACGTTTGCGTCCTGCTGAATCAAGAAATGGAATTGTCAGGCAACGGCTGGTTTGAAGGTGATGATGAACTTGGCGCGGTCCTGCAAGCGCAAGAGGCTGCTAGCGTGCGAGATGAGGGTTTTGTTGAGTCGTCGCCCACTTTCGTAGAAATGCTCCACCTCGGCAGGGCACATGATTTTGATGTGATCAACTACGGCAGTCCCAAGTCGGCCAGCGTGACTGCATACGACCCCTTCACATTACCTCTTGCGGCGAACACGGGCGGTCAGAATGCAGCGACCTGCTACTTCAAAGGGATCGTCAGAGATGCTATTGCGGACCCCTTTAAGGACGTCGTTCAATTTGTTCGTGTGCATCCGTCAAGCTTGACCGGACTTCCACCAGGTCAATCGTTTGGCCAATTCGAAGCGATGGAGTCTCTGGATCCTGAAGAGCAAATCGTAATTGCGAGACAGCAGGACGGATGGCAAGTGATGGTTGGCAAGGTTTCGGAAGGTGCTTCAGTCTTCACCGGGATTGTGACCCATGAAGAGTTAAATGAATTTTCTGTACGTTCGATCAAGCATGGGAATTGATTAGGTGAAGGCAATGAATCGATTGCTGGGCGACAGCTTACCGCCGCTTACAGATGCCCAAGTTGAAGCTGGCGCTCGCCCAGGTGAAAGCTGGGACCAAGCCCGCGACCGTTTGATGCATGAGCGCGCAGCGGCGACCAACCAAAGCGCGCTGAGCGAGCTTGAGTGGAAGCGGTTCGTAGATCTGATCGACGACATCCAGCGGGTGAGTATCGAGTGGCTACACCAATCAAAGGGCCGCAACACTAATTACTTGTTGAACCAGGTACGCGGCCTATTTGAGTATTGCTGTGCGCTGGCCGAAGGGCGTGCCGTCGAATTACCGCCACTCGATCAGATGCAATACGGTTTGTTCGATGAAGTCTATGTGTTGCTATCGAAGCTGCTTAGGAGTGAAACGGAGTGGCTGCCAGAAAGCTTTATTGGCCTGCTGGATGTGCTGAGTCACCCGGATCCTTACGACTACCTGCTGAGCTTGGAAGCGGACGGATGCTTGAGAATGGTCTTGAAGGGCTAAGCCATCCGCGAATAGGCACGTGTGCCTATTTGGCTGTTATAGGCACGCGTGCCTATTGTGGCGACTCGCTGCAACGCCGATGCCGCAAACTCAAATACTCGGGGAAATAATGAGCGAACTCATTCGAGCGCTACACACTACCGCGACTCATTGGCGCAAAGCCAATCAGGAGCACCGTGGCGGCGTTGTACTGATCTGGCAGGGCGAAGTGTATGGCTGGAAGGATTGCGTTCGTGATGCGAGCCATGAGCGCCCCGGCGTCTATGCCGTCGACGAGGCTGGTCATGTGTTCATCGCCGAGGGCGGTGACTACCAGAATGGCGCAAAGGCTTGGGTCGCGGTAAACCCGGATATCTGAGCACAAACGAACCCACCGATTCACTCCCCATCACCACCTTCAGGTTGCTCCTCGGCAGACGTCTCAACCCCGTCCGGATTCATCTGCATAATCTCGTGCGGCTTCTTTTCAGTCCCTGTGCACCAGAACCGTAGTGCGGGGCGCCCCCAGGCATTGCCTTTGCACGGCGGATGCGGACATTGGAATTTGCTTTTACTGAGGTTTTTCGGCGCCGTGCGCTGCTCAATACCAAGCTGGGCCAATTGATCCGGCTGAGCGTGGACGAAGACTTTCATCTTGGGTGCATCAGGGGCTTGTTTACTGTCCGCCGCTGGCGCTGGATTGTGCTCAGGCGCGAATGCGTTGATATTTGGACCTTGGGGCAGTTCTTTGTCCGGACCATCAACGGAGGTGGTCTCACCACCCTCCTCACCTTCCGCCTCATACGCCGCGATCAGAGTATCGAGCGATGTCTTCGTGCCCTCAGCTGGTGCCTCAGCATGGGCTAAACTTTTAATGGACTCATCACGCTCAAAGGGCAACTCCTCATCGGCCGGCATCTGCGGCGGGAAGCGGTCCATCCACGAAAGTTGGAAGTCGGTTTCAAGTAGGCGTTGAGTTGCTAGGTCAAACAGGCCGCCTTCGATGATGTACGTTTCGACGCTATCACCAGTGCGCCTGCCGCCAGGCTTGCCGGTATCGGTCGGCATCAGTCCAATGGACTCACACATGTCGGCCCATTCCTTGTTGCGGTAACGCCGGCGCGGTGGCTTAGAGCCGGAATTCAGCAGCAGATCCAACGTCACCATTTCTCGGGCAAGCACACTCAGCGTTTCCGGAATTGACCGAACCACAAAGTAAATTGGATTCAGCGCAATTTCATGCGTGTTTTCGCCGCTTCCCATGTTCACAAATTGGTTGGCGCTGAAGTACCCATAGGTATCGTGCTGGCGCTGGAGCGTAATCATCGTTTCAGGAAGGCGCGACTCGAACAGCTCGGTGTTCAGAAAGTCGTAGGCTTGCTGCAATTCTGAGTAGGTCTCGCGTGTCGGCTTCAAGTCGCCCTCCTTCTGGATCGTACAATCCACTTTATTTGCGTTCCGTGCTGGCGCTTTGCTCAGCAACGTAAAATAATCCTATACCATGTTACCCGAACATCGACGAGTACGCTCCAGGGCATTGCTCGATGTCGACGCAATGCATGCCAACGACCTGTAGCCATAAGCCAGACGACGAAGGAAAGAGAATGTCTACGACCTCCCCCGGAAGTAACCGCAGCCCCACGGAAGATGCTCCAGCCCACCTGAGCAAGCTTTCACCGCAACAGGCTCAGCTGTATGAGCTGGTTACAGCGATCTGGCCGTCAGCGCCATCGAGCGAGCTTGCAGGCAAGGCGACATTGAGTGAGCTGGTCCGGCTTGCATCTTCTGATGAACTTCCATCGGATCGACAAGCGCAGCTGATCCTGTACCTGTACGCGATACCGGGTTACGGCCTCACTGGCGCAGAGGAGGAGGTCGAGCGCCACCATGGCGTTGTGCTGGCGTTCCTACAGCGCGAGGTCTTCATTCACACCGCCGCTGGCGCCAAGGCAGCGACAACCAAAACCACAGCAGAGCGATTCACGCCGCGCACCAGGTGGAACCTTTGCCAGACCCTGAGCGGGAACTGGCGGCTGATCGCCAACGCTGTTTCGCTTCTGTTATTCGTCAGCATGCTTGTCGGTCTTGTGCGGGGTTTTTTCAGTAGTCCATCGCTTGATCTGGACGAACTAACCAAGACCGGCGTGTTGGCCGTCGCGGTAGCGGTGTCGGCGCGATGTGCCAAGCATGTTGGTGCAGTGGCCGGCTATAAACTCGCCCTCCTCGACGGACCAACACCGCCACTCCCGTTGCTTCACACATTCGAGCTAGTGGCGCTGTCGGCTGTAGCGTTCGCCGGATCCCTGCTCGCTCCAAAGCTCTGGGAGTCCAGCACGGTGGAGATGTTTCTTTACCTGACGTCCACCGTAGCGATGATTACTGCTGCTGGCGCTGTTGGCCCACGCAAGGCCAAATCCATCGCCAACAAATAAGACAATGCCCAGCGCAAGGCTGGGCATGTGGTCAACTGTTGCTCTCGGCGACCGACTTACAATATCGGTGCAGAACAGGCCCCGGCTTGCCGGGGGTGAAGCGGGTTAAAAGCCTCGACGCAAAAGCTCCGCATCAAGCTCGGCGAGTACTTCTGGAACGCGGTGCTTGTTGGCCTCATAAGCTGCAACTCTCTCATTGAAGCTTTTTCGCACGCCCAGAACTACACCACCGAACGAAGATTGGAACATTTCGCTATGGGTGTCTGTCACGGTTTCCGAGCCGAATAAAATGCGAGCGGCGGTGAGAACATCGCTGATGTCTTGGGTGTGCATTGTTTGTAGGTTCATGGCTCTTACTCTCCGAACATTGATACTGCGCCCTGTAGTCGGGCGGAGGCGTTAGTAGATGCTGCGACCGATCAGGCCATTGATGTCGAGACCGGCATCCTCACCGCGCATACCGGCAGCCATGCCAGCCGCACGCACCAGCTCCAGCCAAAGCGGACTGTCTTCGCGCATGTAGCCATGGGCGAATGCAGTCTTGTCTTCTTGCGATTTGCCTTCAAAGACGTTCTCGGCGTCGACGCACTGATCAGCCAGGTACGCGCCGGTCTTCTTCTCAAGAGCCTCAAGATCGGCTTGCAGGGCGAAGTACTGTTGTTTGTGGGTCAGCGGTGCCTGTTGGTGCAGGGTTGGGAGGCTCATGCGGGTGTCTCCAGCAGATCGTTTGGGTGGCCTTTACTTTACCATAAAGGGTAAACATATCAAGCAAAACAATTTACCATAAAAGGTAAACCAATACTTGTATGGTTTACCCTTTATGGTAAACTGAACTTACTAGAGCGAACCGCTGAGGCGAAATCTGATGAAAGTTCAAATCACCCAAACACTGACCCGCACCATCGTTATCGACGTGCCTGACACCAACGAAAAGGAAGCGATTGATTCAGCGGTGAACTCGCTGGCCGACTACGACGCAGGGGATTGGGATTGCACTTTTGAGCCGGTCTCTCAAGAAGCCAACGTCGTCCACAACTAAACCGCCAAACGTCAATCAGGCCTCGCCTACGGGGCCTGATGAGAGAGGGAAAGATGATGAACACAGAATTGAATGTCTCGAAAGTTGCGCTCGTTGGTCCTGTCGTGAATTTTGAAGTCGCTGCGATGGCGTCCACCGACACTCTCTGGTTCAGCGACCGCTCTGATGCTGATCGCTTCATGAGTGCGGTTGTCGCCGCTGGCAACGAAGCTTCCCTGTGCATTGATGAGGAGGCCCACGAGTTCAATGACCCGGACGTTTACGGCGTCACCTACAGCGGTTTCGAGGTCACCCAGCACAGTGAGACCCCGTACAGCGCCTGCGGCCGCCGAGCCTCGCGCTTCTACTGCCACGATTGAAATGAATACCGACCCGGTTCGCCGGGTCACCGAATCAAGTTACGGCCCCAGGAGCACAAGACGATGGCAAGAATAGTGAAACGGTATTTGGTGGGCATCTCGTACAAAGACGGCTCGGCAGACAACGACCTCATCCAAGGTTTCTCCGCTGCGTGCGAAAAGGCTGAAAAGGCATCCTTGTCGGCTGACGTCATCGAGTCATCGGTATGGCGGAACTGGACGCCGATCCGCGATTACAAGGAAGGCATCGTCGTCAAAGAGCACAATGGAACGCAAGCTTACTGAAGCGCGGCCTGCCCCGGTTCGCCGGGGCTCACTAAGGGAGCTGCTGCATGACGAATATTCATAGCATTCATCCGCTTGATAAAACCCGATCCACAGTGGGTGAAGAAATCGATGCGATGGATTGGGAGTTCAGCAACCTCGCCCGGTTGCTGACTGAGCTGGAGACGCAGCCGGACGAGTCGACACGCACCTTTATTGCTAAAGAGGCCCGACGACGACTTGATAGGCTGGTTCAGCGTGCGTACAGGGCGAAACAAATTACTTGCGGGTTGAAGGTTACGAAAACCAGCTAGATCAGCTAACCATCAGGAAGATACAGATGAGTGAATACACCGTTTGGGAAGAGGCAATTATCGAGTTAGTCGCTGAAGCTCTCGATGCCAGCCGCTCTGACGCCGCAGGCGTTGTTGAAGCTCAACCGTTTTACATGCAGCAATCGTGGGGCAAAGGGATGGATGCAAAGGAGACGGCTGAGAAGATTCTTGCAGAAGTCCGCCAGTAGTACTGCTCAGCGATAGCGCAACCTGCCCCAGTTCGCCGGGGCCTGTCGAAAGCTCTCTTTCTCAAGTCGGCTTTCAACAGTCACAGACAGCACGGATACCAGCAATGGCCAAGCACGCGGTACTGAGCAAGACCACTCTGAACTTTGCCGAGCGCCACGGCTACAGCTTGGAATTTGATTCAAGCGACGACGTTATTAGCGTCTTCGAGGGTGACAACGACTGCGAGCCGCTGTTCACCATTCAGCACTGCAATGGCGAATTCTTTTATAGAGGCAATATCTACTTGCCGGAAGAAATCAAAGTGGAGCTGCCTCACTGGATGCCTGATGAGCTGAGGCTGCGCCGTGTAATTGCGTTCGTTGCATCTGCCCGCAAAGCGTAACAACCCATCCTATTCACTGGTCACCCTTCAAGGAATTCAGAATGAGCGAATCATCAAGCACGCTGCCAACCGTAGCCGATATCGACAAGGCCCAAGCACTCATCGACGAGCTTAAGTTGATGCACCCAGACATCAAGTGGGCGGTGTACCCGCTCGGGGATTATGACCAGTACGCCGAAATTGATGCGCCTGAGTGGCTTGTGAGTTACGGCAACGAGGAACAGGATCTGGATGATGGCTTGGTCGACCCCTATTCCACGATGCTTGGTGAGGCGGGAGAGCCCGCAGCGTGGGGGATTTCTGAGAAGGCTGCCCAACTGATCCAAGCTCACAACAAAGTTTTCATGGCGAAGTATCCCAACTGCGATGGCCCACGCTACTTGGCGACACTCACGAAAAGGTAAAGCAGTAGGCCCGCTCCAGCGCTGCTACGCTGGAGCAGCATTGATGATCGAGCGCACCCAGGCAGTGCCGCCCAGCTTCAGCAGCTTGTCCCACTCTTCGGCCGTAGCGCGCAGAGTGAAACCCTTTGATGGGCTGTCGGCATCATCGAAAGCAAATTGCTTTTTCGTTTTTGGAATCCGCGCCTTGGCAAGTTTACCGCGCACCCACGCCGCGCCGCCGAGGGACTTCAGGCGAGTGCTTTCAGCTTCAGTCAATCGCACCAGGTGATTCTGGCGAACCTCGCCCTGCTTGGCTGTATTGCCGCGAGCACTCTCACCCAGTTTACGCTTGAGCAGGGCCTGCTCAGCGTCAGACGCAGGTTTGATCATGCGCCATTCCTGCTCATCATCACGACGCTCGAACACAGCGCCGTAGTCGTGGCCCATCAGAAGAACACGAATTGGATCGAGGCCATCGCCAACATCCGTTTGAGACAAATCGATCTTCACCTGACCGCGCTTTGCGAGCAGCTGATGATTCACGTCAAGCAGCTCACCGGCAAACAGAACGGACTTGGCAGCTACTGCTCGGGTTAGGCCATCGCGCGTGATCGCATGCCCAGTGCAACGAGCATTGATCGAGTCACGCGACCAGCGATCCAGCAATGCGATGCACCGGTAGCAGGTCACGTCGTTGATGGACCCCTCGAACTCGTAAAGCGTGGTTTTAGCTGGTGAGCCGCACAGCAACTCCCACGCATCACACGTGAACTCACCGAACTTGAATGCTTCGGTAACCTGGGCGTGCACCGCTGGCGCTCGCCCTACCCTATCCTCGGCGCGCGAGACAGGCGCAACCTTCAGGCCACCAACAAAGCCTTTTTCATAGTCGTATGAAGCCATCATCAGCCCTGAGTGAGTAGTCGAAATTCTCGCTATATCGCGCAAGCATACGCGGCGAACGCCTTCGCAAGCAAACAACGATATTTGCAAATCAATTTTCTTGTGATCGGGTTGCCCCATCGCTAAGATAGGGTGACTTGAGGATGCGATAGGTTTCAATCAATGCCAATCAAAGTGGTGTGCGTGACCAAGGCTGACGGCCTGACGCGCGAGCGCGTGATTCTCGAAAAGGCTTCGACTGCCGTGAACTTGATCGCGATTGCTGATCGGTTCCTGGCGCTCCAGCATCAGCACGCGCTGGCCAATGGTGCAGAGTTCGTTGACCTACGCTGCGTACTGGATGAACACCACATCCCGACACGGTGGCTGATTGAAACGTGCACGACCGCGTTCAACCTGATGCGGGCAAAACTCTTCACAGAGAACGGGTTTGCTGTTTACAAGCACGAAGCTGATGTTGAGTGCTTCATGAAAGTTGTGCGTGCTGGCGGATTGCTTGAAGGGATGCCGGCGCCGAAGTGGATGGGCCGCCTTGTGAAGAGCGCCCAGTCGAAGGTTGCTCGTGGCGCTCCGTCACCGTCGACCGCATCCACGTCAGCAGCTGGCGCTGAAATATCAGCGGCTCAACCTGAATCGGCAGTTTCTGAACCAATAGCTGCGCCAGTGAAACCACCTCGCCGATTGAGCCCCGGCAACCTTGGCAAGATTGGCAACCTCGCAGAGTAGCGGCAGGCTGTAACGGTTTTACTGCGGAGTGGCGCCCCTGCCCTGCCCTTACAGCAACTCTGGATCATGTTCGAGCATTTCTGCAATATCGTTTTCAACGGACATGACCCACTGTTTTCTCTTCCGCCCCAGGTTCACCTTTACCTCTTCGATCATGACGCATGCCGCTTGTGCGCCGCTGGACTCAATCAGCTTGTGCCGGGTTTTCAGCTTGCCGATCCGGATCATCAAGAATCGCGCCTGACTGGTCAGTAACTGGTGACTGGTGAACTGTAGGTGATTGACACCCATCAGTCGTGGCGTAGGGCGGAACACAAACTGACCAACGCTGTATCCGGCCGTGTTAGTCCGCCCCAGCAACCTGAGTGCCAATCCACTCCAGCCTGAAGTGCAGCGATCTCTGGTCGTATCAGGTGGAGAGCCGTCCCCCGCCGTCACTGTCAGCAACTCAACAGCGAACCAGGTGCAGCGCAATCCACGGCATCGCACGCTGGCGCCGTACTGGAGGCTGTCAAGTTCTTCACGTTTGGACATGGTGGGTGCAATCCTGAATGGAGGGTGCCGTCTGGCGGCTACTTTGCGGCGAGCTTTACCCGTACTGGGGTCATATGCTTACATGCCTGCCGCAACATCGTAGCGTAATACTAAACCCTGCATAACTGTATAAATAAACAGTGTACCGTTCATCACACAAACTAGGGTAGTATCCGGCGGTGTTGTACCACGCTCAGACGTGGAACGTACCACGCAGAATTTGCACGCAGAGAGCAGAAGCTCCGTAAGTGCCTATGAGCCAACGTTTTTAGCGGAACGTTGATTCAAAAGTTCCAGGCTGGAACTTTGCAGAACGAACATCGTTCGACGAATTTGAGTGGCCACTGGCCGAAACAAACATGGGGGGCGCAGGCAAAAAAAACCGGCAAATACATTAGAGACCTTAAACGAGCTTGGCGGCGTGTTTGAGTGGTCAAAATGCAAAGCCGGATTATGCATAAGTCTTCTGAGGTTTTTAGCGAAACCTCAGGCTTCGTATAGTCCGTTATCGTGAAACTTAGGTCAATACCTGTTTCGCGAATTTCCGCATTTCGTCACAAAATTCCCTCTCTTCTCTCCGTTCAAACGGTCCTCCGATTGTTTTGCAGGCTTACCGATGCCTCTAATCCATGACCGCCCCTACTCAAAAGCACCCGCAACTCAGCGTCCTCAACTTCAAGCGAATGCTGAAGGAACGCCTCGCCAGCTTCGAAACTGATCCCAACGTACTTGCTGATCTAGCCTATTTGCGCAGCGTCCGCCGCTCGAAGTGGGACGTCGATCTGGACTACTACGGTAACCGTAAGCACCACTCCGACTATAAGGTCATGCGTGAAGCGAAGGCCGCTGGCACAAAAGTTCCACGCTGGAACTTTGCTGTAGCAGACACTTCCAGCTATCCGTTGAAGTCGCGGATACGGATTGAGCGCGAGACGCTGCGCAATCACCGCATGCATATCCAGCTGCGGCGCAGCATTGTCCAGGTGCTGTCTTACCTGATTGATAAAGTCGACTTGGTAACCGGTGCGTGCCTGGACGTCCGCAAAGATCGTTTCCGTGAAATTTACATCGACGAGATTGCGGCCAAGGTTGGCCTTGGCAAGCGCACCGTTCAACGCGCGCTCTCCAACCTGTCCCGTCATGGGCTGATCAACCGGGGGGTGGCGCTGATCTGCATCGCGCCAGCCTTCTATAAGGCCATCGGCATTTATTCAGCTGCTCGCGCCATGGTTGCCTCACTGCGCGCCTTGATCCAGCAGAGCAACTATCGCGGTGCTCGCGTGCTACCTGAGCAACTGGTCCCGCATAAGAACTTCCATCGCTTCAATCATCGCTCATCACAGCGACCTTCTGTGCGGCGGCTCCTCGACTGCTCAACGCTTGCCCAGGCCACTGCTACGGGCGCCCCAGCCAAGCAACCAAAAGTTCCACGCTGGAACTCTCAGCCTAGTTCTACGTCACCCCCACCCAAGACTGGCCCGCCGCCAGTGCAGGCACCTTCAGCGCCACGCGAACGCGCGGTAGGCAATGAATCGGTGATGAACATCCGAAACCTTCTGAAAAAATAAGCCTTCCCCTACCGGGCGATATCCGCTCGCCCTCTGTTTGACGATCCGCCTCATTTTCCGCAAGCAACCCTACCGACCACCCTCCTCCCGTGTCTGTCTCGGTGCCCTATCACCCGGAACACATCACCGATCCAATTCCTTCTCTTCAAAACACCCATTTCCAGCAGGTAGCAGCCCTCTTTATTCAACATGCTCGCTTTAAATCAGGCACCTCCTTTGGGGCATATCAGGCACTCTATAAAAGCGTAGCTTCAGTTACATAAGGGTTCATTGATAACCACCGCTACCAGGCTATTCACATTGATTGTTTTTTGGTTGAACGAAGCGGACCCCGGCATGGCATCTTGCCCATGTCGCACAACGTAGAGTGTGATGATACGCAGACGTCCAATTGACCAGATGCTGGCGCTGGATTATTGGCATTGCCCTGTGCGCCAGGTCTTGGCTCAATGCCTTCCAATCTTTACGACCGACTGCTTCCTGATCAGCAGCAAAAGAAAAGTTCCAGCGTGGAACTTTCATGAGGGCTCGGCCCGACATGCATACCAGGGACGTAAGACACATGACCGGTCGTTACGAATACCAGCCAATCTTGCTTGCCCATCTCGCCCACTCACCCAAAATCACGACAAAATGCCAATTTATCGTGAGTGCTCAATTTAAAATCTGCTGGCATTGGTACTGACGACATTGGTTTCTTTCACGTAGCGCACGAATGAATAACGTCAAAAATGGTTGCTTCCGACCCTGTTTTTTACTCGTGTCAAAAGTCAAAAGTTCCACGCTGGAACTTTTTTCACATTTCTTAATCGTTTCAGATGCCTGAGACTTCTTCACTAAACACGGATCACCCACTGGTAAGCAGTGATTATTTCCGCGCCTTCACTTCAATCATCCCGAGCCGCAGCGTTCGCCGATGAGTACTTTTCAGGTATCCCGCTGATTCAGGTCTGCTCAAAATAACCATGGTCAGCGCCATGAAGATCTGAACTGCATAAAAGTTCCACGCTGGAACTTTTGCCTTGCCGCTTGTGCTGACTCGCCAATGCCATCATTTGGAACGCATGCTTTGCCGCCCAGGTGCGATCCCGGTTGTAGTTATAGTTGTCTTACATTATCAGCAGGACTGGTCTGTTTCAGACGTGGAGCGCATTTGAAACATCGCGCTGGAGGACTGCACATTTGATTTCGGCGCAGCCTCCAACTGCTGGCGCTGGTCAGTCCGATGTAGAGCACTCAAGAACCAGCTGGAACTTTCGCCTATCCCATCCGAGCCCAACGTCATTGTCCGCGCGGCACTAAGCCCAGTCACGTTCGGCTGCGAATCAAAAGTTCCACGCTGGAACTTTCATCACGGGCGCCTTGATCCTTGTTGGCTTCACCCTGTGAAGCCGATCAGGGCAGCCGCTGAGTACACGACGGCATGGCGGCGTTGAGCCGTCTCCGTGGGCGTTGATGGCTATGACTTGATGGTTGAATTTGAAGCCGGCGAGGGCGCCTTAACGGCCGTAACAGGATGTTGAGACCTCCCACACACGGGCTGGAAAAGTTCCACGCTGGAACTTTTTCAGTCTGGAGCCGGTCGTGAAATTCGATAATGCTTAACGGCAACGGCAACGGCAACGGCAACGGCTGCGCCTTGGAACACCAGTTCGGCGCTGCTTGAAAGTTCCAGGCTGGAACTTCATGAACTGCTGACGGCAATGTTTGCCCATCTTGCGGCGCTCACTAAGCGCTCATTGCTGGCGCCAAGGTAGTAGGGGTGTCGCATGTCCGACATTCGCGAGCTTAATTAGGACCCTGAAAATCCTCAACAGTCACCAAGTTGTTTGGTTTTCTTCAAGGCCTCGACGCCCTTGAAGAAAAGTTCCAGCGTGGAACTTTTGCAGAGCCCAAGGCTCCGACCCTACGCATGCGTCAGCATTCGAGTCAGTAACAGAACCTCTAATCACAAAGTTCCACGCTGGAACTTTTGAGTTTTACGAAGTACCTGGCCGCACGAGGCAGAACCGCTCTCGACTGACTTTCCATCTGATGGATTGGTGCTGGCCAGCGTACTCACTCGCAGACGGTAAACCTGTTACCGCCGCCCCCTTTGGACATCGCGAAACGTAAAGTTCCACGCTGGAACTTTTGACCAGCTTGTCGAGTACAGAAGGGAGCCTAAAGCGCTGTTCTGCCCGCGCAAGCATTCAATATGCTTTGCCTGTACCACTCCATTGCAATGGTGTCATATCGGCCGTACATGGCGTATATGCCGCCATCTCTCTCAAGTCCCAACGCAGCACTATAGCGCTGGCGCGCATGGCATCGACTTGCCATGCGCGCTAGCTCTCGGTTAAGGATCCTCTAACCAAAGTTCCACGCTGGAACTTTGCTGCCAATCCTTCGGGCTCTCACCAGGTCGGGCGCTGCCCAATCTGGTTCAAGACACAGCCCGCTGAGCCAATCTCGAAAAGTGCTGCATTCGCAGTTCACGCTGTGCGACGTCTACTGGGCTTTACCATCTTCCGTGACAGGGGCGACACACAAGTCTATTGCGCGCTGACGTAGAACAGTTGTGCATGATGAGCAAACCTGACCGCGAGTCACACCACTCGGGCTAGAACCATCACGCAGGCGAGGGCGCCTTTGCGATGCGCCATAAACGTTGAGTGCAAACAGCGTGGCCCGCGCACCCTATTGGTCGTAGCAATCCCGCTGGCGCGCACCATTGGAATCGGCAGGAGGCCCCACTCTTAACATCACCCCTGACATCAGGCCTGACAAAGCAGGCAATCAATCCTTGGATAGAATCAGAACCGTTACGCGTGCTCTGGCCGAAACGATGGGGGCGTTTGCACCAGTAAGCACTGGAACCACGACTGCTTATTTCTTCGTGCAATCAAATTGGCAGTCACTCTGGAAATGAAAGCCAAAAGTTCCAGCGTGGAACTTTCCTCGTAGGTCGGCCGCGCACACGCTGAACGCACCTAGTTGATCTGTATCAGGTCAATAGCACACACCAGTGATGCAGGGCCTTAACCATGCTGACTCTACTCTGTCAGTTTGCCGTGCCGCTCGCGAATAGGCGCTTATTTAGCCGAGGCGATTCACGAAGAAAAAGCGAGCGGCCGGCCTACTGTCTTTGCCCATTGCACCGTAATGGCTTGATCACCCTTGGCAACTGGCGCTGGGTGCTTATGCGCGAAGCACCGAGCCATCGGAGAGACAACCGCCCCATCAAAAACAGGCGATCCAATTCATTACTCTTTACTGGATGACTGGGGGCGGGGAGTGTGGCGCTGTATTCGATGGTGCTAGTCAGCGGTGGCATTTACCATCGCCTACGATCATCTGACCCTTTATGCAGAAGACCGCAATGCACCTATGGCGTTACCCACCGACTGATGCGGATCGCAAGTGAGGCGGTCGCCGCACTGCTACCGTTACCGGTTCACTGGCCAAGTCGCGTGAGTGCTGTAACCCTCTATGGCAGCTACAGGTAATCGACTTGAAACATGGGGCTGTCCAAGTCCTCTATCCCTTCGACGCCGTTGAGAACTTCAGCATATTCATTGATCCGCCATCCATCTGGCGGCTCGTAAAGCTGATCGATCATTTCACTAAAAGCTGACTCTGGTCCTTTGACCGATTCCCAAAGTTTATCGAAGCGCCAGGATAACTTTGATGAAGCCTGTCGACTGATTAATGCCGACAACCTAATCACCAAGTCCAAGCTCAGGGGGCAGTCGCGCCTCGGTAGCCCCCTCAATACGGTTTCGAATTTCTTCACGGCATAGATACCCGGACCAAACCCCGACGGTATTGACCACAATTCAAACTCTCCCCACGCCGAAAGCATCCAAAGATCACGGCGATACGCAGGATCTTCCATTAGCTTCTTTGGCACATTGAGCCGTTGAGGAAACCCTCGCATGGGATGGTTGGGCTTAATCGACCAGGCGCGTGCAAGGAAGCCAACGATATCTGGTGGCTCATCGGCAGGCTGCATCTCGCAATAAGCAACGCCCGTATCTACATCGACAATTACCAATCGCTCCAAGAGTGTTTTGGCACCCGGCACCCGTGGATCTATTTCCTTTTTCTGATGTTTGATCAGTCCATCTCTTGTGAGATACAGGTGCTTGGACTTGCTGATCAGAAAGCTGTGCTCGCGATTGGGTATAGGAGTCTTCCCCATCATCAAATCAAGAATGTCCAAGTGCACTCCCTCCTGATTGATTGTCGGGCCGCGCTGGATTCTGAATGAGGCCTTGTCGGCGCAAAATCTGACGTCTCGCACTCGCTGCGCTCGTGCTCGATTTACGGGCATGCGCCTGCCGCACATCATTCTGAACACCTGATGTAGGCACCAAAATGCCAAACATGATTCATCCGAATCCATAATCCAAAAATTCCAGGCTGGAACTTTTGGATTTTAGACCCGATTTTGTCTAAGTGGCGCCGGCCCGCTGGCCGGCGCCACATACCAGCACAGCCTTCCTGAAAGAATCGAACTCGCCCCGATGGGGCTCGTACATCATCCTGGCAGGTACATGGCATCAATGCCCATGCCTGCAACATCTCAGACGGCAGGGCAGGGCATATTGCCTGCCTTACACCACCTACTCAGAACAGCAACAGCGCAAAGTCACAAATCTGGCAGCCCCCCACGCGGCGCTTGCTTCCACGTTCACGAAGAAGCGGTGCGACGTTTTCGCCAAAAAGCCTTTTTACGCTCGCGCCAGGTAGGGCTGTACACGCTCGCGAGTAAAGCGCTGTTCAACGGTAGCGGAATAACTGGTTTGTACCGGTAGCGAGTAAATGCGCTGTACCGCCAACGAGTAACAGCGACCCCCGTTCAACGGAGCAAGAGCGCCCTGGACGGTAGCGTTACACAGCGCTCTACACGGTAGCGCCAAAAGCGCTTTATATGTTCACGGGGAAAGCCTTTACCCGGTAGCGGGGCAATGCTGTACATCGTCAACGCTCAAAGCGCTTTACCCGGTGGCGTTGAAAACGCTTTATCCGGCAACGGAGGAAAGAGCGTTCTGGGGGGGAGGCGTGGCACTGTTCATGAACTGCTATACGCAGTACGAACCAAAAGCGATGGGGATTATCTTGCAGGAGTGGATTGTACAATCCATTTTTAATGCACCGCTGGGAGGGTGCCTGAAGCAGATCCACAGTATGCGGATTTTGAAGCCTCAATGGAAGTAGCTACGCAACTTCCATTGAGGCTCACTGAGCCCCTACTGGCCCTGAAAGAAGCCCGCCACGCCATCTTTGGTATCACGCTCACGGTTTCGGCTCTCTACGTCCAGAATCGACTGTGAGAGGTCTTCGCGGTTCATGAACTTGCCGCGCAACGGATTCGCAGTGTTATCCCACATCTCAATAGCATCAGCATCACCAGGCCAAGCCTTCGGCAATGTGAAGCTATGTTCGCGATCCAGGCTTTCTTTGCGTGGTCCGTAGTAGCTCTGGTTCGTGATCATCGAATGCCCGAGCACCGCTGCAATCTCAAATCGACTGAACTGGCCGGATCGGCGCGCCTCTTCCGCAAAAGCATGCCGCGCCGTGTAGAAGGTGAGGGCGTTGCCATCGAACACGACGGGGCTACTTGTGGTTTTGGCGATGGCCTTGAGCTTGGCCTTATTCTCAACCGAAAGCTCAACGCCAATGTGCTCTATGTCAGCGGAGTGAGCTTTGACGATTCGACGCCACGACCGCTGCAAGAGCTTACGGCGTCGTTCGTAGAAGCTATCGAACTCGCCAGCGTCTTCATGCTTGTAAACCATCTCCAGAAACATCTTCAGCGCGGCAATCTGGTTATCGGGCCAGTTTTCGAGAACAAGGTAGCGTTTTTCCTTCAACGGATTGTCCTCGCGCCTGCCGGCTTGCTTCAGCGTGCGGACTTCGAGCACTTGCTTCTGCGTTAACGCGGTATCCGGGTCAAAGTGTTCTTCCAGGTAACGCGCATACGGCCACTCACGCGGGCGCAAACCAGTCCACAACGTACACATAAACCACATCGCGGTTTCAGTGCTCGCTATCCGGTTACGGGAAGGGTTTTCGTCTTCGTGTTTCGTGCGCGCTGGCGGCATAAGGTCCGCTTTAACGAGTTCCAGCACGCTCTCGCTGATGAAGGAGAGGTAACGCTGGTTTGTACTCGTTGACGACACAAACAATTTGGAATCGTCCACGTCGTTCTGCAACACGTTGTCGGGATCTACCTCGGCAGCGGCAGCTATGCGTGCACGTTTGTTCGGGGGGATCCACTCCCTAAGTTCAGCGGTGGATGTGTGTCCAAGGCTCTCAAGGTGTGCGGATACCCATTTGCGATAGCAACGCGCTGTCGACTCACCAAGCCCCTTCACGGTGACGCGGTTATCCAGCCAGCGAACGAAGTCTGACACGTCGACGGAAAGATCCAGGTTAGCGGAATGGCTAAGGGAATCGTCTGCGTGAGGAAGGGGGGCGTTAACGGGCAGGGAATGACTCGTTGACGGGGAAACTTGTTCAGAACGGTAACTTTTGAGGATACCGATTGCGCGGATCTGAATGTCGTTACTGATGGACATGGTTAACGCCTGAGGTTGGTGGTTAACGCCGGATCAAAAACAGAAAACAAAGCAAAAAAACCTAAAAAAAGACCTGAGACCAGAGGGAGAAACATAAATCTCTGTACCACCTTAAAAACCAACAGCGTAATACATTGCGGACATTTTCAAAGCGCGTCCCACCCTGGGTACGATGTAAATCCTACCCTAGATACGCAATTCGTCCCAGCATAGGTACGAATAAAATCCCTGTGTGGGTACGCATATGAAAAAACACTGCCAAAGCAGTCAGCAAAGGAGGGGCTGGGCGTGTAGGCGCGGAAGGCGGAATGAATGCAGAAGAGGGGGTTCGAACTCAAAACGGGGCACAAGGAAAAAGGTGTGCGATAGGACTTGGGGGTGGCGGGACATTGAGTGCCGGATTGCCAGGGCCGGCAAATTGAAGAATCGCGCGTTCCGACTGCATATGAACAAGACCCAACCTATTTGTATGCCACATAAATTGGCTGCCGTTAATTATGTGGCATTGAAATAGCCCATTTTCGAATTGTTATGCCACAGAAATGCCAAAAATTTGATTGTTGTGGCACACAAATAACGGTTTTTGTGTTTGTTGTGGCACACAAATATAGATTTACCTATTTATGTGCCACGGATATGCAGGGGATTTTCATTTGTGTGGCACGTAAATAGAGCCAATTTAAATGTGTGCCACATTTATTGGAGGGCTTCACAGACGCGCGCGGCGACGAAAACTTGCGAATTGAAGCAAACCCAAGCGCGCGGCGGATGCTGAGAAGCCTTGCGCACGAGTACCAGGCGCGTGAATGAAGCGGGGGAACTGGAGCGCTGAACGAGGGGCGGCCGAGTAGCAAGGGATTCTTGGCTGCACACAATTTGTGTGGCACTATAATGCAAGGTATCGTGGTATTGTACCACGCACCCTGTTTTTTGTTGTCGGTGTACAGGGGTGTCATACTGGCAGCGTTAACAAGGTTTAATAATTCTATACGGTGAGACCGATGATAGATTTTCCCGTTGCAGAAATGCCTTCTTCGCAGGTCGAGGTGCCAGCTGAGCTGCGCCCGATTTCCGAACTGAAGGGGAGGGACCAGAAGGAGCTTAACGCTGATGAGGCAAGCCAACTTCGCACCGATGCAATCAGCCAAGAGGGTCTGCGGGTGGGCGCGCAGTCTGGCCTTGCCTACCGCTACGACATGCTCATGGACTATTTGGATGCTGTAGAGCGGAAAATGAACGTGACCTACAACATGGCGCAGTTCGTTCGTGACGGCCATTTGCTGATCCCTTCCGTTATCGAGGTCCGTAACCAGTACTCGAAAGAAGGTGATGAGGTCCGAGTGGTGAAGGCGGGGGTCACCATCCAGGAAGAAGCTCAGGTGATTTCTTCCGTCCCGACTTGGCGTGACTACCTGTACCAGCGTTACGAAAAGCCGGACCTGCCACATGAAACGTTGTACCCAAAAAACGACGCTGAAGTCGCCGCTTGGAAAAAGGCGCTTCTGAACGGTTGGAATGCGGGCGTCTATCAGGCAAACGCAAACTACTCGGATCGGCTCAGCCAGCTCGTAAGGGCAGTCGAGGGACGATATGAGTACATCACCCTTGAGAACCGCAACATGTTTACGCCTGCGGATTTGAAGGTAGTGAATTCACAAGTCACCTTCCGTGGACGAACTATGAATGTCGGTGAACAGATCATCGGCATTGGTCAGCTGGGCAACTTCACCGAAGTCAAAACGTGGGAGCCGGTATGGACGCGCTGACTGTCAGCCCAGATAAAACCGGCATCGTTGCATCTCTGGTTTCTTCCAAAAAGCTTGAGCCACCGGCGTTCGAATTGCCGGTTCGCATCGACATGGACTATCTCGACCAGCTGCTTCTTTATTGCGTTGAAAACAAATGCGAGGACTTGATCCTGACAAACGGTGAGCCTGTCAGTGTCATGTGGGCAGATGCGATTCACGGTATGCCAGGGCGCCTGTTGCAATTCACTGAGCTTACCGATCTGTTGGTAAAGCTCGTGAATGACCCCAACGCGCCAATGGACGTAGCCCGTGCCGAACCTATCGATTTCAACTACTCAGTAAGGGTTGATAGGAACAAACGCATCAGATTCCGCTGTGCAGCTACCGGTTGTCTTGTCGACGGCGGTAACGGGTTGGAAATTATCTTTCGTCCCGTGGGCAAACCTATTCCCTCATTAATTGAACTCGGCATCGAGCAATACATTATTGATCACTGCATGCCTTCTGCTGGAATCGTGATCATCACCGGTCCTACGGGCTCTGGCAAAACCACGTTGCTGGATTCAGTGATTCGACAAGTGCTCACCTCTCTGCCGGCCAAGCGAGTAATCACTTTCAACTCGCCGATTGAAAATGATCTGCGCGACATCCCAGGTCGCGTAGGTCAAGTAATTCAGTCCGAAGTCGGCAGGCCAGGGCGCGGTGCACACCTCATAAGCTATGCGGATGCGATTCGAAACATGTTGCGACGTCACCCGCATGCAACCGTGCTTGGTGAGGCACGTGATCGAGAGACGATTGAAGGTGCCGTTCTATCGGCGATGTCATCTCACCCTACCTACACGACAAGTCACGTTTCGAGCGTGCATATGACTATTCCGAGAATGGTCGATGCTTTCGGCTCAGATGACCGTGTGAGGATGACGAACTCATTGATGGAAAACACAAGGCTGATTGTCCATCAACGCCTGCTTCCAACAACTAGTGGCTTTGGTCGAGTGGCCGCACGATCTGCACTCGCGGTGACCAACGACATGCGAGACGAGGCAAGCCGTATGCCGGTTGACAGCCTCCCTTCATTTTTAAAATCCATGACGGAGCAATACGGCATTTCACTTTTGAAATCGGCCCAATCTCTCTATGAAGCGGGAAGCATTCCTCAGCGCGCCATTGATTCCATCGAGCAAGAGCTTGGGTCGGGGCGTTTTGCATGATCTTGAAGACGGAGAAGGGAGAGAGCGTCAACACGGCTTTTGCCAGCAAACAATCTCGCATCAGCATCAAGATTTTTGAGGCTCATACAAGCGTTCTGGTGCCCTTCATGGTTCTGCCCGTAGCACCGTTCTGGATCACGGTAAAAATTTGCTTTTGGGTAGTTCTAGCGTTGGTCCTTCTTGAGCGTAAGGGGTGGACCGTTAGCTACACACTGAAAAGACTTCGCCGGTATTTCGCCGGCTCGTACAGAACAAAACACACACGCCGCAAGCTCGCACGCTTGGCGAAATACTGAAAATTTAAGGAAAGGTGCACTTATGAAAAAACTCCAACAAGTAATTTTGGCAGCAGACGACAACGGCTATGCCGATCACAAATTGGCGTACTTCACTCCGGAGGGGAAAATTGAGTGCATCAAGGTTCCTACCAGCATCCAGGTTGGCGGCAGCACCCTGACCAGTGTGTCCGGTGATAGGGAGGGCGTTTACCACGTAGTAGGCGCGGACAGTCAGGTACTCAACACTTACACGTGCAGCGGTGCAGTGACGCAGCCATTGAATCTGCGTAACGCCAATTACCCATTTGTCGAACCTAACCGAGTATTGGTCCACCACACGATGGTTAAGGCCGGATTGGCTGGCAAGACCGTCAAGCTCGGTGTGACGCTTCCATTCAGCGATTACTTCAGTGCTGACGGCTCTTACAACAAAGAGTTCCACGCGAGGGCCGTTGAGAACTTCAATCAAAACAACGTGACTACTGAAAAAGATATGCAGAAGGTCGTTGTTGCATCTGCGCATGTGTTTCCAGAAGCGCTTAGTGCGTTTTATGACTGGGGGCTGGATGAGACAGGCAGCGTCTTGCCTTGCTACGAATCCCTTGAAGAGAACGATGGAAGCATTCTGATCGTCGACATCGGCGGATCGACGACGGATATGGTGTGTATCCGCATGGTCGACGGCAACATGATGATTGACCATGCACACTCGGGCACCGAGAAGCATGGCGTTCTCGATGTGAAAGAGATGATCAATCTGGTGTACCAGAAAAAATTCGGTGCTGGTGGTCATGAATCGGTTCTGTCGAGTCGTGCAGTTACCAAAATCCTCGAAACAGGTCGGCACCGAAGCGGCGGCCGCGAACTCGATTTGGTTGCTGAACTGCAAGCCATTGTTGGCCAGGTTGCCCAGCGGATTGTTTCGTATGTAGAGGCGAAAGCAGGAAAAATCGGCGACTACGAAGCGATCCATTTCGTCGGCGGCGGGGCAGTAGTGTTTAAAGACGCACTTCAGAAGGTGGTGAACTTTGCAACGATTGGAGATGAGTTTGCCAACGCTCGCGGCGTTCTCAAGTACATGGTCGCGCAATTGGAAACCAACTGATTCGCCCGACTGAAAGAAGAGGCTGACAATGGCAATGGCAGGACGTAAACCGCTCAACTCTGCAATTTTCATGAAAGTCCGGAGTCAGGTGATTCTGCGTGCAACCGCAGTAGACATCGAGAACCGGACCGACGTGGTGCGTCTGTCTGAGTTGATCGAGCAGCTCAAGTCAGAAGGAAGCCTGAACAAGTTCGTAATGCGAGCTTTGCTGAATCAGATGCAGAGAGAGGAACAAAGCTCAGACGCGCCACAAGCTGGGAGTGCCCAGGTCCAACCGCGACCATTGGCTGTGCAGGAAGAACAACCGCAAGGCTCAGTTGTGCAACTGCAAAGCTACATGCAGGCTGCGGCAACACTTGATCAAGAGCAGCCTCGCGCTGCTCCTGATCCGGTTGTGCCGGCTCTACAGTTACCAACGGCGGAAATGATCATAGAAAGTGCAATGCAATCACTTGAGACGCAACGAAGTGAGGTGCAAAGCGAAGTTCCTACCCGACCGAAAAGAAGGATGGGCGGGAATGCGATGACGGCGATGGGGACAGTAGACTGAACGGGGCTTAGCCCCGTTTTTTTATGACTGGAAATCAGGACTCGCGCTGCGAGTGTGCAAGGGGAGAGCTTTCTCGTAGTGTTTCATTGAAGGCGGTGGCGTGCAATTTGACCATCAGGTTCACGGCGGCGTTTCTATGAAGGTCAAGCGACCAATTGAGTGCCTGGCAGGCGCATTCGTATTTGCGCAACTTCACCCTCTGCTCTTCCATCAAAATCATCGACAGCTTCTTTAGGGTGTCTTCTTGCTGGCTTGTCACGTCGACCATTGCCGCTCGCACCAGGTCGGCAGGAATGTCTTTCCGATTCTTGTATCCGAAGTCAATCAGTGACCGTAGCCACAGGCCGTAACTTTGGGAGAAATGATGTCCCTTAGGGTGTGCGCGGGATCGTTGACTGGCTTGGATGTCGGCTCCTGAGTGAATCAGGTCAAACAGATGGGGGGGGAATCTAAAGGTTACGTTTATGCCAGGAACAGCTGGTCTTCCAACCTTGTTTGCCATGTGGAGTCCTTGGGGGTCTGGAGTGGGTAAGGATAACACCCATATATCCGCACCAGCAAAAATATATAAGTATTTTACTCGTAAACTATTGACGGGCGATGGCTTATGGTGCACTATAGAATCAGGTGAATTTCTTGCTGGAGGGATTGGAGATGGCTAACGGAAAAGTACAAAAAACTGGCAGTTCGCGCTACCTGCCATGCAACGATCTGGTTGACGCTGCTGCGGGCCAGGTGCTTGCTAACCCATATGGTTCGGTGAGTGTGCCGTGGATCGCTGGTGGTCTGGGTGCGGAAGCCAAAACTCTGATGTTGCTTGCTCAGCGTTACGGTGCAATGGGCGTGGCCGCAAAAGGTCAGGGTGCTGGTCGTAAATTCAAGTTCTACTACAGCCGTGCCACTACCGGTAGCTGGTTCACCGAGGTGTGGCCAATGTGGAAAGTGGTCGTGTGGTTTGTTGTGATGGCCTTCTTCGCGTTTGGCTTTCACTCAGTTAAAAGCGGTGTTGGTTGCTTGCTGGTGGGTGTAGTTGGTCTGCTGGCTTTCGGTCCTCGCGCTGTCGCTGCCATGCGCAACTCGGTAGTTGCCGGCCGCCTTTCGGGCTACTCGTATGCACGCGAATCGTTCCCTATGGTCCTGGCAGGTGCTGTCGCCGGAGTAGTGATGCTGGAGTGGGCGTATGTACTGCCCTGGAACGCTGGGAAGTTCTATTCGTCGGTTTCGGGGCTGGTTGGTCTTCTGGCAATGGACTACGGAGTGGCAGACTTCGCCATGCGCGTTGTGAAGGCTGGCTTTACTGGTCTGGTCTTCGCGGTGGGTTCGGTGTTGGTCTACCAGGTAATGGCAGGTGGGATGATGAAAGGGTGGCTGGATACTGCATTCCGTGATGGTCTGGTGTTTGTTGAACCTGAGCCTGGCACTTGGTTCCATAAGCTGCGCACCACTGGTTATAACGCCGCTTCCGGGTACTTCATGTTCGGATTCCTCTTGCTGGCGGCGTGCGGTATCGCTGTTCCGCTGTTGCAGTGACGAGTGTCAATCCCGCCAAGCTACTCACCAATAAAAAACCAGCCGATGAGGCTGGTTTTTTTTGTCTACGATTTCTAAGTCATGCGCCGGATGGTTTGCCCCCCTTTGACGTGTCACCCTGATTTTTTCCGGGGTTTGCAGGAGAGGTGCTGCCCTGCGACATCCGCTGGCCGGTGTGCTCGGCCTTGCTAACGAAGGCCATGAAGTTGCTACGCACCTTCTCTTCACTATGCCCGTCACCTGTTACTTCGCTGCCACCGTTGATCCAGCGCAATCCGCGCTCGAACAATTCAGAAGGCAAGCCAAAGACACGAACGATGCCTGAGTAGCCGAACATGACGCAGACGACCACGCCACCCACCGAGCTAAACAAGAAGACAAATCCAGACTCAAGTACCCCATGAACGTAGTCAAAGAACCAGGCAACAAGGTATGCCACAGGTTTGAGTGCAATGAAAATGGCGAAAAACCCGGTTACGCGCAAAATTGGGTTCAGGTATAGGCCAATCATCAGCATGTAGCCCTGACGAGTATGTTCCGTGCCCCAGCCTTCTTTTTCAGCGGTGCCGTGCGCAGCGAGCCAGAAGGGTGAAACCAAAAGGCATTCGATGTAAAACAGCGTCCACGATATGACCCCCATGAACCAAATGCTCAGGGGAATAGTTGGCAGAACCACGCCGGCAACAAATCCGATCCCAATCAAAATGGTTAGAATGCTATCAACCATTGGAAGCAAAAATTGGCTAAGCGCTGACAGAATGTCTTTCGTGATCGACCCGCCAGCGCCAACTGCTCTGACGCCAAGTCCAACAGGAAAAACCATTGTCCAAAAGTTGGACGTTGTAGCGATTTCCCCTGCTTGCTCGGCAGCACTTGCGGCAGCTTGGATGCCTGTCAAGGTTGTGCCCTTGACCAAGTACATGACTTCAGCTGCTGTACCAATTGCCGAACCCATGTACTGGATATTCACTATTAGGTCGTCAGGAGAGTTGCGCTGTAGCGCTGATCGAGTGACCCAGGATAATCCAGAGTACAAGGCCATTTTCATAGAGTCGAACATATCGGCGCCTTCAGCGCCGGACAGGGCAATAGCTGACAGCGATGGTATCGGTGCATCCACTGATGTGGAGTTTTGCAGAACGCTGGAGCCGCTTCCTCCGTATGCTTTTTTCGCTGCAAGTAGCCGCTGAGAGATTTCCTGAAGCCGCTCATCTTGAGCCCATTCATTGTCAATCTGCGGGTCTGTAGTGGTGGCCAGCATGAGCTGAGCGAGGCTGTTGATCTGGGCTTGATTGATGCTCACCTTCCAGAAAATGGTGCCCAACAATGGCCATCCTCCATCAATGGTTTGTGTTTTCCAGTCGGCCCCGTCAGTACCCGCAGTGTTTGCGTTGCTCACTGCCTGAGCAACAATTCGTTGGCGTCCATCGTTGTATGACGCGATAACGCTATTGATTTCTCCGACCAAGCCAGGAACATTTCCCCTAACTTCTTTCAGAGCGTTTTCGAAAGAGGATTGAGCACCTGACCCGTTGGACTGCATGGATTGTAAGGCCGACTGATCCGCTAAAATTTTGCCCGCAATAGCGGCTACAGCCGGTTGCAGTCCGGTGATCACCGAAATCAGTTGGCTTTGCGCTTGCGTAGCCATATCGGTAGATACCGCATTGCGCCCCGAAATGTTGAATGGACCGGTTGAATCCGGAATTTTACCTTTGCCAGGACTGGCGATGGTGATGCTGCCGCAATAATTTGAGCGCGGATTGGCGGCGCGAGCCGAGCTGTTTGACTCAACATAGGCGTATTGGAATTTGGTCTCGAACCCTTTGATCACATCCCCCGATGAGGCTGTCTGAAACTGGATTGTGTTCGAGCCGGTGTAGGCATTGATGTATTGCTTGCAGACCTCGGACCCAATCCAACTGAAAACGATGTCGTCGCCGTTGACCAAAGAAATTGGTCTGTAAACGCCGTAGTCGTAAATGTAGTTGAGTCCTTTCTCCATAAGAATGTTGGCGTGTTTGTTTCCGGTTTCGGCTACGGAGGTAACGCCGTACTGCAAAGCAGAAAATCCAGACGTCAGCGGCACCATTAAAATGGTGGCCACACTAATGCGCAGCGGCATCCAGAAGGAGGATATGACCTGACCACCAGGCACGCCTTTGTTGGCGGTCTGGATGATGTAGTTCAGCCCACCAAACATTGCCAAGAAAGCCATCATGAATAGAGCAATTGTGTTCAGAGTCGCCGATAGAACGGACATGAGCGACTTCTCGCCGTGCGATCCGGTCTCAGATCCGTAGGCAACCCAATTGATGATTTTTTGCCCAAAGTCGTATCCGGCGTTCGATTGTCCGTTCAGTGGCTCAATGGTGTATGTGTCGGCGGCGAACGACAGGCCGGAATGCAGGAGTAAGGCCATACCCGCAGCCGCTGCAACCGTCTTCAGAAGATAGGTGTTATGCAGCTTCATGGACTGCGCTCTCCTGAGGCAAATCATTCAATTTACTCAAACGCAGGTTCCGCTCGGCAACAAAGGCACCAAGCACCTTGTAGCTGTATATCGCACGAAAGCTCGTGAACAGGAGCATGGGGATCGATGACAGAAGCCATGTGTTCCATGGGTCACCAAATTTAATTGCGACCGCCAAACCTTTGGCCAATATCGTCAGGAAATAGCAGAACACGGCGGTGGTGGACCACATGATTATCCGGTGACCCAGAATCGACTTGGCGACGTACACGTCGTCGATGATTTCGACTGGGATAAGGATTTTGTTCGCCATGGAACTGTTCTTGACCACTTGCCGCAGCAGTGGGAAGGACGCGCGTTTTTTCAAATTCCCCGCATGTTTTTTCCACGCGTTGACTGCAAGCACCCACTTCGCGGCACCGATTATCTTTCCGGATTTGTTCGGCGCCTGTTTCTGCTCGACACCAGCGCCATCCGGCTGAGTGACTTCTTCGGTTTCGTGTGATTTAGCCATAGTCAATTCCCTGAGAGCGTCTCCTGAATGCGGTTTAGGAAAGCTTGTTTCATTATGGTATAAAATCATGATACCTAGTCAAAGTCTTTTATGGTGATCGTGGTGAGTGAGATGGCGGGCCAGCGCATAGCGTCCGAAACGAGTGAGTTGCTGGACAGTGAAATGGTGGCGACACGCTGGCGGGAGCTTAGTGCTGAGCTGGCCAGGTTAATGACGTGGATGGACAGCCAGGAGAATTGGCTTCAGCAGAAGGGTGATAACGAACTGCTTGAGATTTTGCACCACCTCATAGCGTTGAGCGAAAACGATGACGCTGTGAGGGAAATGCACAAGCCATACGTGGCGGGACAACTTGCCCAGGTGTTGGCTTGGGTTGAGTCGAGCCGGTTCTTTCGGCTGCTTGAGGTAATGGATCGAAACTCACCGAATTTCGTAAATCGATTTGTATTGGCGCTCGGGCGTGTCGGCGGGGAAGCGGGTGTGTACGCGGACCTGTTTTTCGAGCGCGTGATGGTGATCCATCGAAGCGAGCTGTTAGGTCGCGTTTTTGGTGGCCATCGGACAAATGCGATTGCCGAGGCAATCCGAACTATCAGAGAAACGCGTGCATGAAGAAAAAATCTTTAGTCGCGCTGGCGCTGGTCGCCTGTGTGGCTTTTCCGTATCAACCGGTTTATGCAGCTCCTACCGATGGCGCATGCGATATCGATGAAATGATGACTTCCAACCGTAAGAAAATGGACGAGTTGGCCCGCAATGAGTACGAAAATAATTTATCAAAGCCCATGGCGAAAATGATTGAAAGCGCCCCAACGGTAAAGGACGCAAGCTGCCTTCCAATCCTCGACACCATGGACACGCTGATCAGATTGCGGATTCCTTCATTGGGCGCACTTATGGGTGGACTAATGGCGAAAATTCGTGATATGGCCTGTAAGTATGCGAACGACTTCATTGCCAGCACCGTTGGCAAACTTCAATATAACATCAGCGATCCAATGGGCATCGCTTCTGTCGGTATTGGCGGCACAACCGATGGAACTGGCGGCACACAAGTTGAACGCTATGACTTCAGCAAAGTTGTTAGCGACCAAGTGCAGCAGGTGGCTAAAGAAAAAGCCATGGAGTACGCCCGTGAAGGCGTTGGCAACGCAACAAAATATCTACCAAACCCAGCAAGTGACCGAACTCCGCGTGTAGACAGCCAGATCAAAAATGGTCTGAAGGACTCACTCAATGGTCTCTAATAATTTGCTGCGAGGTGCGGTTACAGCTGCGCTGCTTGCGCTTGCAGGGGAAAGCTCAGCTACTGGTATTCCTGTCTATTGCTACAACTGCCAAGAGGCCACTAATAACGCCGCGCATAGCAATCTTGATGGCCTGCGCCTGCAAACTGAGGCGCTGCTCAACGGCATGGATTACATCTTGCGGACCAACAGCGGATTCAATACCGCAATAGCGTCTGGTGCCGGCGTTACTCAGCAACGCATTCAGAACGCCTACAAGATGGATCCAACAATCGCCAAGCCGCGCTTGGCGTGCTCGCAGGCTGCCACCGCTGGTGTGCGCTCAGGTTCAACTGGCGCCTCGAACAAGCTTCGCCAAGCACTGGTAGCGAAAACCTCGGCTAACAACTACCGAGGCGCAAACTTGCCGCCAGGCGAGAGCCGCAAAGAATACTCAGTGCAGAAAGTTATCGATGTTCTCGGCGAAGAAGATGCAGATCCGGCCGAGGTTTTAACGTCGCGGGCTCCAATTCCGAACGAGGCTTCGGCAATCGCTGAGCACCGCAAAATCAAGGACGCGACCGTAAACCCTTTCCCAGTTGAGCTTCCTCCGGAAGAGGAAATTCAGCGCATCAAGAAGAAGGGTTCCCAAGGTGAGCGCGAAAACCTCGCTCGTTCCTATGCGCTGATGGCCAGGCAGATCAGCGCTCAGTCGGTACTGGATGAGGACGAGAGTAACCGAATCCAGTTCGTCAAATCAGATCCCTTCAAAGATCAACTCAGCTACATGACTGAGGGGATGGACGATGACACCAAAAAGCTTTGGAGCAGCGGTCAATTATCCAACTACCAAGTGGAAAAACTTGGCGCTAGTTACCGCGCGATGTCGCCGACGTGGATAAAGCAAATGTCCTCTGCGGCAAGTCCAGAGGCGATTCAAAAAGAAATCATGTTGGAAATGGCAGAAATGCTTCACCAGCAGGGCATTGCCAATGACCTACAGCGCCAAGGCAATATTTTGTCGGCACTGAAAGAAAGTCGCGAAGTATCCACAACTGGCTTACAGACTCGGTAAGGACGAATAAATGAACGAAGCACACGCTCACGTTGAATCTGTCAAAGAAACCACGGTTCTTGCAGAGGCAGCAGCGGAAACGCCGGCATTGAATTTCACTGCTTTCGAAGATACTGCGGTTGTATCGTCAGGCCTGGGAGAGGGGTTGGATCTGAATGACCCCGCTCTTGATAAGCTGGATGTCGCCGGACTGCTGGAGATTGCCTTTTCAAAAATAAGAATGGAAGAAGGGTTAACCGCCGAGCGGCAAGGCGACGACTTGCTGTTTGATGAGCTTGATGGTTTTGATACAGATCCAGATCTGGGCATGCTTGAAGCCGAAGCGGGCCGCGACCCAGAACTCGGGGCGCTTGGCTCACCCAAAATCACCCCAGTAGCGCCGGAAGCCGGTGTAGATGGTGAAATTAGCGCGCCATCGCAAGAAACACCTGTCGTTGAAGGTGTCGAAGCGACCATTCCAGGCACGCCGCCACTGCCAAGCGATAACCAAACCGCTGATCCAGGCTTGGATTTTGACGACGATTTCCGACCGGAAAGCGAGGTGTTCACACCTGTCGCTGGTGCAGATTCGCAGATATCTTCTGCTGTTGACGATGAAAAACTGACAGCGGCGGCCGGCGAAATTCCCGAGCAGAATGAGGCCTCTCTTGACGGCAAAAGGGCGCACGCCGAACTGTCTTTGGCACGCGATAAAAACGGGGCAGAATTGGTGGATGGGCTCCAAGCAGTGCAATCCGCAGGCCCAGCGGGGAATTACCCAGATCAGCAAATCCGGGTTGGCCTGATTCAGGGGCTGAGCATGCTTGGTGGTGCCGGTCTCGCCGGGTTGGCAAAAATGATCCATTCCGGTGGTTCCACAATCAACAACCAACTTCGCCAGCGTCAGTACGGCAAGCTTTCAACTCAAATTGACCAGATCACCCAAAACATGGATTCGTTGATGGGCAAGATGAACGCCAATGGACTTGCGGCGGGATTGGATGGTTTGAAGGGTGATCAGCGCAGCGAGTTCGTTAAAGAGTTCTTTGAAAACCCGACAAACAAAGGGATGTTCAATGAATTGCTCGGCTCGGTCGGCAACCTCGCAACCAAAGCGACCGAGGCGGCTGTAGTCGGCGCGGCAGCAGGCTTGTCTCCTGACCAAATTGACACAGAGATTACTCGGCGCATCACCGACGTTCAGCAGAAGCACAAATCGTTGCTTGAAACCATGACTGACCATAACGGCGTTTCGCTGAGTGATCGCTTGACCAACATTGCGCAGCAACTGGCCGCAGCAATCGACAAGCTCTTTCAGCGTGCATCGCAAGCGTTGGGCCTCAGCCCTCGCCCTGGCATGTGAGTAAACCGTGATGCATGACTCTGAATATCCATCTATTTGGGGCGTTCACAATGAAGCCCTTTTTAATCCCGTTCTGGTGCGTGGCCGACTGGTTACAGCGGTCGAGTCTGCGCCGGCAGCTTGGAGTGATCGGCTGGAAGAACTGGGGTTTAAAAAGGGGAGTCGTGCATGGCTTCGAATGGGGGCTACCGCCCCCTCGGAGTACGAGTACATTTCGCCAGCAATCTTGCTGAAGGCCTTTAAGCCAGAGGACGTCCTAAATACCGAGGCGGAATTCAACGAGAATCCCGTTCCGCTCACCGTGCAGGATGCCATCGCAAGTCTGTGGCAAAACAACTTGGATGGTGTGCTGTTCGAGTTGAGCATGCTTGGTGTCGGCTCACGTTCAGCAGCATGGAGCCATGTTGAGGCGGCCATGCAGGGGGATGAAACCCCTGAGGCATTAGCCGTCACTGAACTCGCGTTCGCGAGAATGCAAAAGCTTGGCACTCTGCTTGATGCAGCTTTGGATTATGCGGCACTGAAGGGCTGGGTGGGCGTAACACCCGAGCAACTTCAAGTGCGCGGCGGAATCGTAATCAGCAGCGGTGAATCTGTGCACTGGGCCGATCATGACGGCGTGTTCCACAAGGGCCGATTGGCAATGACGTTGCGCCAGGCCGACGTGGATGCATGGGTCTACGAGGAGGGGCCAAGGTTTGTGGGAGGTGTGGCCATTGCCTCGCTCAGCAAGGTTGGCCGTCAGCAGATCCAGTTCCTTGATGCTGGCCAAAACTGGCAAGTGTCTTCGGCAGATTATGGCGCTGCCATCGAGCCTGAAAGGCCTGCGATGCAAGCGTTGGCGCCGGAACTGACTCGCGATGAAGTGCCGAGCTATTTCTCGCTTGCCGGCTACACGGAGGAGGCTGGGGACGAGGTTAAGCGAATCCTTGCTGACGCAATATTTCCATCTGAAGGATGGCGTGAAGAGCTCCAGCAGAAACTTTTTGCTCTTCCAGAAAGCGGGCCACTTGGCGTTGAGATTTTTGAAGCGCTTGAGCGTGTAGAAAGTGACCTGTACTCGCTCTCAAAGCACTACTACGGCAACACCGGTGTCGGGTTCTGCTTGTCCAGGCACTTCAGTTCCGTTGAAGATGAAAGCAACATAGAAATGAGCCTCGGGAACTACAATCGAGATGGCTTCTATTCGATAGATGATGGCATTGACGGACTTCCAGTCCTCAAGGCTGAGCGCATTGACTACGGGGTGATAGCTGAGGCGCTAGATGCGCAGCATCGAAAAAATGTTCAGCGCTTTATACGCGGGACTACTGCCCTCGGTTTAAGCGCAGAAACGTCGCCCGCCATGCCGTCTGAATTTATTAGCAGCTACAGAGTCACCAATGTACTCAATGAGCTTGGAGCGTCAGGATTCGCTGACACGATAACGGTTGATCAGCTTGCTTCCATCCTGGCCACAGTGAGTGGGCGTAATCTGTTGGCAAAGCACATAGCCGAGCCCGCACGAAATGACGATACATCGTCGATCGAACTGTTGATGATTCCTGTTTCAACCGACAACCAAATAACCCCCCGTAGCTCTCTAGCCTTGAGCATTACGAACATATCCCAGCCGATCACGACGCTGGATGCTGTTCTTCGAAAGCTCCACGGATCAGGTGTCGGTATAGCTGAATGCACGCAGGCGAAATATTCACTTGCTGTTGCGTATATGCAGTATCCGGGTTCACGCCATCTTGAAATGGCCGAGGCGATCCCAGGACTTTCGTTTTTTTCAAGCATGGCAGTAGAAGTGCAACCGCTCCCAAGCTTCGAGATGGCGGAGCAGGCCATGACCGCCGCTATCGACTTCTTGGACGTGAACAGGTTGGTAGGCGATCAGCACGATGAGTTGCAGGTGGCTGCTAAAAAGCTGAATTCGTTCCCGCTCACCAGCCGTTATTACGCAGCGATTGTGGCAACCAAACTTGCCGATCCTGATGAGCTAAGGGCGTGGGTTGAGAACGAGCTACGAAACGGATTTAAAGGGAAAATCAACCAGCTTTCCACCGAGTTTTTTAAACGACAAGTTGCCTACATCGCGGATGAAATTCGTGGAAACGAAGGGGTTGTTGTAAGTCTGAGTACTGGCTCGACGCGTAGCGTAAGGCGCTATCCAGTATCGGCGAGCGATTCATCGTTGGCGGAAAGTCGTGAGGCAACGCTCGGTGCCGCAATTGTTAAAGTGAAAGAACGTCACAGAATGAAGGGGTCGACCATTGCTCTGGATGCCATCTCATTTTCTGATCCTGCACTCTGTTCTCTATTGGCAGGCGAGCGAGCGGCCGTAGAAAAAGACCGCGTTAACGCTGGGCAGGTTTATGAGGACGCCGGAGTAGTGGCAGGCTTTGCAAGAAAAGATATCCGCGCATTCAGTCGTGATGCGCTGATCGATCACGCCAGCCGTATGAGCACTGAACAAAAAGAGAAGTATCTGAAGCGCGAGTTGATTTGGCCTCGCAAAAGCTTCGAAGAAATGCGTGATGAAGGTGTGCTGCTCCAGACAGCTATCGCAGTCGATATCCTCTGGAAAGCGCTCCCTAAGGCCCCCAAATCACCAGCGATCAAACACGTGAGAAGCTTCACTGAGCTTGTGTCGATGATGCGTGACGAAATTACGAATTTGATGGGGCGTATACGGTCAGGCGATCAGCAGGATGCAAACCCAGGTTCGGCAGACTACGCCAGTCGCAAGCTTTTGCTGAATGACGAATTCAAGCAAATAACAAAAAGCATTTGCCAAGCAGATGTGGTGAAAGAAACTTATCGGGTGCAAGACTTTAAGGTTCGCGGCGTATCAGGGATGTCGCTGAGCGGCTTCGAACCTTTTTCCCAGCGGTCACTTTCTATGACCAGACTTTTGAACGGCGCGACATGGGCTAAGTACTTGAAGGAAAAGAAAGTAGCCCGACCGGCTGCGAAATCCAGAGTCCAGCGCGGGGAGGTTGTTCGCGAGGGCGAGGACTACCGGAACGGCGTTTCTGTTGTCACAGAGGACTTCCTAAAAACCTTTGCCTTCAGCGGGGTTGAATATGGGAACTGGACGAACCAGAAGGAGCGCGAAGCACACCTGAACCTTTCCTATGACTCCATGATGGACTTTGCCAAATTAGTTGGTTGGGAGCCCATGGCGTTGAGTTTGGGTGGGAGGCTCGGGTTGTGTATTGGTTCACGCGGTCATGGCGGTGCTAACTCATTTGCTGCTCACTTTGAGCCGGTAAACTACGCAATGAACCTTACTCGCTTGTCCGGTGACGGCTCACTCGCCCACGAGTACTGGCACGCCGTAGCCAACCATTTCGGACACATCCATACCGGCCGCCCAACGGATCTGCTGAACAACTTTGGCTATGCATTGCAAATTAAAGGACCGCTGCCAACGCTCACCGGGTCATCTTTGCGTGAGCCTGTGCGAAAAGCATTCAGGGATCTTCAGGTCGCGATCATGCGTGATGTAAAGCCAGGTGGAGATGTAAACAACATCGAGGACTACACCGACCTGTCGGCAATGATGAAGTGCTCAATCGAGATGGGCGAGTATTGGGCAGAGCCGGCAGAGATGTTCGCCCGCGCCATGGAGATGTGGGTTGTCGATCAGATGGAGCACCAGGGCTACCGCAATGATTACCTAGTCAGAGCAGGGAAGGGTGGCGGGCAATATCCGACGCCTGAGCATCTGGAGCGGATCAGTAAATGGGTTGAACCGTTGCTTGAATCGATTGAGCTTGAGGTTCGCAAAGTTTCGCATCCACTGCTCGGCGATATCGAAATTCCTATCCTGCATTCGGAGCACAGAAGCGCAACACCACTGCCTCCGCAGGATTTGGTTGACCTGGCGCTCAGCGAGCTGGATCGCCTTTTCAGTAGAGCGGCGCCTCGGCTGATGTTCATATCTGAGCCAGGGGGGAAAGCTGGTCTGTACAAAGCAGCAATAAATCTCATGGCGCTCAATGATGCACATGCGGATCGTGACACGTTCTATCACGAGGCATGGCACGCATGTGAAGCGACGCTGCTCACTTCCGAAGAGCGATCCACCATGCGTGAGGTTTTCGCTCCCAGAGGTGCATTGAGCGCCATTGTGATCGACGCAATGCGCGCCGAGGGACTATCGGAAGGATGTGTTGCAGCGGCGATGAACAACCATTCCGAAATGCAGGCTTACGCATTTCAATTGTGGGCGGCGGACAAACTAGACCTGAGCGAAAAACGAATTTCAGAATTCTACCGGGTCAAGGGTTTTGCAGATGGTGTGGTAGAGGTCGCTGCAATGCTGGGATCAGAGAAGGCGACAGCAATTTTCAGTCAGTTCCTACGGGGTGACTTTTCAAGCCGGTTCGCTTCTGGGTTGGAGGCGAGTGCAGGAGTGTCCGTGCATCTCGCGCGGGCGCCAGTGTTAGAAGAGCGACAACCAATCCCGTCTGGACCGTCAATGCGGATGTAATAAAAAGCCCCGACAAGATCGGGGCTTTTTTTGAGTTGCGTGAGTCAGTGTTGCTCGGGCATCAGTGTGCCGATTAGTTGGCCGTCTTCAATAAAGCCCAATCAGTGGAGTACGGAACGCCACCGAACGCCTCAGCATGTTCATTGGCGTTCCGGAACATCACAAACGGAGTTCCGATCCCTGGCATTTCGCGTGTAATTGCCAAGTAGACCGCAGCAGCTGGTTTGACCAGCCCGTAGTCGCCTTCAGTCAGGCCTGCGATATCAGTGAAGTGGTCTTCAGCGTTCCAGGTTTTGGAAAGCATCTGGTCGAGCATTTCACTGCCCAGTACCGGATCTTTGTCGTAAGTCTTCCGCAGCAGCGCAGAAAGCGGGTAGCTCTGCTCATTATTGAAAATAGGAATCCAGCGGAATTCGGCGTCATAGGCTTGAGCAATTGCCTTGTGCTGCTTGTAGAGCTTTTGGCAAGCAGAGCAGAGTGGATCAAACAACACGTAAACCGGGTTCTTACCTTTGGTGGTGCTGAAATACGGCAGTTTTTCGATTCCTGACAGGAACATCTCACGCTGTTCGGCCGCGTGCTTCACTTTCTTCGCAATGGCTTCGGCACCAGGTGATTCGCTCTGCTGAATCGCCGCGCTCTGCTGAGGACTCGACGAGCCTTCATCTGCCGGCTCAGGGTCGTTGGCAGAGTCATGGGAAGCAGACGCCGCAGCGGCGCTACCCTCGGGCAGCGACATAATCCGGCTTCGCTTATCCATCAATGGGCCATTGAGGATCTTGGTGCCATCGGCAGAGAGATACACAAAGCCGGACGTTTTAGGGTTCGCCTTATCAGCCAGCATGTCCACCTCCCACATCCAGGTGCCCATACCCATATCAAGCTTTTCGACGCTCCGGATTTCCGAAGACGGGATCAGGCGCGTGATGAGCGAGGTGTCCGCTTTCAACGATGGTGTCTCGACGACCACTGCTGAATCGGCTTGAACAGGCTCTGGCGCCTTCTGCCAAATGCGCGTTGTGGCAGCACCTGCGGCTACGCATACGAACAAAGCAGCAGCAATGATCGCGTACTTTTTACCCTGTGACATATGGGGCATTCATGACTCCTACTTGCAATGATCAAAAAGGCAGAGAGCCCGCTGCGAATGGGCGCCCTAGAAGAAAATTTGGAATTGCGTTGTCAGTGGTGACATCGTTTAATGATACTACACGCAGTTAACGAATCCTGCTAGGATACGAAAATCTGGAGTCGGCAGCGCGACTCGAACCAAGGAAAAGTACGTGGCAAATACGAATGAACAGGCCAAAGATACGGCTCGGCAAAATTCGGCATCTGAGCAGTCACGCATCTCGGCCGCATTAGAAAAGTTGCTGGACATGAATGGCTTGCTAGCCACGATTGAAGCCGGCCTTTCGGCACGGGAAGACAAGACAGTCAAGAATCGAATCATCGCAACATTGCTGGTGTTTCTCGGGTTTTCCATGGGTGGAAATGCTGTTCAGTACGCGTACCAGCCACCGACCAAATTACTTGGCGAGACCATTGATGGGCGGATTCGTGATCTACCGCTTCTCAGCGAGCCGATCTATGAGCACAAACAAATTCTTGAATGGGCAACCAAGTGCGTGCAAAGCATGTACCGCCTTTCCTATGTAGAAGAATGGGACGCATCGCTGAAGAATAACGCTCTGTGCTTGTCGGATGGCGGGATCAGCGCCTTCGGCAAAAGCCTCAAAAAAGTTGGGCTCACTGACTATTTGACAAGAGAACGACAAGGAACAATGTTCGCTACAACAGGCATGGCGGAAATGCGCTCTAACCTGCTTGGCAACAAAGGTTATTACGAGTGGGTAGTGTATCTCCCTTATCGCGTAAATATTGACGGTAAATCACGCGGAACTATGGATCTGACAATCGCCATGAAAATCAGAAGGGTTTCATTGGTTATTCGAGGCGATGGCCTGTGGGTTGAAAGTTTCCGAATTCGACCGCGTTCTGATGCGCTAGGTAAGTAATCTATGAAAATTACTACTCTCATTGGTGCAGCATGTCTTATTGCAAGTACGCTGAGTTTTGCGGCCGAGCAAGAAGAAGTCGTTACAGTTTCAGATCCGCAGGAGGCTGCTAAAGGAATCCTATTGGCAAGCCCTGAAGCTATCTTAGAAATAAGAAAAGATATTACCGAAAACGCAGCGGCCCACCGCCTTCCTGTTGTCGATACATATGACAAACTTGCAGAGCCTTTAATAGACATCGAAGAAACGTTCAATGTTGGCAGTGATCCGGAAAGCAAAACTCCAGAAATTCTGATCGCCCGCTATCTAAGCACATCCGTCAACTTTGTAGATGCATACGGCAAGCCTTGGCCAATTCGTCGTCAAATAAACTTCTTGAAGAAGCGTGTAGAGGTTGTGAGAGTTGCCGAACCGCAAGCCCCTACGCAGAAGGATGGAGAATCCGCAGGGATTGACCCACAAGACCCCCAGGCCGGTTCGCTAAATATCTCAGCTTTAAAACACGGTGCCACGGGAAATATTACTGTTTACCTTGTAAACCGGTCGACGCCCATTTCATTGTCTGTTTCAACGAAGTCTGGTGTGTATCACAAAGAAGCAACGGTAAAGATTTCAGAAGTCGGCCCGCAAACTGATTTGAAGACTATCAATCGCGGGGACGAAGTAATCGTCGGAACTCAGACAGACGCAGATCTTAATAACGCACTGTACGGTATAGGTCCACAAGGTAGTCAACAAATGGTTGTCGAGGGCGGCGAAGGAAAAGCATGGTTGAAAGACAACGCCGTTTTCCTGCAAACGCCATTGTCAGTGTTTTCTCCAAAGGTCACCAAGGTAACTCACGCGAACGGCCGTTATAGAGCGTACAAATTACCAGCGAGCCCGACGATTATGGCTTCAAATAACGAAGGGAAAACTGTGACCCTGCTTATTAAGCGCAGCGCGCAAGCAAGCGCTTTTGCAGAATCGATGTCGGGAAGCGGCCACTAATGAGCGATAAGATAAACGATTTGGATTTGGAAAATATTGGTGGCGCGAGCGGTGATCGAATCGCGAGCAGAGGCACTGTAGAAATTCCAGGTTCACACGGCGCCGGAGCTGTAAAAGCTCTGTTCAATCCAAAAAACAGATTTCGCGTAATCATAGCGATAGGCGCTGGTTTAATCGTGTGCAGCGCCGCCGTGTACGCCTACATCAGTACAACGTCAGATGATGCCAAGGCGGTTGGTGGCGGCGTAACTGATGGTGGCAGTCTTAGGTCCGGTAGGAGCGCAAAGCCAAGTACTTTGCAGAAAGAAGAAGCCGCACGATATAACGATGAGGGATTGAAAAAAGCTCAAGAGACTGATCCAACTGCGCATCCAGTAATGTTGACAGAAGAGGATGATGGCAATCCCTATGTGCCTCAAAGAAAGTTTGACAAGCCTGATCGACTTTCGTCAGCCGGAAATCAGAAAAATGAGGCGGGACCGAGCAGTGAGCAGTCTGTCGTGCCTAAAAAGAATGTGACAGTTGTTTATTCTAAAGAAACACAGGATTTAGTAAAAAGACTTATAGACAACGAAATTGAAGATCCAGTTATGGACTCTGGTTCATGGACATACGCTACGGCGAAGGCAAGCCAAGAAGCTTCCGATCCGTCACGTAAATCTGCAACTAAAGTATCAGACAGTGAAGGCAGCGTGAACATGGACGGTGAGCTTGCAAACAAATGCGAGCATCCTGTGGTCCGCGCTGGTCGACAATATATGGCAAGGGCAACTATGGCGTACAACAGCGATGTGGGCGGCCCTGTAATTGTTGAAATGCTAAACGGCCCACTTCGCAAGCACCGTTTAAGAGGAAAAGCAGAGCGCAAAGAAGAATGGGTTCGGATGACCTTCGACACCTTGTTTGGTAACGATGATCCACGACGCATTGAAGCTATTGGATTAGACACCGAAACTGCGCTTAACGCGGTGAGCGGTGATGTTGATTACCACACTCTCTATCGCTATGGATGGTGGGGTGTAGGCGCAACGCTTTCAGCGCTTGGCAAGGCCGCTCAATCGAACACGAATACTGACACGGTTTTTGTTGGCGACAACGTAGTTCAAAACACAACTAAAGATACTTCGCGCGAAATCAAAATGGCGGTCGGGGATCTTGGTGAATCTATCGGTGATGTATTTAAAGGTCGAATAGATCGACCTTTGACGGTCACGCTGAAAGTTAATGATACGGTCGGCGTCGTCTTCATGGACGATGTTTGTGGCGATAAATAGGTAGGATTTCAATGAACGCTCAACCAAACGAAGATCTTTACGGCTTTAACGAGGCAGACTTGAAATCTAATCCGGTCGCCGCCGATGAAACACCTGGCGCTGATACCACTGCGCCGCGAAATGTCATCGAACCTACCTTGCGTGATGACGAACTACGTGCGGATGTCCGTGAGCCGTTGGGGCAGAAGATGCCGCCAGAGCTTCCTACGCCTGAAGTTCCACCTGTTCAGGCTAAGCATCCAGGTCTCACCAAAGGCGAAAAGCTTAAATGGGGAGCCATCATAGGCACGGGTGGGGCAATCGTATTCGGCCTCCTGATTTATTTGGCCTGGGGTGTAATGCACCCGCATACGTCACCGACAAAAAAACAGACATTCGATTTTGAAGTGCAGCGCACAAATCCAAAATCTGTCACATCAGTGCCTCAGTTGGGAGGCAGTGAAAAAGCTGATCCGAGTCGTCAGAAACGATTTGATGATGTTCCTCCGGTGACCGCGAATGTGACGGCCGACTCTCTCTCCGTGGCACCAGTCCGGATGAACCAAGAGGATGAAGACGAATTCTATGACAACTTGGCAAACGCAGCTGGCCAACAACCCGGAGAAAAAGTGGTCGCAGCAGTTGCACTAGAAGTAAAGCAACCTGAGCACAAGCAAGCCGTGACATCTGATCAAGGTAGCAATGCGCAACTCGAAGCAATGACGCAAGAGATGAAAATTAATTCAGCTCAAATGGCGCGTTTGTTGGACGCATTGAACCAGGTAAATAGCGAAGTTGCCGCACTGAAGACTCAGGTCGCTACTGACTCTAAACAGTCTGCCAAATATGGTGCGCAAATCTCTGCAATTTCAGAATCGCTTACTGCAATTAATGTGAAAAATGAAGAGCGTTTCAAAGCAATCACCGACGTTGCGGTGGCTGCGGCACTTGCCGCTGTGAAAAAACAAGGCTCATCGGCCACTGGTGGCAGCGGTAAAATGGTGCTTGTAGGTGGGCCGAAGATTCCGACGAAACAGCCCGAGCGAAATCTTGCAAAAGAGAGCCATCCAAGAGCGCCATCAGTTATCGCAACTCCGCAGATTGTCACTGCGAAACCTACAGCTGTTGCGAGTGCGGTATCACCGAATCAAAGTCAGCAGACTGTTAACAAAGTCCCTGAGTGTGGTGCCAAGACGATTTCGCAGAACTGGAATGTCAAAGGTGTTTCGACGTCTGCCGCGTACATCCGCCGCACAGATGGCGAAGGGATTATGGTCAGAGCAGATATGGAAGTTCCCGGCTTCGGCACTGTGAAAAGTTTCGATCCAAACTCGCGGACTGTTTGCACTACTAGCGGCTTGATTGTTCGCTAACGGAGAGGCGCATGGATTTTGTAACCATGCTTATAAACTTGAGCCGAGAATACCCTGCGATTCTCGACTCAATAATATTTTTGTTTGCAGCCATTGGCGTCGTGATTGCTGCCACTGGTGTTTTGGATATCGTTAAACTTGGCAGGCGAGATACGGGATTGGTTACACCAGGGGCCCATATTTTTTGGAAGTTGTTTGGTGGATCAAGCTTAGTCAACCTGATGGTATGGTCTAAAGCGTGGTCTGCAACGCTCTGGGCTAACTCGGACCCTATGGGTATTTCCGATTATGCTTCGGGTGGTAGTACCTATGATGCCGCGATTATGGCTGCATTGGGTATTATGATTATTACAGGTTACATTGCAGTTGGCCGTGGCTACATGATGCTGTCGAAACTCGGTACTGTATCAATCGAAGCGCGTAGCGATGTAGTGGGGTCAAGCATGGCCCGAATAGTAGCAGGAACAGCCTTAATATGCGTTTTGCATATTGCGGCCGCAGTAGAAGCTTCAACAGGTTTTGGCTTTTTTACATAAATGCAGGGGTGAACTAAAATGGGTTATGGATCGAAAGGTTTGAAAGCTTTATTTGCCATGGCTGCAATCGGCCTTTTGGCGTACTCAGGGACAGCATCAGCCGCTGGTGGATTTGCTATTTCCAACTTCTTCACGGGGTTGAAAGACGAAGCAAAAATTATCATGCCGGTTTTTCTGTTGTTGGTTGCGGCCGTTGGGATCTTTTTTGCGAGCTGGGGGATTATCTCTTCCATTTCAACCAAGAAGCAGCAGCAGCCATTAACATGGCAACTGTTTGCCGTAATTGGTGGGGCGCTGGCAGTTGTGGTGCCAGTAATTGTCCTCAGTATGGCAGGTAGTGCTACGAATCAGCAGGGCGATGCAGAGAAACAAATGTCAGAACTAGGCATTGATTATTGAGGTTTAAGTAATGATTGGTACGGTTGATAATCCGGATCTTGCAGGCAAGGTTATTCGTGGTGTTTGGTATAGCCGCGAGGACATGAGAGAGGTTGGCATGGAGGTATTAACTTCTGCCAGGTTCACCTGTAAGTATTGTGGGTTCATCAGCCGTACCAGTAGTAAGGTGCCTCATGGATTCATGGTTCCAGTTGATGTCAATCATTCCGGTCTTGCGGCATTAAAAACAAGCTCTGCAATTTGTTTGTGCCCATTTTGCGCGTCAGCTTTGGCAATTAACTGGTCAGTAGCTGAGCATAAAGCAGAGCATGGGCAAATATTACCCGTAGCGGGAAACTTGATTTGGTTGCCGGAGCTTGAGCAAAAAAAAATAAGCTTGGTTGCAACCTATACCGTGGTCGGAGTCAACGATCTTGATGTAGGACATGAGTTTGCAAAAACGTTAAAAGAAACAGATTTATCATTTCGGATCCGAAAGCCATTTTTGGCTAACAATATTCCCCTATATAAAAACGATAAAGACTCGGATTTTGCTCGGGCCTTATCGTTGCTTCCAACTGAGCATTATCAGTTTCGTGAAGAGGTGCTGAAAGGCGTTCGATTCTGGCCAAATGCGCCGTTCTGGAAAGTACAGTCCCACTATTGGTTTCACTCGACATACAAACCAACTGAAGACCAAATAAATCTGAACATGGGAGTTTAGACGTGGCTTCTAAAATCGGTATTGCTCTATTTAAAGGGGCTTCTCCATTTTCAAGAGGTGAGAACATCGCTTGCGAATATGGCGGAACCCCATTTGAGTTCTCATCATCTGCCGATTTGCCATCCCATGCGCTTTGGGTGACTAACGTCAGTTCGGACGACATCTACGCGGCCGGCTTGCATAGGACGCCGAGGATCGCCAGTGACGGATACTTCAGAACGAGGCTGTCACAGATCGTTCACGAGTTAGGCCTGCAAGCTCAAACCATGGATCACCAGGCAGCCATCCTTGCCGAGATGCTGGGTTGCGCAGCTGAGATGCTCAAATGCCAACTGGGGCTCACTCAATCGCCCGCATATGGAATGGCACAGGCAGTAGGCCAGCTCTATGGCAGTCCAGAGCCTGTAAGGGGTACGGCTGTGTTCCAAGTGGCTGAGCAATCAGCTCAGCGGTTTACCGCGTGTGAACGCACCAGGCGTTATGAGCAAGCCGATGTCTTCAGTTATTGGTATCCGCGAAATAGCTGGGCATCAGAAATGCTGCAAATACCTTTGCCGAGCGGCGACATAAAACTGGTTCCGCGTCACTCGTTACCTGCAATGGGTGAAAACCCGATGGAAGTAGTGAAATGGGCCTATGAAAACAATCTTCCTTTGTTCGCTCGCGTCAAAATCCATGGGTTACATGAGTCCATCGGGAACTTGATGAACTATGGGGCTGGTGCGCAGGACATCAAAAAAAACTCAGGCAATGGTCGTGACTACGATGCCCGAAATTTTCGTGAGTGGTGCGCGCTGCCAGAACTTGAGTTCATCGCCAGTTATGGCGACGTTGAGATTCAGCAGATAGCCATAGCGGATGGATGGCAAAACTCAGGGTTGCGTACTTTTGATACCAAGCGCTCCGCAATTTCCTATGCCTACGGACTCGCTGCGGAAAATCTGTGGGTCGGTACGCTCCGGAAAAATTCAGGTAACTTTAATCTATCAAAGACGCTTTCTACTGCTTGGCTACAGGCAGAGGACAGGATGCGTTGTTTGCTGGCTGCTACTAAGCTCCAGGCTTTAGGCATGGAAATTACCACATACGGCAACGGCCGAATTGGGGTCGTATGCCCTAAATCAGTTAGAGCATTAATACCGCAAGCCGCTCTTGAGTTAGGGCTGTTATATCCTGCGGTACTGAAAAATCTTTCTATGTACCCTACGAATAAATCAATGCCGCTTCACATTCAGCAGCTGCTGATCACAAGTGGCGAGCATGTGAAAAGCATTCAAGTTGATCAAGCGTGCCTGAAAGAATTGGAGAGCGCGCGCCATGCGGCTAAACACTCAACAAAATGAGATTGTCGAGTTCCCATTAGAAGACTCCATTCTGGTAATGGCTGGCGCGGGATCCGGTAAAACAACGGTAATCGCCAGGAGGGCTTTGCGCCTTGCAAAGTTACTTGGCGACGATACTCATCTCCAAATGCTGACATTTAGCAATAAGGCTGCGTCAGAAATGAAGCAGCGGGCGAAGCGAATCAATAGTATTCTTCCTGCTAACATACTTTTTGATACATTTCATAGTTTTGGCCTGAAGCTAATAAAGACCGATCCGCAAGGGTTTGGACTCACGTCTGATTTCACGCTTTTGAATGATACAGACGTCAAACGATCCATGCGTGCTTTGGCTCGCGATGCTGGGCTTGCAAAGAATTTGGATAGCGCGGACAAAAAACGTTTAAACCCGATGAACTGGTTATCTACATGGAGTCTTAAACGGCAAGCGGGATTCGATGTTAGAAATCATGACAAGAATCGAGCTGAATTATGCAGCGCGCTGCAAGCCGCCCACAAGCTCAGTGCTGATGAAACGCTCATGGCCTGGACGACTTTGGTCGGGTACGAAGAAACAAAGCAGAAAACGAATTCGCTAGACTTCGACGACTTATTATTTTTGCCTCTGTTAAGGGTGGCTCGCGATCCGCAATTTGCGACTGAGATACGAAAAGGGCTCGGGGCGATCATTACCGATGAGGCGCAGGATACGAACAGAATTCAGTATGAGCTTGTGGCAAGAATCGCTAAGGATCACTGCGCAGTCACTATGGTTGGTGACGATGACCAGTCCATCTACGGTTGGCGCGGAGCGGATGTAAGCAATCTGAGAAGGTTTCAGCGCCAATTTAACGCCCACGATCTTAGGCTCGAACAAAATTATCGATCCACCAAGTCAATCGTAAATGTCGCTAATGAACTTATTCAATTCAACGAAGGGAGGCTGGATAAAACTCCATTTTCTGATGGCGATTTAGGTACAGATCCAGACATGTATTCGTTTAATGACAGCTGGGAAATGGCGCGTGAAATTGCCGACGGAGTAAGAAGGCGTTTGCAAGAAGGCGTGCCGGCAACAGAAATCGCGATCTTGTATCGAACTAACCGGATGGCGATCTTGTTAGAGCCTGCATTACGCAAAGCAGGTATTCCGTACCACGTTGTCGGCGGCATGAGCTTATTTGATCGGGCTGAAGTAGTAGCAATCACAAATGCAATTCGACTTGCGCGCAATCCGCTTGACAGTCACGCTTTTAAATCCCTAGTCCCTTATATCGACCGGTTCGGTGAATCAAGTGCTGACTCGGTTTGTGATTGGCTTGAAAATACACTTGGTGCGGACCTTTATCAGTTGCCAACTGAACTCCCAGGTGTTCCGTCGAGCCGCATGAGCGCTCTCAAATCATTTATGGGCGATCTGCAATCTGAAGCCCTCATGTGCGCGTCGGCCAAGGATTTCATTCTGTGGGCGGTTAATGGGCCGATGGCCCTGCTTGAAAGGGAAAAAGACGACCAGTTGCGGGAACGGCGTGAACAAACACTCGACCTGCTCAGCCAAAATATCGACGACGAGTTGCTCGAACGTGTGAGTGCCGGTGAAAAAATAACTTGGCGCGACATCGCGGTTGAAATCGCCCTCAGAGATTCCGGACAAACGCAGGGCGGGTCTGGGCAAATCACGCTCAGCACAATCCATCGTTCAAAGGGGCTAGAGTGGGAGCACGTCTTGTTAGTTGGCCTTAGCGAAGGCTTAATGCCCCTGGATGCTCGCTCAGATGTTAGTGATGAGGATGCTGGCTACTGCCATATCGAAGAAGAGCGCCGACTTGGTTATGTGGGAATCACCAGGGCGAAAAAAATGTGCGAGTTTTATCACGCAAATAAATATGCGTTCCCAGGCGCCCCAGATGATAAAACTTATAAACCATCTCGATTCCTTGCCGAGATGGGGTATTCTTTAGACATTAAAGCCTCCACGTCGAACAAAGCAGATTTCGAATTTAATGAGCCTGTTTTAAGTCAGGTTACTAATGTGTTTAAACATGCAATGGGATTGAGATAATGAATTTTGCTGATCGCGCCCTCGAAAACGTAGAGGACATTATTGCCGGTCTGCGTGGATGGTCAAAAAAAGATCATACGCAATATTTCCCGATTGCATGCCCTCACAATGATAATATTTTAGCTTTGTACAACGGCTCGCTTATGAGCGTTATCAATATTAAAGGTTACATGGGGCAATACTTCCCCGATAAGTTTGATGAGTTGCGTGGGCAGTGGATTGAATTCATCCGAAATTCTGCCGCTTCAAAAAGTGCAGCAGGCTTTGATTTATTTTGGTTTTACGAGTTTGACCCTGATGGGATGGTTGAGGATGCGCGCGCGAAGCGACAAGTGATGGTTGAAGCTGGCAAGCGTCGCGGGCTGGTATCAGAAGACATCTTGATGGAAGAGGCGGATCTATATGGGGCCATCTGCGCAAAGGAAAACCAGTTGCTCCTTGTCGTAACGCACATCGACTCGTTGCCTAAGGCCGACCAGGTTAAGGCGATTGCTGAGCGCAAAAGAGACATAATGAACGCTGCCAAAGGCAGTGACGCAATGAATTTGAAAGCCGGCGTCAGGGCTCTTGAAGCGCTGCATGAACAACACGTCAACAACGTTATGATGTTCATGAATGACGAGAGACGGAAGTACGCGTTAAAGCGATTGGACTCTCGTGAAGCTTTGCGCGCAATGCGAATCTCAATGATCCCTGCATCAACAAGCCCAGACTGGAATCCGCGCATTAAGGTTAGCGATGTAAAGTTTCGAGCGACTGACGGGGTGAGGCAGTCTGTAAAAGACCTGCAAAGCGCTGAAGGCAAACCCAATGATTGGACGTTCAAACTACCTCCTAAACTCTCCCATCAGATGCTGTGTGATGCTGTTGATTTGGGCCAGTATGCAGTTCTCGGGGAAAGAGTTTATGCCCCGATGTATGTGTCAGAGATTGCCTCAAGCGCCGTGCATTTAGAGTCATTTATCTCTATGTGCTACAAACGTAAACTCCCTGTTCGGCTTGCATACAGCTTAATGGCTAATTCCTCGCAAGCGAATTATTGGAATCGTTTGTTTGCATCTGTATTTTCGTTTGCTTCAAAAAGCAATCGGCAGATTTCAAAAAGCGATTCCGCGCTGAGTATGTATGAAGAAAGTGGTGGCGCAGTACTTGGTTTCGGATTGGCCGCGACTACTTGGGCAAAAAAGAAGGTCACCTTCGATGCCCAAGGCAATCCTTTTTATGATGTGTCTGAACTCCAGGTCCGTGCCCGTGACGTAGAGACGCTGCTACAGCATTGGGGTGGACAGCAAGTAGATACAATGCACGGGTGCTCTATCGAGGCAGCTATGTCTTCTACGGCTGGGTATGCTATTCCGCCGATCTGTCCGAAGGCGCCTCAAACCGAGTTCGATTGCATCACACAACTGCCTTTGATGCGTCCCGCGAGTTTGTGGGATCCGTCGCTGAGCATGTGGTTCCGAACCGGCGATGGTGTTTTGATGCCGCATCAGCCGATGAGCAAACTTCAAAACGCTATGCTCACCATCATTCTGGGTGGCCAGGGTTACGGTAAGTCTAACTGCATTTCTGAGCATATCTTTTATTTTGCTAACCACCCTCTTGCTCGCGAGATGCCATATATCCGAGGGCTTGACTTCGGTGCGTCTTCTATTGGCGCAGTGGATTTGATTTCCGATTCGTTGCCGGCTGATCGCAAGCACGAGGCATTATTTAAGGACTTCACCAATGACGGCTCCATGGTGAAAAACGTTCTTGATTTGCGCTTGTGTTTGCGTGGTCCGCTTGCGGACCATATGCAGTTCCTTATGAGCTGGCTTGGCATTATGTGCGAAAGCCTGTTTGAGGAAGCCGGCCCCGTAAACGTCATGAACATCCTTAAAAGTGTTCTAGAAGAGGCGTATATCGAGAAAAACCCCGATGAGCGGCAATCGAATCCAAATGTCTATGAGGAAAATAGTGCTGAGGCAATCGTAGTAAAAGCGCTTGCTGATATTGGGTATGTTCCCAAGCAGGGTGAATACTATTACGAAATTGTCGATGCACTGGCGATGTACGGCGTTCGTAATAAAGATGACTCAAAGATATTTGCAGCAAAAGTCGCGCAACGTTACGCCGTTCCTAAACTGTCCGATCTTGTTTTGGTTCTTGACCGAATCGCTGATCGATTTAAAAAAGCTCAGTACCGAAACGCTCCTCTTACCAGCGCGATATCACAATGCCTTGCATCAGCTAACGCCATGTTTCCTTGCATGTCAGGCATTACGAACGTTGATATTTCTGAGTCGCGGGTTTGCGTTTTTGACATGTCGAGTGTGTTTGGTCGCGGTAATACGGCGTTTGATGATTGGCGGCGCTCAATCTTCTTCAGTGTTGCTTTGAGACTTCAGACTGAAGATTTGTTTGTGAATTTGCGCGATACCGGTAAAGAGATTCGTGATGGCAGAAAAGAGCTTTATGTTCCTGATGAAATAGTCAATTATCATCTGGAGTACCTTGAGTCGCAGTCTCAAATCGATAAACTTTTTTGGGGTGATGAAATTCATCGTGTAGGTCAGGTGAATGGCGCACTGGCGATTATCGACAGTATTGGCCTTGAGGGGCGTAAGTATCAGGTGGGGATTATGCTTGGTACTCAGGTGCCTAAGCATATGCCGCCAGGCATGCTTGCTTTGGCATCAACCTATCTAGTCTTTGGCGCTAGCCAATCAAAAGAAATTGCGAATGATATTCAGGATATTTTGTCTTTAACCGACGACGAGCGGGATGCGATTCTAGAAATCACTAAACCCACATCTTCGAAAGGGGCAGAGGTATTCGCGGTATTCAAAACCACTGAAGGTGTTCAGCGACTAAAATTGCACTTTCAGATGGGCGGTATCAAGAGATGGGCATATGCAACCGAAGCAGATGAACGCTCGCTTCGTGGTATCCTATACCAGCGAGGGCCTTCGGCAGCTTGGGCGCGAAAAACATTGTCCAAATATGTGCCTGATGTACAAGTAGCGATCAAGGCAAAGATGGAAGCGTCTGTTGGCATCTCATTGAGTCGACAGGAAGCAATAGAACAAATTGCGGCAGAGCTGCTTCGGAGGCATCAAGTAGCGGCTTAAAAATGACAGGAGGCTGTGCTTTGATTTTGTGTGAATTTTTGGTGGGAAGGCCTGGCGACGGTGACCCCGTAATCATCCTCGATGGCAATTCAGGCTTTATCGGTGACGATTTGGTTGTGGGTCGTGTCGACCTCATCACCAGGGTGCGTCGTAATGACCTCATTCTGGAGCTGTATGAGGAGGGTGATGACACGAAAATGCCAATTGAGTGGCTTAGGCTTGCTGGATTGCCTGACCACCTTGCGGAACTGCTGGCGAGTGGTAATGTCATAAAGGTGATTGATGGAAAGCGCCAGATAGGAATCGCTAACCCGGTGCGTGGTGTCGAACTTGATAATGGCGAAGTTGAATATGCATGAGAGGAACAACATGAGCACAGCAGGCGTAGCAGAGCTGATGGACTCCTTTGTCTCGTTTGAGCAATGCGGCCCAGCACTGGCAGCCGCTGTCCGCCTCAATGGGACTGATCGTTCTGTTGAGGTGTTGCGAGAGTCCACAGACTGGTCCTACATCACGAAGGGTCGTCCAGTTGTTGATTGCAGGGTAAGTGAGTTGAGCGATTTGGTGTCTGGCCCGCGCGCGGTGTTGCGTGCGATGGCCGACTTGAAAGAGAGCGCTAAGCCACGGACTTCCATGTCCTTGCGGTGATGGACCTTAGCTCAATGCCAGGTAGGCGTTCTCTCTGAAGGGCAAATTAATTGTTGTGCTATGAGGGCTGACCTTTCTTGTGGCGGGCACTTCGCGTGGCAGGTTGAATTTCACCTTTTTTGGCCAGGCTCCCTGCTTTACGATCAGAGGCAGGCTTGCATGGTAGGTTGTGTTGGTCAACGCTTCATCTTGCCAGAACGAAACGTTTGCACGAACGAATGGTGATACTGGTGTTACCCAGCGCACCGACAAGCACGTTTCGGCTTCCAATTGCTCAACCACATCCTGCGCATTCCTACGCCGAAGACGTGCAAGAGCTTCATCCTTGGTCAGCACCTCAGTTCCAATCGATTTATTGATTGTTGAGAACCCTACGGTTTTGATCTTCTCTTGCTCAATGACATGGATTGTCCTCCAGCATTGGAGAGGGTGTGCCTTAGCCAGACCCTGCTTCCGCAGTATTTCTCGTAACTTGTTCTGCCTGTCACGGGAGTTAGTCGCCTCTAAGGACGATGCCTTTTCTTCAAGCGTCTGTTTGCACGTGTTGAGGTCGTAGATGGCATGCAGCAGTTCGGGTGATACTTCGAACAGTCCAGGGTAACGCAGAACGTTGCCGCACTCTGAGTCTTCGGCAACGTCCCATTTGCAGATTGCAGAAATCAGCAGCTCCGCACAGTCACCTTCAATGGGTGCGCCTAGATCATCAAACAGCATTCCTTGGCTGACTGCGCCCTGAACTAGAGCTGCTGCGCGAAAGCGGTTTAGCGAGCCGACCAAAGAAGTCAGCGCGTCAAAAGCGTCTTGCTGGGAATGGTTGAAGTTATGCACCGGCGCACCTCAAATTTTTACTGCCATGTGATAGGTATTGTTCCAGTGTCTTTCAATGGTTCTGATTTAGTCTGTTTTTTGACGGTCGTTTTTTTGTCAGATGTATTCCAGCTGCCCTTTTTCCAGATTAACTCTGGATCCAAATTTCGAGCGCGAGCTTCTAACTCGACTACCTCCTTGATCACACTCCAGTTCTTCAGATCCTCTGAAAGAAGCCGATAAATTAGGAGTACTAGGATCTTTGTAGCATCCTTGCATTCGTCGAACCCTTCTTGGCGAATTCGATAGATAGAATTCTTATCTATACCAAGTAATGGGCCGACTGAGTACTCTTGAAAGTCAGGCACGGCTTTGCGAATCAGAAGGTAGAACTCGGTAAAGGTCGGTGTCCACATACGAGGAATTGTCTTAGGAAATGCTGCGTAGAGCCTGAGCAGGATGGCTAAGGGGGTCTTGAGCGGCAAATCTTTGTTTTTCAGCTGGTACATTGCTGACGTGTTCATGCCGATTGCGGCGCTAAGCTCCACAAGGCCCAGGTTCTCGGTGCTGGCAAATTGGTCCAAGTTACTGCCTCTAAGAAGCGTAGGTGTTGCTAGAGTTTCATTGCCGGCAGTGACTTTGGAAGGGAGCTTGCGGATGGGCACGGTGCAATTCCTGCTTTTGTAGAAAACGAGTATAGTGTAGCTGTACATTGTCCGGTTGTAATCCGGTTTTGTTGGTTCTCTGGAGTAGGTATGTCTAAAATCAATCTGACCACCGTCGTGTGGTTTCAGGCAGGTAAGGACGGTAGGCCGATAGGACCGACCGTTACCTTAGAAGGAGTAGAAAGCCGATTCCCTAGTGTGCAATTCCCTAAGAATGGGATCACATTTTTATACGGACATCGTAATCCTGGCGAAGCATATTTGCTGAAAAAAGCAGGTGAAGAGGGTTTCGCTGCTTGCATTGTGCAGATCCCCGTCGATATCGGGCTTTGGCTTCGTGACAAGGTGGGCTTCGCTTCCGATGATCCAAGCAAAGGAATTGAAAATACTGGATTTTTCGCTTTAGTGCGCGCCAAAAAGGAGGTTATGGATGCGGTTATGTCAGTTTGGACTAAGAATAAGCTACCGAGAATTGAGAATTTCCCGAAAGGTGGAACTAGATATGCTTATCTGTTCGACCAAGTTATGCAGATGGAAAAATTTAAAAATTTAAAAGTTATTTCTTATACCGTCGACACGAAGGAGGCGGGTGAGTTTCAAGTGGCTACCGTTTTCGATCTTAGTGCGATTGAGGGTATAACTCCTGTTCATGTATTGAAAGACGTTAAAATAGTAGCCAAGAAGAATAATTAAATTCTAGTTAACTTTTTTTTTTGTAACTCAATTTTGCGTATTGGTTTTTCACGTCACGATAGTTCGATTGCCGCTGGTCCAGGTCAGGTTTTTTCGAAAATCGTCTCTCGCAAAATTGACGCCAAGGGGCGCTAGCGCCTACCATCCCAAGCGTAGGGGGTGGCCGCAGCGCGCCCTTTTTTTAAGCTCGGCTTGCAAGGTGCAATATCACTATATGCAAAACATCCTTAGCAACCTTCCTCAGCTTTCGGTCATTCAGCAGGCAGATGCCGAGCGCTGGATAGACGGAATCACGCGGCACCACTCCAGCAGGGCTGAGTGGCATGCCAAGCGGCTGATGGGGATTGGCGGCTCAGAGATGGGTGCGGTTGTGAGCTTTTACCGTGGTGAGCGCCACAGTGGCTTCCAGTCCGTGAAAGAGGTTGTTGAGGGCAAGTTGATGATTCGCTTACCCCAATATGAGAATTTCCATATGCGCCGTGGCAACGCGCTCGAAGACCTCGCAGACGCGGCCTATCTGAAGCGTTACGGCGCAGTAGTCGACCATGAAGCCACCGCCATATTTCGGGCTGCTCGTAAGGCCGCTGGTTACGAGTTCTTGGTGGGTAACACCGACAAAATCGTGATCAAGAACGGGAAGCGGATCCTTGTCGATTACAAGGTGCCAAACGTATTTTCTGACTCAATCGACTTTGACTACGAAGTTCAGCTTCATCACTACGCGACCATGGCCAGGATCGCGGGCATCCGAATTGATGGTCTGGAGTTGGTCAAGCTCGACCTCCCGCCACAAATGACCGAGCACCTGACTCGTTCCATTGACGGCTTAGACGCTGTGCGGTTGGGACAGCTTGCCGCTTCGATTGCCAATATGGACATTCCAGGATGCCGCATCGTCGCGTTGCCGGTTGAACTAAAGAGTTCACTTCAGGCAGAACTGCTCGCGGCCGGCAAAGACCTGTGGAATGACTTCGTACTCAAAGGGGTCGTGCCTATCCCTTTCCAAAAATCAAAGCTCGAACTCGATAAAAAAGTTGAATTCGAGGTAGCCAAATACCAACAACAGTATCTGATGGCCAAGTCGGGCATCTCTCACTTGGAGACGGTTTTCAAAAAAGCCCAGGTGCAAATCGAATCACTTTTAAAAGATGTCGACTACGAGGGCAAGGCGTTGCCTCTCTCGGTGGTCAAGGTGCAACCAAATAAATTGGACGACAGCAAAGTAATTACTGAAGCCTTGGCGCTTGGCGCCAAGGAGGATGACCTGCTGAAAGAGACTCGCGATTATTCGGTTCAAGCATTACTTGAAGAAATTCAAAAAATGGGTGGCCAAGTTGATCTTGATCACCTGTTTGACCGCACGTTGGATGCGGGCAAGGCTTCGACTTTCTTGAGGGAGAAGGGAGTCGATTTGTCTGCTTTCAGAAAGGATGGGATGAGCATTGCCCTGTCCACGAAGAAAGAAGACAAGCAGTTTGGTGAGGTGTATCGGAACGCAGCAGCAGATCGCTTCGGCGCTTGGATCGAGGAAAGTCTTATCTCGAACCAAGGCGAGGCGAGCGAGTTCGCTGAGGATGATTCGAGCGTCGAAACCTATATGCCGATAGGGGTGACTACGGGGCATCTCCATGAGGCATTCGCAAGCACTGAAGAAGTGGTTGTGGACGAAAATGAAAAAACCCAAAAACTCCCCATGAGAGCCCTCCCAGGCTTGCGCTAGGAGCATCACAAATGGATGTAAAAGAGCTTTTTGCAGCCTCTGTTAAGCAGCAGCAGGCAGCAAATAAACCACGAACAATTCTTATCGTTGCCGAGGCTGACGCAGCCTTTTCCCCTACGAACCCAAAGATTTTTCGGGTTCGCGGGATTCGCTCGGATACGAATGAGCGAGTCTACGTTATTGCTGAAAAATCCAATGATGGCCAAATAACCCCGAAGCAAGGCGATGTGCTTCGGGCGGATAAGTCCGTTAAAACCGGTGTAAGCCAGAAGGGCGATAACGAAATCTTCACGGCCGAATACTTCCATACCTACGAAAAAGGCTTTTGCCTGAATGCGGTCATGCAGCCGTTGCCAGTGCGCAAGGCCACTAACAACATGCTTGACGCAGCGGTTCTTGCCTATGATCCAGATGCCGCTGCTTCGATCTTAAATGGCACTGAGCTTCAAGCGAATTTGGTGAAAGAAATTGTCAGCCAGTTGAAGCCATGGAGTGCGAAGGAACAGTCAGCCATTACGCACGACATCGCTGGAAGACCGCTCTGGGGTACAGGCCCAATTTCGGGCATGACACCTCTTGTGGTTGTTCGCTACGGCGCTGAGTCGTTCAAGGTTTATGGCATCAGTGGTATTCGTAACAATCCGGATGACAGGGCCGCAGGGTATCGCTTTCCAAATGACAATGAGTTGTCGGAGAAGGTCGCGAGTCACCCAGGTGTCCAAAACATTTTGAAGGCGATCAAGGGCTTGTCGAGCGACAGCGCGACTGCCAGCCAGATTGATCGAATTGATGTTGCAGTTTTACCAGGCATTTCGCTCGCTGTTGGTCGTGACATGATCACTTTCAGCAGCAAGGCGAATCGCGAGTACTTCAGTGTTCCCGACGCCTACAAGGTCATGGTCGAAGGGCGCGACAGTTTTTACGGGCACAAGAAGAGCTTCATCCATCTCAAGAACACCAGAACTGGCCGAGTAGGGGTCGTTGATACGGCGCCGGCGCCAGGGAAATTGACGGCAGGCGTCCCTCTGTTTGCGGCGGAGGTTGCACGCCAGCAATACCGTCAGGATCTGGCGGCGGGCATAGCCCCGCAAGCATCGTCTGCGACCACTCAGCAAGCTCCGGCAAACCAGCGTCCGTTGTCTCGCAGAGAGCTTGCAGCGGTCGACGACTTTGATGGTCCAAACGCTACACCGGCTCCTGTCTCGCAGTCTGTTGTGGAGCAGATTCGCCAAGCCACCGATTCCGCATCCTACGACAGTGAAATTGATGATGATCACTACGACATGAGCGGTTTTGCTGAGGATCTGGCTGCTATTGAAGGCTTGACCCAGGATCTGGGCAATGAAGACATCAATGCATTGCTAGAAGAGGCTCAGGCCATCTCCGAATCGCGGTCAAAACCCCAACCGCGTATGGGCTAATCACTTCCTATCCCAACCGGTTTGGCGGAATCTCCGCCTGACCGGTCTTTCGTCGGATGACCTCTATGAGCAAGACAACAAAGTGGTTAGATTTTTCTGAGTACGATTTGACGCTGGTACTCAGTCGCGACCTCAGTGGCAAGAAGCAACACACGCTTCTGTTTGCAGGAAAAGGCCTCAAAAGTGAGGCTAATCGCGCATCACTCATGGCAATGGGTTTTAGCCGTGATATGCGCTTTCCAAATAAGCAATATTGGACTCGTAGCATCGTAGGCTTCAGCCTCGGTATGCTGCGTAAAGACTTCCCAAGGTCGGTGATTGTTGACTGGACAGTTGAGCAAATCTCGCCAGCTGCAAAATTTGACCTTGAACAAAAACGTAAGCCAGGAGCTTCCAATGAACCAGCAGCAGTCGCGGGAACAAGCAGCCCTCGAAGCGCAGATGTTGATGCCAATCGAGGCGTCAATGATGCCGGAACTCGAAGCGATGGAGTTTTGGTCGAGGACGGTCCACGAGCTGATGTACGCAGCGAACCCTCAGATGATGTTGTCCCTGTTCGAAGCGGGAAAGCTGACGGAGTATCTCGACAACCAACAGGAAGTTCTGAGCCAAGCAGCGCGGTCGCTGGAGAAGCAATTTCGCCTGAAGAACCCGTTGCCGGCGACAGCGACGCACTTGGACAGAGCGTCGTGGTACAAAGCGGCGCAGTCGTTCAGCCGGGAGACGTTGCTGAACGACGTGAGCATGAGCCTGACAGTGCTGAGCGAGGAGCAGTCGCTGAGCAGCCAGCAGTAAGTACCGCGCGCGCCAGAGGCCGTAAAAATAAAGAACTCGAACCCCCTGAACCAGATTACTCCGAGGCTGAGTACCAGGCTGTTGGCGAACTATACCGCACAGGTCCAGCGGGCAATTTGGTTGGCGATGACGCGATCAGTGCTTCCATCGCTGACACTGCATCAGCAGGGGCAGCGGTAGAAGTTGCAGACGATTCCGCTGAGAAATTTTACATCGACCCGGACACCCAATCGCTGACCCGTGAAGCCTTCAACCGTCGAGACTACGATGAAGCGTTTCGCATCTATCAGCAGGGCCAGGGTCTGGCTGGTTTGACTCAAGATGCATTTATCGACGCGCTGGCCAGCGCGTCCGGTGGCGAGATTGCTGCACAACGACTCAATGCCGAACAGCGACGTGAACTGCACCGCTTAGGGCTGCGCGATAACATCATTGAAGATTTCGCGATTCGTTACGTCGGCGCAGATGCGAGTCTCGGTAGCGCTTTTGACTACGCCACTCAGAATGATGCCCTGATCGCTTCGGCGCTAAAACGCCGGATTCAGGGTGACAACAATCTAGCGGGTCAGCTCCTCGAATTCGGCTTCACGCAGCGTACTCAGGGACTTGATGATCTTGACGAAGAGCTGGACCATCTTTTTGAAAGTGATGGCGCTCAGATCGTTGTAAGCATCGGCCGTCAAAGCATCCAGCTCACTGGCCGCCACAAAGGTGATGATTCACAGCTGTTCGTGATGCAAGACCGGCTTGAATCATCACCGGAAGAGCAGGGGGCACAACTGCTCTCTTACGTCGCTCAGTTCTGGCCTCACTTGGTCCCGAATGGCGTCCAAGTGTCGGCTCCCTCCGCTTCGACAAATAACCCCACACAAACTGCCGACGAAAGCGAGCCGACCGAGGCCATCGAGCAAGTTGCAGTCGCTGATGCAAGTGAAGCCACTGTGGCGGAAGCAGTGGAGCCTTCAGCACCAGGTGAGACGCAGGCTGAGGTTACTGAGCCAGTATCGAATCTGGATGGCGCTCTTGATGCCATGAAAGCCGTTGTGGCTGATCCTGAGGGCATTCCTGAGTTTCCGGCCGGATGGGTGGTCATGAACGCCGCTCGACCTCTCTTCGGGCATAGCGTCGTCAATGGGCGCTTTCTGGATGGCGTTCATTACGCCGGTATCGATCCGCGTGACAGTCTGGCGCAAATGTACGTCACCGAAAACATCAAACTGAATGCTTCGGTCATCGTCTCCGCGACACCTGATCAGCAAGTCCAGATGGCATTGGTCGAAAACAAATATCGCGATCAGTACCTCGCTGAGTTCACCCCAGCGGAGTTGATTCATCAACTCACGCCGCAGATTGCAAATTTGCAGCACATGCCGTTCGCCGAGATGAAAGCGCTGCTTGAAATCGCCAAGTCGAACATGTTGGGTGCCGCTCAGGGGGTTACCAGCTCCGGTGCTTCTGCTACAGAAACCAGCACACCGGCGTCGGTAGTGGAGCCCGAGACGCAACCGGTTGCCGTTGCGGATGTTGCACCAGTGATGACTGCGGCCACGGCCGGTGCAGAGCGGGAGGAGCAAAAGCCGGTTGTATTCGTGGAAGAGGACGAGGTTCCGGTCGGGCACGCGATCAACCGCGCGTGGAGAGGGGCCACTCTGGAACACATGCTCGATGGCCAAGAGCGAACGCCCACAACGACAGCGATTTTTGATGCGCTTGCCAAGCAGGAGAGTGGTGAACCATTTGGTGATTTCGGCATGCGCCTGCTTGCGGCATTTCGCGGATGGGGCGTGGAGGGTGACTCCCTTCGCGTGGACAACCGGCAAGAGCGTGACAACCTCAATGGGGGCAAGATCGCTCGGTCGCTGGGCATGACTTCTGGGGAATTCCAGCGTACCTATTTGGAAAACCGGTTGGAGTCCTACTACAGCCCACCACAGTTGGTATCGTCGATCTGGAAAGGTGTTCTCCGAGCCGGCGTTAACGTCGGCGGCAAGTTTCTTGATGCTGGTTGCGGTGCTGGTGCCTTTTTTACGGGCGCACCTAACACGGTACAATCACACGCTACGCTGATCGGCGTTGAATGTGACCCGATTACTACTCGCCTGGCCCGCGCCGTCGCGCCTGATGCAACCATCCTGCAAAGCAAGTATGAGCAGGCCGTCTTGGCTCGCGACTTCGATGCGGTAATCGGCAACGTGCCATTTGGCTCTTCGAAGATTCATGACTCGAACTATCCAGATGCACACCACATCCACGACTACTTCATCCTGCGAAGCCTCGATCAACTGAAGCCAGGTGGAGTGATGTCGATCATTACGTCAGCCGGCTCGCTGGATAAAGTTGATCCAAAAGTCCGTGAGGAAATGCTCAGCAGGGCAGACCTTATCGGCGCGGTGCGCCTACCGCGTGAGGCTTTCTCTCACCTCAAAGCATCGGTAGACACCGATATTCTGTTTTTGCAGCGCCGGCCGGAAGGGACGCAACCGTCCTTTGACTACACCGAGTCTGTACGCGTGACCCTTGATCCGGAAACCGGTCGGCTCTTTGAAGATCCGGAAGGTGAATCCAATCTGAACCGCTACTACCTGGAGAACCCAGACAATCTGTTGGGCTCTTATCAGATGGTGAGCACCGCGTTCGGGCCTAAGGCCGCGCTGGTAAACGAGCGGTTAGCCGCAATGGCCGTGCCGGAACGCTTCGACTCACTGGAGCGCCTTGTCGATCTGCGGGTTGAGGAATTTGTGCCTGAGGGCATTGCTCAGAAGTCCGATTGGGTGCGCCAGGATCAGAAGAAAGCGAAAAAAGAGTTCGCGCGCGAGGACTGGAGCCAGTTTGAGCGCATCGAGCAGCAATTGGGGAATTTTGTTGGCGACAACATCATCGACGAAACCGGCCGAATTATCGAAATTGTCGACATCGCTGACCGATTCGATAATGACGGCATTCGCATTGGATTTGAGCACGTCGTTGCAGAAACGAAGTTCTCTGGCAAGCGCCGCATTGAAGTCATGCACGCCTACATCAACTTGCGAGATGTCAGCCGTGAACTGATCGCGGCTCAGCTCAATGGCAGTGATGAAGTTCTGGCCGATGCTCAGCTGCGAGCAAAGCAAGCCTACGGCGAGTTCACTAAGAAATTTGGCCCTGTAAACGAAAGCAAAAACGTCCGAATCTTTGGTGATGATGCCGGTTCGGCCGAAGTTTGTGCGCTTGAGATTTGGGATGATGAGCATGAAAAAGTGCTCGCGACTGCGGACACTTTTGAGAAGCGAGTGATTGGCGCCGAGCTGATTGCGAACATCACTACTCCCGAAGATGCGTACTACCACTCGCTGGACATCAAGGGGCGAATCGATTTCCCTTTTATGGCCGAAGTGCTCGGGATGGATGAGGAGTCGATCCAGCAGAAACTTATCGGCGACCTCGTTTTCCTCAATCCCGTGACGCATGAGTATGAAGCTCAGCATCAGTACTTGAGCGGTAACGTCGTCCGGAAGCTGGCTGAGGCAGAGCAAGCGGTGGCGACGATGCCTGAGCTACAGGTGAACGTCGATAAACTGAAGGAAGCTCAGCCGGCGATAGTTCCGTTCGAGGACATTTCTCTACGCTTGGGTGTTGGTTGGATTCCTCCTAGAGACATAGAGGCATTCACCAGTGAACTGTTTGGGATAACGCTGACGGCTCGTGACTTCACCGTCACCTATACCCCTGAAATCAGCAGCTGGTCCGTTGAAGTCTCAAACTCGTTTAAATCCACCCATGCCACACGACGCGCGACAATCAACGGCACCAAAGACCTTTCCTTTGAGCGACTGCTGGAAATGCAGCTCAACGCCCAAAAGCCAACTCACTACAACGAGCTGGCCGATGGTCGAAAGGTCGTTGATGATGAACGCACGATGGCGTCCCGCGTTAAGCAGGAAGAGATCGAGGAGGCGTTCAGGGGCTGGGTAAGCCGCGACGTTGATCGCATGCGTCGCTACACCGAGATGTACAACACAAACTGCAACACCATTGCTTTGCCGAAGGTGGATGGCTCTCGACTGACCTTCCCAGGCTTGGTGTCGACCTGGACGCCGCGCCCGCACCAGAAAGACCAGGTTGCAATGGCGCTGATGGGCTACAACTGCATGGCCGCACACTGCGTCGGTGCCGGTAAAACATGGGAGATGGTCGCCATCGCCATGAAGCTCAAGCAGGTCGGCATGTGCAACAAGCCGGCTATCGCTGTGCCGAACCACATGCTTGGCCAAATCACACGCGAGGCAAAGCAGATGTATCCATCTGCACGAATCCTCCAAGTGACTGCCGATGACCTGACTGGGCCTGCCCGCCAGAGATTCCTTGCCCGTGTTCGAAACAATGACTGGGATCTGGTCGTAATGACCCATGGAATGCTCAACCGCATTCAGGCTCCTCTTGCCATTCAAACGGCTGGTTACCAGGCTTCTATCAGGGCTCTCGCCGCGAAGATCGAGGACGCACAGGGACGAGTCCAGAGACAGCTGGAAGCGCAGCTAAAATCGCAACAGTCGCGTCTCGCTGATGTTGTAAAGATGTTCGAGGACCAGGAGCGCAAGATGGGTGTGCTCACCATCGACTCCCTCGGCATCGACATGATCAATGTCGACGAAACGCACCTCTACAAAAACTGGGCGATCAACTCGAACATGGATGTTTTGGGCGTTACGCGCGGCGGCTCGCAGCGGGCAGAAAACTACAACATGTTGACCGCGTTCATGCGTGATCTGCATGGTCGCAGTTTCGGCATGAACTCGTTCACGGGCACGCCTATCGCAAATACCATGTGTGAGCTGTTCGTCCACGGCATGATTCAGCGCCCGGAAATTTTCAAAGATCAGGGGATTCATGACTTTGACGAGTGGGCCAAACGGTTTGGCGACGTTGTAACAGCCCTCGAACCTCTTCCGGAGGGTGGCGGGTTCCGTGTCAACGAGCGCTTTGCTCGGTTCGTGAACTTGCCTGAAATGATCAAGCTGTTCAGAACCTTTTGCGACGTCAAAAATGCAAGTGACCTGAACTTGCCGGTGCCGAGTGTCAAACTCGAAATCGTTGCTGTACCCCAGTCTGACTGGCAGGTCGACTTCATGAAGCATCTGGCAGGTCGAGCGATCAAAATCCGTTCGGGCCGTGTGAAACCTCATGAAGACAACATGCTGTCGATTTCTTCTGCCGGTCGTAAAGCTGCATTGGACATGCAGTTAGTGAACCCGCTGATCCCGCCTGAAGCGAGCATGAAAATTAACGCCGTCGCAGAAAACATCCACTTGCTCTGGGAGAAGCACGATCACATCAAGGCGACGCAACTGGTGTTCATGGATATGGGGACGCCAAAAAAAGACGGCACCTTCTCGACTTATCAAAAACTGCGTGAGCGATTGGTCGAATTGGGCATGCCAAACAAAGACATTGCCTTCGTTCACGAAGCTAAAAACGATGCAGAAAAAGACGCGCTTTTTGCAAAAGTGCGAAGCGGTGAAGTTCGGGTGCTGATCGGATCGACCGAGAAAATGGGTGTAGGCACCAACGTGCAAGACAGGTTGTGTGCCCTGCATAACGTCGATTGCCCATGGCGTCCGGCCGATATCGCGCAGCGCAGAGGCCGTATTGAGCGCCAGGGCAATAAGCTCTTCGACGAGGTTACCGAGTATCGGTACACCACGAAGGATTCGTTCGACTTGTTCATGTGGGGGGGCAACCAGCGTAAAGCAACATTCTCTGAGCAGGCGTTGAGCGACCCAACCCAGGTCGGTCGCGAAGTCTCCGAGGAAACGGATCTTGGGTACGCGGAAGTCATGGCCGTTACTACGGGCAATCCGAAGATCCGGGAAAAGGTTGAGACCGATGATAAGGTCAACAAGATGGAGCGCAAACGCCGAGCGTTTCAAAGCGACATCTATGGTAAGGCTATCGAAGCTCAAAAGCTGAGCCAAAGAATTTCAAACTGCGCCAAGCTGATTGAAATTGAGAAGAAAATTGCTTCTGCTTTGCCATCTGCTTCAGGGCGCAAGGTCGTTGAGGTGATTGGTGGCGTGAGCAAAATGGGCCTTGATGAATCAGCGACCTTTATGCGTGCTACGGAGGCAGGTGAGGCCATTTTGGCTCGACAACCCATGGCGGAATTGCGGGTGATGAAGTTCAACGAGCAGTACGAGCCGCTTGGTATTCAAGTCGGTAAAATTAAATTGGTGCTTGAAGTGAACCAATTTACCAAGCAGTCGTTTATGCGTGGTGTGTTGAACGGTGAGCTTCTGCCATTGAAGTTTGGCTTTTCGAAAAGTGCGCAGGTCATGGGGGGGTTCGCTCGCGAGTTCTATGACACGCAGTATCGGATCAACCAACATGAGCACGAATTGGCTAAGGCCACCGCCAGCTACGAGTTGGTCAAAGACGCGAAGCTTGATGCCGAGTGGCCACAAGAAGCTGAATTCAAAGCTTTGAAGGAGCTTCAGCGCGAGCTGGATCGATGGTTTTCCAGCCAAAAATTCGAAGATCAGACTGGTGGTGATCCGTTCGCAGATCGGATCGCAGCGCTTGAGCTGGCAAATGAGCAAGCGATGAAACTGCTTGAACTGGAACGTGTAATCGAGGCAAGCGGTGACACCCAAATGCTGAATGAGGAATTCAGGTTTGAGTCCAGCCTGGCGCCGGCCAATGAGCAAATTCAGGATGATGGAGGCTCAGCGGTCGTCCGCACCGGTATGAGAATGGGCTAGTTCTGCTCTCGTTAAAAAGGCCTGCCTCGGCAGGCTTTTTTTCGGCTACCGAAAAGTTGCTATCAGGCTTTGCTTTTCCGTTGACCATCCAAAACGCTGAGCACTGCGCCAGTGGCTCCATCGACTACGGTGCCAACTGGGCATATGGTGTCGTCGACACCTTGCAAGAAATCTCATTCGCGGCTGTCGAACATGCTGAAGGAAAGGTTATGACCATAACTGGATACAAGATCGTTTGGGAAAACCAACTGCCCAATTTGAGCGAGCGCATCAAGGCGAACTGGTACGCCCAAGTCAATAGCGTTGCGACGGCTGAAACTGAATCTGCAATCACAGAGGCTGCACTTATAGCCAAGGGTTACGTCTTAGGGATTCTTGATGCTGAAGGGGTTGATGAGGCAGAGGCGGGCATCCTGGGCGGCATACTGGTTCATATCGAAAACGAAGCGAAAGCAAGGGTACGTTCAAAGGCTCAGTCTTAAGGGAAATGAATCATGGCAGATAAACGCAATGAGCTGACCAAGGCGGCAGGCATAACATCTGACGTGGTTATGGAGCTAGGCGCCTATTTCAGCGCCAAGGACATGCGCAAGGTGCAGACCGGCCTTACCACTGCTGCTCGCGAGCTTCGCGCCTTGACCCATCACAGTTCGCTGCTCGGGCGCTTGGGCGAAAAGCTTTCTCACGAGCAACGGGAGCTGCTGACCAACGCCGCAGCGCTTTTGGATTCGGTCAAATATAACGTCGAGCATGCAAAAGAACGTAAGGCCCGTGAAGAGAAAGCCGTGGCCAAAAAACGCCAGCAGTGGGAGCGTGAAGCGGAACAGCTTGTTAAAACACACTTCACTCTGCCGACTGACACGGTGGCCGAGCAGTTGCGGATACTGGAACTCCACCTAATTGCTCAGGCGGTGTTGGGGCAAACGATCTATTTGAAGGATCACTTGCAGCTTCGCAAAGCAATGCAAGAAGAGCCGCCGCGTTGGTCCAACTATACGGCGGCTCAATGGCGTCAAAGCGCGGTGTCCAGCCTAATGGCAGATATGCAATCAGCCATCCGTTATTACTTGAGCTGGGAACTGAGCATTACACCCGCTAAGCGCCTGGAAGAAGTACAACACAACTTGGAAGCGCGTCGCGCCGAAGTGCTTGCCAAGCCCCAATCCGTCGAAACCCTCCGCATCTGGACCGATGCGCTAAAAGGGGCAGCCTTTATCACTAGTGTGATGCCCTCGGGCAATCCATCAAGGTAGGAAAGTCCCGCATGGCACTCATTCACGTCATCAGGCAAGACAAGGCCCAGGCCCTCAGTAAACAAAGCGGTATGGATTTTGATCGCTGTATTCGGCGCGGCTTGCCTCGCGCTTAGCCGCAAGGATGATAGGGCAAGCTGGCTTTCATGGGCTGGACTGCTCAGAGCTGAATGCGGTCGACAAGCATCAGCCTCAACTGGTGAATCAGCAGCCGGGAATGAAATTGATTGAGCTGGGAAAAAGCAACTGAATTCACGGAAAACACCATGGACGATCATTGGCAGCAACTCAATGCTCAAACCGACCGTTTCTTGGCCGAACGCGATTCGCAAGAAGTTCTGGTGCGGCGTGAGCTGGGTGCTAAACGGATGGTGTTTCAATTCACCGTGCGTACATACCTTGTACCGGGGATTGCAGCGTTGATGGCTGGAGAAGACGGCGCCGAGGTGCTAGAGGCATACGCGGAGGGCCTGGAGACAGCCTTGGGGTTGTTCCCATTCGGTCGTGTTGCGCTAATTGCATGGCTTCGCGCGCGATTCCAGCACTATGGCCAGGTTGGAATGAATGCCTATGAAGCGAGCAACTGGGTAGTTAGGGCCTACGCGGACCAGCAGGCTGCCACAAAGTGAAGCGCGAGATGAAAGGGCAATGCAAATGCAACGAAAAAAACGTGTGTCGCCGGCCGTAAATAACGCACGGATAAGCTGGTACTGGCTGTGTGTGCCTGATGCAAGTTTACAGCGGATTTTCTTCGTAGGCGGTGGAACCGCTGTGATGATAATGCTGGTAAGTTTACTTGCGGGCTTGCCAGAAAACATGAACCTCAGGGCGGGTGGGGTTGTAGTCATCACGCTCGCTATCGCCGCTGTTGCGTACATCAAAAAGTCAGTACTGCGCGGGCACCCAAGCAATTTGGAAGAGCGCGGATGATTGCGAAGCCAGATAGGCCGATCGGATTGAGCAGCGCCATGCAGGCTACGTTGCTGCTGTTAGGTCAGGGCTATGCATATGACTTTGGCTGTCACGGCCCGCTGGCCTATCACTGCCGTATGAGGACGCTTGACGCTCTGCACCGCCGAGGCCTGATCGCAAACCTCGGCGAGTTAACTGAAGCCGGTCAAGCGCTGGTCGAAGCCACCACAGTCGAACAAGGCAACCCTCAGGAAGCATCACGGCCATATCTGCCTGCGTAGAGCGGGCTTTTATGTCGCGGCCATTTACAAAACCTCTTTCGAAACCTACTGACTTTGTGTGAATGACACGCAGGTCGGAATGCGCTATCTTTCGCGCTGATAGCATGGTGCAATATCATTAAATCTAGTTTCGAACGAACGCAGGTGCATTCCATATGACGCTGAAAAAGGTTTTCTTGTTGGCTACCATCGCGCTCGCCGGCTGCCAGGCGCAGCCGACGCGACCGCTGATGACTGAATCGGATCCGGCAGTGCAGGAACTGAACGATGCCGCACAGCGTGTGGCCCGAGCAGCTGAGCAGGCTTCGTTGTCGCAGACGGTGAAAAACCAGCGTAGCCGGGTAACCCAGGAACTGAAGGTCGATTTGAGCAAGGTTCCCCCTGAGATGCGAGCGCCGTTGCTACTCGAAGGCGGCTTCAACGGTGAGTTGGAAGTTTTCATCAAAAGCATTGCAAGCTCCGTCGGCTGGCCAGCGCCGGTTTTCCTCGGCACCCCACCAGCTTTGCCGTTGATGGTCGCGTTCACCGAGCAGCGCCGCGCGCCGGTGCTATGGGTTGCTGATGCCGGCTACCAGGTGGGTGATAGCGCAGACATCCGCGTTAACTCTTCACTCCGTCAAATCATCGTTTCCTACAAGGACGCAAAAGGCGCCAAGCAATTTGGCTTGTCTTCCCGCTGACAAGAGGTGTTGTTCGATGAAGCATTTCAACATTAAAACCGTTGTGCTGTTGTCACTGTTCGCCTTGGGATCGACCGCGCACGCGGCGGACTCTTTGATTCCGCCACCGCCACCGCTAACACCTAAAGATCTTAAAAAAGATCAGGCTGATTCGTGTAACTCGAACTTGTGCCTCGGTCTATACGGTAAAGATCTTGAAGAGTGCGCAGGGCCTCTGAAGCAATTGAACGATCTGAAGAAAAAGAAACGCCCAGCCTACTTGGCGAAATGCCCGAAAGATTAAGTCACGACGTGACGAACCCCGTGTAGCAGAGAAGAAAATACCTTGGCGCTTTCCCCCCAGCAGCATGAAGTGGTAGTGCATGATTTTAAGCTTCATGCACTCGTGCTCGCAGTAGCAGGTTCTGGCAAATCAACAACTATGGTTGAGCGGATCGCTTTTCTGGTTGAGGCTGGGAAATTCGACCCCACCAGTATCATCGCGGTCATGTTTAACAGTGGTGCAGCGAAAGAAATGCTGCACAGACTCCAAAAACGCTTGGGGAAGCGCAATGCCCCAGAGTCTTGTACGTTTCATGGCTTAGGTACTCGCACCCTCAAAAGGCTCGTTACCGGTGGCTACGCCGAGCCTTGGACATTCGAAGCGAACGTTCATAAGGCTAATAAATTTGCGGCAGAAGTCATCACTAGCGCATGCAGAAAGTACGGGCACAAATACCCAAGATTGGTTGCTCAGGATTTCTTGGGATTCGTCGACAGGGTTAAGAGTGATCTGAAATCGCCAGCGGCTGTCTGGGCGGCTGGTGATTGGCCTGCACGATATGAATGGTTCGTTCCTTGGTACAATCAGTTCGAAAAGGAGAGAACGGAAAAGCGTATTCGTTTTTTCTCTGACCTGATTTACGACCCCGTTAAAATCATGCTGAACAATCCTGATGCTGCCGCGTACATCAACGGCCGGTATAAGCATGTGATTCTTGACGAATATCAGGACATCTGCGAAAGCCAGCAGAGCCTAGTTCGTTTTACAGCAGGGACCGTGGCCAGGGTTATGGCCGTCGGCGATGACGATCAGACCATTTACGGCTGGCGTGGCGCAAAATCTGATTACATCCTGAGAGATTTCCACCGCGATTTTCCGGGTGGGACGACTTACAAACTCAACCGAACTTGGCGTTATGGCCATGCGCTTTCGTGTTCGGCTAACTACGTCATCACAGGGAATACAGACCGAGCCGACAAGCTCTGCATTTCCGGTTCCAAAGCGCCAAACACCGAGTTATTTCTTGAGTACGAAGGCTTTGTAAATGGCAAGCCGAAAATCGTCAGCATCGTTGACCAGTGGTTAAAAGGTGGCGGTCAGCTCACAGAGATGGTGGTTCTGGTGCGTTCGTATTCCAAATCTGCGGAGAGCCAGTTCCAGCTACTTCAGTATGGGATTCCCTTTAGGCTAGAGGGCGGAGATGAAGCCTCGGTACTTGAAAACAAGTGGGTGGCGTCCCTTATCGGGTGGATGCAGCTGGCGGCGGGCCAGGTCGCCAAAAACGCATTTTTCGGCGAGCCCGATATTGGTTCGATCATAGGTATTCGGAAGTTCGTAGACGTGCCATCCCTGGATGTCGGGTGGGAGAACAGCGGGATCCTTTCCAAACTGGTGCTTCAACATCCAGAAGAGGGACAGGGCTTTGGCAATTTTGTGTCTGCCCATGTGTCGTCACAGAATCAGATGATGGCGGACCGCGTGCTCAGGCGTGGAAAGTTGTGGCGAAAACTCCGGAACATGGGAAAGACGCGTGAATACCCAAAGCCAGTCATTTTATTGAACGAGCTGTTGTACTTTCTCGACATTGAAAAAAGTGTCATGAAAGAAGCAAACAAAGATGAGGAAGCGGAAGAGATTCTGAGCCTTATTGAGGCCTTTATTGAATACGTCAAAGTTAACTCTAAGGGAAAATCACTCCCTGAGTTCATGAACCATGTCCAAGACCTCCTAACCTTCTCTGAGTCGGCAAAGGAATCTACGGTTGCGCTGCTGATCACCAGTTGTCACAGGTCTAAAGGCATGGAATGGCCGTGCGTGATCATGCCCAGCCTTTATCAGGGTTCATTCCCAATTGTTCCCAGGTCAATTTCAGAATCAAAAATTGAATCGCACTTGGCCGACGAGCGGCGTCTTTTTTACGTGGGAATGACAAGAGCGATTAATAAGTTGTATTTAATCGCGCCGCGCGATCCGAGGCTTGATGAGTGGCTAAGGGCTTGTAAAGGCGGCAATTGTGATGATGTAATACCATTTGCAAAAGACGTATCTGTCGCAAGCCAATTTCTATACGAAAGCAACCTCTACTTATCTAAAGCGCTGCCAGCAATTCTTGCCGGTGGCAAGGGGAGGGAAAGCCTCAGGGCTTCATCCCCAGAGTTGCTGAATCGGTATCTGAAAGAGCTAGGCGTAGATTTCCAAGTACCAAAAATCGCATAGGGTGTGACAACATGAGCTTGATTCAAGAATACAACGAACTGGAAGAATTGGTTCGCCAGTCCCAGACTCGTATGGCAGAAATTGCCGAAGACGACCAATTCAAAGGTGAAAAAGAATTCGACACGAAGCTTCGTGATTTGCTTGGCACTTATGGCAAGTCGCTCCGCGATATAGTTGCAATTTTGGACCCTGCCCGTCTTGCGCCGGCACTTAAAACGACTAGCGGCAAGAAGGTTCGTAAGCCACGCCTGCTGAAGGTTTACCGGAACCCGGAAACTGGCGAAACCGTGGAAACCAAGGGCGGTAACCACGCCGGCCTGAAAAAGTGGAAAGCTGAATACGGTTCCGACGTCGTGGAAGGCTGGCTTCAGTCCTGATGAAGAAAGGCGGGAGTAACCACGTCGGTTGCCCCGCCTTTACTTTGTGAAATTGAAGCAGAGCCCTTCAGAAATGAAATTTAAGGCGCGCAATGAAAAATGAAGGGCTGCACCCATATCTCGCTCGAATCCCTCCCGACTTGCACGCCACCCTCAAAGGGGATGCCAAAACGGTCGCTTTGAGCATGAGTGCCCATTTGCTGTCGTTGCTGGTGGATAGCCTCAAGCGATTCCCGGTAATCGAGACGATGCCGCCATTCCAACTCGCACACTCCAAAAGTTTCTGTGTACGCCTTCCGACAGCGCTGCATGAGGATCTGCTGCGCGCCGCATCGGTCGCCGATTCAGAGCGGAGTTTGAACCTGGAAATACTGGGAAGACTTCTGGTGATGACATCACCGTCCAAGCAGGATGTCCTAAACGCGTGGAGTGTACTGAGCGAGCTGAATACGTCTGTGAATTTTCTGTTCCAGGCGTGCACACAAAAACAGATTGACGCTGTTCAGGATCTACGTGGAGCGCTTGACCGTTTCGAGTGCCAGTTACTGAACACCCCCAAGCAAGAACGCCCCATAATCGCTTAGGGGCGCCTCAATCTCCAGTGATGGGTAATCCCGGCGCATTGGATGTTAAACGCGCTGTACAGCGCCACCGGCGTCAGTGTCTGGCGTCTCATCACCCAATCGACAATGACATGGCCAGGTAGATCTGTTTGCGCAGTTCTTCCGGCGCTTTGATATTGGCCGTACCTACCACTCCGCCGCCGACTGACCTGATGGTCAACGAACCATAATCAAGCCACCGTGCAAGAAGGCTTTGGCGCATCTCAACGCTTTCAATTCGAGATATAGGTAGATCGATGGTATCTCGCCATAGCACCCCCGAGCTGAGCGCCAGACCGTGCTTGTGCAGAATGATCGTCGTCGAGAGATAGGCAGCAACCGCTCGAACAAATAGCCCAGCTGGAGCGCATAGCAGAACACAGCTCAGCAGAAGCGACGCGTTGGTGAGAAGGGCGATCAGGGCTGCGACCGTCACAGGAACAAACGTCGTCGCTACCTCGATCCAGTGAAGCTTGGGTGAGGCGATAGGCTGATCTATGGGCGCGGTGGGAGTAATCATGGCGGACTCGATTGCTTGCTGACGGTGTTTGTTGGTGCCGGCCCGCCCAGGGGCAGACCGGCACTAATTGGGTCAGCGTGGGTTGTTCAGGAGGGAGCGAATCAATTTCAGGTTAGGGGGGGATGCCTCACCCATTGGCGTAGTCGGATAAGTCATCTTCGACGCCAAGATGTCGAGACCAGCATCGACGCTTTCAGCGGCTGCAAAATCATCGTCGCCATTGAAGTAGCTTTCGGTCTCAATCAGGTCGTTGCGTGTGGCGGTGTAGTCAACGACGTTTGCCATCCAAGGCATGAGTACCAGGTTCTGTTCAACGAGGAGCGCCATTTCCGACTTCTGCGCGTTTGCAGAGAAGTCGGAAGGGAACTCATCAGCCATATCATCGAAGTCGTGGTAGCTCTCGGCAAAATGATCAGGTGGCGGGCCAGGTGCAAACTGCTGGTCGAACTGATGATCGATCTGCAATGAATCTGTGCCGTCGTCATCCAGGTAACCATCCAGCAGGGCGCCCATGTCTTGAGGCTCACTACTTGCGCGCATGCCTTGTCCACCACCACCGCCCGTTCCACCGGATACGCCTGATGTGTTGTCGTCATTGTCGATTTCCAGCGCATCGAAGTCGATTCCGGCATTGTCGGAAAGGAAGTCGCCAATGCCAGATTGCTTCGCTGCGGCTCTGATCTGTCGCGAAGGGCCGTCGTTTTCATCGGTGATTTTTCGAATCATGAGAATGACGTCGGCCGGCGTAAGAAGCGAGGTACGAGCAATAGCGCTGAGCTGGCCCGAAAGTACCTCTTGTTGCTGATCGATGTTACTCAGGCTCGCCCCGTCTTCTACCGCGACCTCACTCCCCATTGTGGATTGCATGAATGCAGCCATCTCTGGATTTTCGGCAACCCGCCGTTGAATATCACGAATGGCGATCATCGAGCTGAAGTAGATCTTCATTTCGCGTAGCAGCGAGCGGGAATCGTCATTGATCATTTCCCCCAGTTCAATCCAGTCGGGGCGGGGATCAATCCTGAGCAGCTTGGCAAGTTCATCTTGTGAGGGGATATGCACTTTGGCCATGCGAACCGGCCACCAGTGCTTCAAATAGCAAAGTTTCGGGTCGCTGTGTTTTTCTTGAATGCCGTGGTTAAAAACCTGCGTTTCGTGAATTTTGCCTTGGTAGAGCAAATACCCTTGACCCATTTGCTGGGATTTAATGGCGGTAGGCGTCAGCCGAAATTGCTTCTCAACACTGATATGGTCAGATGCATATACTTGGTTCAAAGAGCCATCGTGTTTGTAACCATTTCGCGCAAGTACTCTCGCTTCACCAGACAGCTCGCAAGCAAGCTTCGTCGTGTCATCGTCATCTAGGTACATAAACAATTTAAACGCAGAGTTCGCCATAATCTGCTTAGTAGTTTTCTCGATATTCAAGAGCATGCCAGGAGCATCTTGTGTCCCGGTTAGTACACCAAAACCAAGGCCGCGAGCCTGAGCGTTAATCATCTCTTGGCCTTCGATGAGCATATAAGCATTCTCATCATTCATAATGCCGTAAGGGATGTCGGAGTTGGTTGGAAGGTTATGAACTACTTTTTCAGCACTGCCTTCAAACACTGTGCCTAAGCCAACGACCATGCCGTTACGTGTTGCGGTCAGTACGATTTTACCAAGGTTGGCAAGTTCGTCACCCGACTTAGACATGGAGGGCAGCAGGGTTAACAGTATCCGTCCATTTAACACTGCGTCTTGGTAGTCAATTTCACCTTGACCAGTCAAGTAGATGTGGCCGTATGTATCGGAGAGGGAAGCCAGTGCCCGTGTGAAATATGCTTGGGCAAAACCGAACTGCCTCGTTACTTCATCGTTCTGTTCGCCAATGGGTTTTTTCTCATCGTAACCGGATAGCGAGGTAAGATAGCCCATCAGCGCATCGCGCGAACTCTTACTGATCAGGTTGTGATGGCAGAGGCCAACAAACTCTTTAAAGCCCATGAATCGACGGATAACTGCCGGATCGATCTGGAGCTTTCCTAAGTTTCGGAGGTCGTTCATTCCAGGCATAATGGACGCAACAAGCGCAATAGCCCGTTCGGAGAATATCTTGTTGTCGCCACCGCTCGGCGGCATTAGAGAGACGAGAAGCTGTGTATTCGAGTCGGGAGTTCCGCGTGCAAAAATACCCGCATCATTGGAGCTGCGTGAAGCCGGATCCTGTTTGTTTGGATCCTGGCTTTTAATATAGTTGGTTACCCTGAAGTCGAAGTCTCGACTGAAGATCCGGCAAAACGTAGCGAGTTGGAACATCGCTTTAGGTGCTGCTTTGGCATCGTTCATAGATGCGCCGCTACCAACCGCTAGGTAATTGACGATCATAGAAACAATGTTTTCAGTTTTTCCGGCGCCGGTTGTGCCAAAAACTAAGAAGTGCTGCGTAAGGGCTTTAAAGTTAGCCCACAATTCCATGCCGGTTCTTCGGCAAATCCCTAAATAAAATGAACCGCGCGCAATGAACCATCCTTTTTTGTTGCCTGGACGTGGATCGTTCTTATCAGGTTTGCCGGCACCTAGAGGAAGGTGGATTGGCAGCACGTCATCTTTTGTCGTTACTGCTAGCTGTAGAATATAGAAAATGAATGCTGCAAGTAAGAACCATGCTGGCGAATAAATGACAAACGGCGCTGCAAAGCATGCATATATAAAAGGAATGTTCGGATTTTGAAACGAGTCCCACATCTTTTTTGAAATGGAACGATGATCAACTAGAATCCGGTCAAGGGTGATTTCTTGACTTTTATGGATAATATTGCTTGATTCACTCATGGAACGTCGTCCCCGTGGTCGCCGCGACTATTCGCACCTTTTGCCGGGGAACTTCGTTGCGCCCCTTTGTTGGGTGTTGCAAAGGCAGTTGTGGACACCGGACCTTTGGCAGTTTGGGCGGCATCATTAAGGATCTTGTTTGCTTCCTCGACCTCACGTTGCTGCGCAGCTTCGCTGTACTCACCAGGATCGATCCAGTGTTCTTTGGACAAGATATTGTGGAAATCATAAACGGCGCCAAATACTCGTGGTTTAACGAGTCGCTTGCCCATTTGTTCTTCAATTTGATAGTGCGCCCAGATACCGGCGTTTTCCCAGTAGCTGCATTGTCCGCCGTGTGAGCACAGGTGAATAAACAAAATCCTGTTAACAGGTCGAAGCCATCCAATGTTGGCATGGAACAATCGGCCGTTTGAACGCGCCAAATCAAGTACGCCATAAAGCACGTTATAAGAATGTGCGTGCATTTGTATTACGCGCTGAATATCAGGATGTTTTTCGTATTTTTCAATTAGCGCTTCTGCGCCGGTGGTATCGCAATGGTGGGGGGTAATGGGATTCCAATTTTTATCATAGGTCGCTTCTACCCATGAAAAAGCCATCTGGTTAACGAGTTTCATCGCATCAGCCGCATTACCCGCTGCCTGCGCGCAAAACGCGGCGTACAGCCCTCGCTCCATGGGCGGAAGGTTAGCAGCGCCTTTCCAAATTGGGCCGAGTTGATCGGCGAAAACCTTGTCGGTTCGTGCCAGGTTAAGTGCCGTGTATCGGTAGTGCGGCAGCTTGCGACGTTTCCATGAAAACTCTTCGAGCTTCTGGTCTTTGGTAAAAGGAGGAATGGGGATCATTTCCTTTTCATTGACCGGCATCATCGGATCGAGAATAGAGGTATTTGATCCTTTGTGCGTCCACAACAACTGCGAATCCAGTGCAAAGTCCACAGGCAAAGCGTAGGTCTGCCATGGGCCGTCATACAGGTGCATGCTCAAGAGATCTTTCCCTTGAATAATTTTGCTGGCTGGGAAATGCTCCGCTTGAATATCAATTAAGTCGTAGACGGTTTTTATTTCGCGGCGATATTTGAATCGGACCACGCCTTTTTTGACGGCCCATCCCAAGTAAAGCATCCCGATACTTGCAGGCCAGCGCAGTACGAAACCGTGAACCTGAAAAAGTTTGTACAGTGCTTCAATGCCGTATTGTCGAGGGGAAATATGAGGAATATTTTTAATTGAGCTGAGGACAAGTGCATATTCTCTGTCACTCATTAATAGGGGCATGTGCGCGTACACGTGTTTAAACACATAGTACGAAGTGTAGAAGCTGAACCACATGATATGTGGTCGCATAAGCCACCACAACCCGAAGCCAAGCGCGAGAGTTACAAATGCCCACATTCCGAACCACATCAATTCAGAGGATGAGTTATCGCCTTGATTCATTTGTTGTCACTCGCATATATACGATCAAACGCCTTTCTCAGCTTTCCGGCGTAAATTATATTGAATTCTGGCGTTACTGAATGATAACGAGCAATGGCACGCAAGTAGTCATCTTGGGTTTTAATTCCGGATAGGATGTCAGGTGTCAAAACGCGCTTTAATTGCCAGGCGGCCGCCATTGCATTGGTGCAGCCATCGTTGCGAAGTTGATCTTCTGAAATCCCCATGGACTCAAACGTCCCACGATGAATTGAGTTCAGCTGAAAGAGCCCAATGTCGTAGGTTCCGTTTTTGTTCGACTTACTATCCTCGCCAACCGATCCACCCTCGACCATCAAAATGGCGTAGAGGATGTCTTGGTGTATGCCGAAGGACTTTGACGCGGTGCCAATGCAATCTGCGGTTAGCGGCCGCATCTGTTGCCGTTGAGGGTTCTTACTTAACGGGGCAGCAATGCAGCTGCCCCACCCTATAAGTAGAGCCCCAGCAAGCACCCAGGCGCGGGAACGCAAGCCGATATTACGCAAGGCCTTGACCCGGAGCGTGCTGTTGAGTTTGGCGCATTTCGCGGCCAGGGTTCATTGTGCGAATGGCGCTGTCGATTGACAGTTCTAGACCGAGATACACCTTTTCAAATTTCTCGATGATTTGTTCCAAGGGATAGCCGTTTGCGGCGATTGCCCTTCGAGCTTGGTCCGGCAGCTCTTTGATGTGAGCTACGGTATCTTCGATGCTTTCCTTCCACTGAGCCGCCATCAGATTGGCTGCGCTGGACAGCAGGGTTTTGGCAAAATATGCCTGCTCGTTAGGGTTTAAATCGTAGCGCGCCGTCAAGTCGTCGACCGTTCCACGAATTATCCGATCATTGAAAAATGTGCTGATGTCTGACGCCATGTTGCTCGCGTCCGCGTGGAAGTAATTGAAGCACTGGTATTCAGCCATTACCGCGCAAGTGGCCAGCATCAGCGCGCTGGTAATTTCATTTTGTGGCGACGACGACGGGTGACTGATCGCGCCGATTTCCGACGCTTGCTTCATGAAAGTGATCAGCGGTTTTATGTAGTCGTTATTGGGCTTATCAAGAATGGCCATATTCCCTTGATTCAGGGAATTTGTTATCAGTGTGACGATCTGACCGGAAACGGTAGCTGCCAGCCACGGAGGCGCTTCACCGTCTTTGAGGTCATACGCGTTTAAAATTAATTTGGTGTCAGCGTTGGTTCGCATCAACACTTTCTGCATGATTTTCGCCGCTTGTTCAGCGTTAGCGCCTTGACTGCTTACTGCTTGCAGAATCGGCGCGAGTATCTTAATGCCATGAGCTGCTGCCTTCACGGCAGTGTCGACTTTTTCCTGCTTAGCAAGATCATTCACGGTGTTCTTGAATGCCTGCGCCATGATGTCTTCGACATTTACTTGCATATTTCCTCGGGCATCTTTGCCAGTTTGGCCGCGAGTAAGCACGCCGTCATAGCTGCTGTCGGCGTTCAGTTGGTTGTCCAGGTCTTCTTCACTCAATGTGTTGGTGTCCACTGTCATGTTCAAATAATCTTTTATCACCTTGCCGTCCATTTGGTTTTCTCCTTATCGCATTGAGCCGAATGTCACAACTCTGCTTATAGTTTGCGGTTGTTCTTCTGGCTTGAGTTGTGTGCGTTGATTCAGCATGTACTCTTCTAGTAGTGGCAGTGTTAGCAAAGTTGGAAAGTTGATTGCCATCGTTGAGCGTTCGCTTGATTCAAGCTCTGGACTAACCCAGTGCGCTTGCAAATCGGTAAAGTACGGTTCAATTGCTACTACTTGCTGGTTGAACGGTAGTTGCTCCCATTCCGACGGTGAGATGTCCAGTTCTCGCATGCCCACGCAAATACAGTGCTCTAGGGCTGAATCGAGAAATTGCACAGCCAAACTCAATGGAATCCCGCCTTCTTGCATTACGCAGAGGTTGCCGAACGGCGATTCCGGATCCTGAACCATCGTGAACGGTAGAGAGTTGTCTTGTGCCGTCGACATCCCACTCATCCTGGCCAACGCATCAGCGTGGATGGTTAAAGCCCAGGTGAGCGGTCCTGCTTCGTCGACCGCAGCGGCGGCTTCGACTATTTCCTCTCGGACCGCAAACGCCTGTGCGCCCATCTCCGCAGCACGCACCACAAGCAGCTGAGAAATAAGCTCAAATGCCTCTTCTGGATACTTGAATTTGGTCATCGCACAGGCCTATAAAAAAACGTATCGTGATACTGTACGTGAATAATTGAGGCGTGTGTAGGGACGTAGATGAACCTTACCTGACGCATTTCTTGCTCAAATTGGATCTGGCTGATCCGCTGGCGCGGCGAGTGCTTGCGATTCGGTGTCTCCAATTTAATTGGATGGATCCGCATATCGAACACTTCCGGAGGTAATCATGGCCAACGATCAAATGTCGGAGCGTGAGACGCAGCTTTCCCAGGCGTTCAGTCTCGGGGCGCAGGTTTCGGAGGAGCTGCAAGCGGAGCAGCTGGCACAAGATTTCAGGGAGCGGTATGCCGCAGACCCTCAACTCGTTGAGCATTTCGAGCTTGGGCGCACTGCCACGCAGTCTGATCGCGTCTTTATGGGTTTGTTGAAGGAGCACGGTCACGCCAAGTACCAGCACGACCCTAAAGAAAATTCGAGCTACTACGTCACGCTCGTAACGCCAGCCGGCGAGAAAACAGTTTGGGGGATCGATCTAAAGAGAGCACTGGCTGTGGATGGTCTGAAAGCTGGCGATCCAGTCCGTCTTGAATACAAGGGGAGTGTTGCGGTCCAGGTTGTGGCACCAAAAAAAGATGCCCACGGCGCAATCATTGGGCACGAAACGATAACGACAAATCGGAACACTTGGGAGGCGCACAAGTGGGAGTCACCAGTTCAATCCGCAGTCGCCGGATCGTCGATGGCCCGTGCGGGTGGGCGCGCGCCTCAACCGCTGGCGGCAGGTGGGGCGGCACCGGCTGTTGGTCGGCCGCTATTGTCCATGGCCCAGAGTTTTATGCTTGGCGCTAAAGGACTCGCGGGGCTGAAGTCCATGCTTAATACGGGTGGAGACACCGTGAATAGTGCTGTGAGCGATTTTCGTGTGGAAAAGCCTGAGCTGGAATTGAAGAATGTTTTGGATGTGGCGGCAGAGCACGTTAGCAGTCTCAAAAGCGCTGGTGTTGTGCCAAGTGATGGCACGCTCAGCGCTGATGAGCATAAGGCACTCATCCAGGACATTCTGAAAACTCCATCCAACAAGCAATCGCTGGACAAGCTCGTGTCCTCGCTGGACCGCGCGGTACTGCTTTCCGGATCAGTTGTTGAAAAAGGCGTAGGTGCTGGTCTTGACGAAGCCGCTTTAAACGAACGCGCGGTTGATCCGTTGAAACGGTTCATGAGTGAGCATGAGTCAGTGCTCAAGAGCCTTCAACACGACGATCAAAGCCTTCTGGAGCGAATGCAGCAAGGAGTTGATCGACTCGTTTCCATGCTCTCTCAAATGCTTGATCGTCTTTTCAGCGCCACCGGCATCCGTTCTGGTTCGGGGGCGGCGGATCGAGCCGGCCCGAAGTTGGGCGCGTAATTCAGCAGCGTGCTTTCGGCAGTGCATCCCACGACGTGGTGTAAGGCGGCGTCAGGAACTGCCGATGCATTTTCCAAGGGCCTGTCGCAGTGTCGCGGGCCAACCTGATCGACCCGCGCCCTTGCCTTGCATTGATTGAATCCATTACGGCCATCAGGGCGTCGCTGTTGCGACGGGGGGCGGGGGCAAACAGGTCGCCGGTGATTGCGCCCCTCTGGCTGAACTGGGACAACACAATCCCTGCCTTGGCGAATTCCACGCCAGGCCTGTACAGATCCCTCAAACCGCCCACCGCCGCACTCAGCAGGTCGCGGGTGTCGTCCGTCGGCGCCGGCAGTGCGATGATCCTCGAAGCGCTGTAGGGCTGCCCTGAGGCGAAAGGACTGGCGCGGGCGAATACCTGAATGCAATTGGCCAGACTGCCCTGTAAACGCAGCTTTGCGGCGGCGATGGACACGAACGAGGCGACTGCTTCCAGCAATGGTTCGAGCGTAGTGATTCTTTGGCCGAATGACCGCGACGAGATTATCATTTGTTTGCGGCCTGTTCCGGTGTCGCTGATATCGATGCAAGCAACGCCCAGCAGCTCGCGAGCAGTGCGTTCGACATTCACGTTGAAGTGGCGCCGAAGGAACTTTGGGTCCGCCGATGCCAACTGCCATGCGGTGTTGATGCCCAGTCCGCCAAGGTGTTCAGTCAAACGTCTTCCAATTCCCCAAACTTCATTCACTGGCGCATAGTTTAAAAGTCGGTCGCGCCTCACTGGATCCCGTAGATCCACTACGCAGCCGGTTTGCGCTTTCCACTTCTTTGCCGCCCAGTTCGCCAGCTTTGCCAGCGTCGCCGTGTTTGAGATGCCAACCCCGACGTCGAGCCCAAGCCGCTGTTTGATCATCGCTTGAGTTTCTTGCGCCCATCCGAGCGGATCTGCTATCCCGTCGAGTGCGCAAAAGGATTCGTCAATTGAGTAACAAAATGACCTAGGGGCCTGACTCTCCAGTATGGCCATTACCCTGTTGCTGAGGCTCTGGTACAGCTCGTAGTTAGAGCTGAACAAGATGAGCTTGTTTTGTTCCACCAGGTGGCGCAGCTCAAAAACCGGCTGTGACATTTTGATACCGATTTTCTTGGCGTGATCGTTACGCGCCACCACGCACCCATCGTTGGAAGACGACACGCAGACCGGTCTGTCGCGCAGCCAAGGCTGAAAGCTGGTCTCAACGCTACAGTAGAACGAATTACAATCGACGAGTGCGATGGTCATGTCGTGTGTCCTCACAGGTTGTGTAGTACCCAGATGCACACGCCCCATACGTCGATTTCCTCGCCTTCGCCGAGGGTTATGGGCGCATAACGGGGGTTGTCCGCAACCAGCTGCACGCCACCGTCGTTATTGACTGCTAGGCGCTTCACCACAAACTCCGGCCCGATGACGGCGACGACGACATTCCCCGGTTTCGGTGTTTTCGCTCTATCAACCACCAGTACATCGCCGTCGCCGATTCCGGCGCCAATCATCGAGTCGCCCCAAGCCCTCATCAGAAAAATCGAGGAGGTCGGGCGAATGCCCACCAGGTCGTCGAGCGACAGGTCGGGTTGTTGAAAGTCTGCGGCGGGCG
>NZ_LT607565.1:0-111927 GCF_900095275.1 Pseudomonas sp. UMAB-40
GTTACGCAGCGAGCCTGGAGAGTGTCTAGAAAATCCGGGGCGATTCAGTGCTACCGGCTGATGCTCTTGAAAAGCGTACTCGAACAGTTCAAGACCTTTGCCCAAGCGGTTCCTTGCGTTGTACGCTTCGATGGTGAGTCCAAGAGGGGCCTTGGTCAGCTTTGCTTGTTTGTAGTCTCGCTCAGCCGCCGTTCGCAAGAAGGTTGCCTTCACCTCTTCGGTGCCGTCCAGCTCATAAAAGATGTGTCCAAAGTAGAGGACTCGTTCCTGTGCATCGGCTATCAGGTAGAAGTTGTACACCGTTTCTTTCATGGTAGCTCCGTGCTCATGCTGCGCTGGTGAAGGTGTATTCCTGTCAGCGGAGCTGACGTTTATTCAGTCGTTAGGGCGGGAAGCTTCTTGATGGCGTCCAGCTTCTGCTGAGCGGATGCACCGCGACTGTACGTGTCGTGAGTCTCACTGCCGTTCGCATGTCCGACAATTTCTTGAACAATGTAATCCGGTACATCTGCTCTCAGCAGTGTGGTGATCACGGTGTTTCGCGTTGAGTGGAACACGTGCAGCGGGCCGAATCCCTGCTTCTCCTTCAATTTGCCGAACGCCCTCGATAGCGCATGCGACCTTTTCAGGTAGAGGTTTTCGGTTGCGGGGATCAGGAAGTCGTCGGTTGAGTCTTTTATCAAACGCTCAATGACATTCTTGAGCGCCGGGTGAACCGGTACGATTCGTCTGGACTTCTTGTTCTTCCCTTTCAGGAAGTTGAAGCTGGTGATCCCGTCTTCCTTGATGATGTGTTCAGTCTTCAATTGGCAAAGCTGTTCGATACGGCACCCCGTAAAGGCGCCCAGCAATATCAAATCAGCGAGTGGCATGTTCCCGGCGTCTTGTGCAGCTTTGTGAAGCTTCTCCAGCTCGGCAACAGTGTATGCCTCCCGTTTTTCGCCTGCTGTTTCTCTGCCTCCACCTTTGGGCAACTCATGCCCTTTAAAGGGGTCAGCCTTGTCTTTGTATTCCACGCGCCATCCGGCGTCGTAGCGGACTGCCCACGACCAGAGTGCCGTTCCCGACATCAAGTGCTGGCTGAGTGTTGCAGGCGCTCGATTGAGTGATTTTATCCATGCATCAATCGAGTCGAATTCGAGTGGTAGCGAATTATCCTTGAGGAATTTAGACAAATCCTCCATCCGCCTCACTTGTTGATCGACGTGTTTAGGGGCGCCTCCACGGCTCTCCCGGAACTCGCGGAACGCCTTGAGTCTGGCATCGGTGATTGGCGACTTCGGCTTGTGTGCCTTGGGGTCGTTGAGTATCAGTAGGGCTTCCGCCTGTTCTGCCGGAGACAGCTCGTGTAGTTCGCCGAATCGTCTAACCAAGATTGCCGATGCCACTTCGTTTGCAAACCTGATTTTAACCTGCGCACCGTCTTCCCCCGGTATCGCGAAAATCCTGTTAGCTTCCTCTTGGCGTGCTTCCAGCTCTGGGAGGTTGGTGAAGGATGTGAACTCGCTTTTGAGAGCGAGAGGGGCGGGCTCGGTTCGATATTCCTCGCCTAAAGCCGCCGCAATTTTCATGTCGCGTACTCTCAGTGCGAGGTCTTGAGCTGCTGCCGCTACCGGATCTTTCCAAGCGTCACCACGCGCCGCCCGTTTTCCCCTTGCTTGTGCAATCGCCGCCTTCCACTCAGCAATGAACGCATGCCGCCGTTCCATAGCTTCGGAACGAAGGCCCGTCTGCAAAGACCGAACGAATACAGTTTTTCCGCCCAATGCTGATCGCACATCAGCCGGGATCGATAGCTTGACGTACCAAGTGCCTTCGCCGGGTTTCTGAATCAGATTGTCAGCCATGGTTGGGTGCGCCGGGGGAAAGTGGTAAGGCTGATTGTGCCACTCAATTGTGCCACTCGCTACTGGGAGAGGCCCGGAATACGGGGTTTAAAGGGCTTGATGGGTGATAAAATAGAATCTCTCCTTCACCGCCAAATTCGATGTAACCAGAACCCCTGATTTCGAGAGAAATCAGGGGTTTTGTGGTTTTTGGCGTTAGAATTTGAATCTTGACACCGTTGTTGGCTCAAGCGAATGAGCGAAGTCACTTCTGAAAATGATGTAGGAATAGTGAGAGGAGTGTGGGAAGTAATGCAGGAACGCCAGGCGGATGGGGGCTTCTGTAGATTCAAGCGCCTCAAATGAGCCATCTCGGGAAGGGGTATTCGTTTTGCACCTCTGGGGTACAAAATGAATCAAAGGGCAGCGCATATGGCGCCCCCCACTATCCGGAATGGACAGACGTGCGTTATGCAGGAAATGATCATGAAACAGGCAGAGCTGGAAAAGGTTCATGTGGAAATCGTCAAGCTGATGGCTGAGCAGCGAAAGCTGAACGCTGAAGCCGGCAAGATGACCCGTGAAACCTTTTGGTATCCAGTGGCGGTTGCGACTGGACTGATAGGCACGGTGGCAACCATCACGACGGTGTTGATCAAGCTTCTTTGACTCTGCCAATACGCTTGAAGATTAGCGATACATGAGTTTCGAAGCCCAGCGCCACTGCTGGGCTTTTTGTTTTCAACGATTGGCCGCCTAGGAATAATGCGCGCCTGAATGAAGAGGGAATCCCCATGATCACGACCACAACCCACGCCATCGAAGGCCGACAAATCACTGCTTACTTGGACATCGTCAGCGCCGAGTCGGTGCAGGGCGTCAACGTTATCCGCGACTTGTTCGCTGGCATGCGGGATTTCTTCGGTGGGCGTTCCCAGACGCTGGAGCGGGCGTTGAAGGAGGCGCGGATCCAGGCGACCGAGGAGATCAAGGAGCGGGCACGGGCGCTTCAGGCGGATGCGGTGGTGGGGCTCGATTTTGAGATCAGCATGCCGGCCGGCAAGGGCGGGATGGTCGTGGTGTTTGTGACCGGGACGGCGGTCAAGCTGAGGTGAGTGACGGAATGAATCTGTTTAATCGTCAATTGATTTTGTAGGAAGCGGCGGGGGCCATTCGTCGGGCATGCGGAAAACTGAATTACAAGTCCGGTAATGACCGGCTAGTCTCAAAAGCCTTGGTGGTCGGTATTTTTCAGGCAATGGGCTTGCCGGTATCGATCCCGCTTTGAGAGGGGAAGGGCTATGGCTGATCCGTATATCGAAGACGACGGGGCAGAATTTCCAATCAACAATTGTGTGCAGTGTGGCCAGACGGAGTATGTGGCGGGCTTCGGTGAAGATCCGATCCAGATCAACAAAGTTAAATCCACCGCGACCAAAGTGGTCAGGTCGAAGTTTTTGCCCAAAAGAGTGACATCCAGGAAGTAATGGTCAACCGGACAAACCCCGCCAATGAGTGGGGTTTTTATTTTTAGAGGGGCTCGACACCCCGAAAATGGCCGACCGACAAACGAGAATTTTCTGTTGATGTTTTTTCACAAAGTTTTCACACCGGCCTACGTAGTCTCAGCTCATCCGTTAGAAAGCAGTACCATAGCCCGTTCCCCAGCGGGCTTTTTTTTGCCTGTCATAAAACCTTTTCCATAAAAGCTGTCCAAACGTCGCCAATTGCGAGGAGCGGCGGATTTTGTGTGGACGTTTGCTCCTCGAAAGCATTCAATCCCCGGCTTTTCGGTATTCCCTATTTTTGAGGTTTTTCGTCATGCGTTTAACACTGCCTGCTCTGGTTCTGGGACTTCTGGTGACTCAAGGTGCGATGGCTGCCGGTGATGGCACTGCTGCGATCGGTGGTGGTCTGGGTGGTGCGTTGGGTAACGTGGTCGGCCAGAGCATGGGCGGCAGCACCGGCGCGGCAATCGGCGCAGGCGTTGCGGGCGCAGCCGGCAGTGCCGTGGCCGCACGGAAAGGCAGCCGCACCAAAGCGGCCATTGGTGGCGGTGTCGGCGCGGCCGGTGGTTCGGTGATCGGCAACAGCCTGGGCGGCAAGACCGGTTCGACCATTGGTGCAGGCTTGGGCGGCGCATTGGGCGGCGGCGTGGGCAGCAATCTGGCCAAAGGTCACAAGCGTCACTGATCCTGAGCGATCACCTCGAAAAGCCCGGCTATGTGCCGGGCTTTTCGTATCTGGATGTTTCGTTTTTCACAGACTTCGAATTTACAGCTGTCCAACCTTCATCGCTGGCCGGATTCAGTGAGTGCAGGTGCTAGACTCACGCCCATCCGCAATGCGTACTCTTACCCCCGATGCGGAATTTGAGGTTCATATCATGCGTTTGACATTGTCCACGTTGTTTCTGGGACTTTTGGTCGCTCAAGGTGCAATGGCTGCCGGTGATGGCACTGCGGCAGTGGGTGGCGGCCTTGGCGGCGCACTGGGTAACGTAGTGGGTCAGCAAATGGGCGGCAGCACCGGCGCAGCGATTGGCGCCGGCGTTGGCGGCGCTGCGGGCAGTGCGGTGGGTGCGAACAAGGGCAGTCGCACAGAGGCAGCGATTGGCGGCGGATTAGGCTCGGCAGGCGGCTCGGTGATCGGCAATAGCCTTGGCGGTTCTACCGGCTCGACCATTGGCGCAGGCCTGGGTGGCGCAGCGGGTGGTGCGGTCGGCAACAACCTCGGCAACGACAACGGCGGCTCCCATTCCGGGGGCGGTCACAAAAACAAGCACAAGAACAAACACAAAAATAAACATCACTGATTCGACATCGAGTGATATCAGAAACCCGGCCCAGGCCGGGTTTTTCGTATCTGCTCGCTGGACCCCGGAACGTTTGGTCGCAGGCCGCCTCGAACGTCATACACCCCAACGTTAAGAGGACTGCCATGACTCCTGAAACCGAAGGCAAAGAAGAAAAAGGCCCGAGCGGGCTTCCGTTCATCAATGACCCCGGCAACGAAGATCCGGGTTCTCTGATGGATGACGCAACGGTGCCGCTCAACGATTCCGATGACGCCGGCGATGTGGGAAACCTCGAGTATGAAGAAGAGGAAGCAGACGAAGACTGACCGGCGTTGTAGTGCTATCGACCGATCGTCTTTCTAATCGAACGCAAGCATTGCCCAGCCCTCGAAATTTCAGGGCCTGCTTTTCAGGCCCTTCGAGAGGTGCTTTATGAATGCTGATCCGAAAGTCGACGATGACGACACCCCTGAATACCCGCTGCCTTCGCCCACCGATTCCTTGAGTCGCGATCAACGTCCGCCTGACGATGACACTGCGGTTGAGCAAGTGCCGACTGATGATGTGAAACGTGGCGATGTCGAGGCCACGCCCGAAGATCCGGATATTGCCGGTAACGATGCATCCGGTGAGCCGAGTTGAAAAACCATTCGTCGATTGAGCGGCACCATTAAAAAGCGATCGCTGCCAGATATCAGGTACGCACCTTTTTAAAGGAGATGCACCATGATCAGGTCAACCTTGATGGTCCTGACGGTGAGCGGCGTGTTGTCGGTCAGTTCAATGGCGGCGTTTGCTCAATCTTCCGGTAATGACGCGCCGGTTGAAAAGGGCGGGATGCCGCCTTCCACTGAAATGAATGCGGGTTATGGAAACGGGAAGGCGTTGCCGCCTGGCTCCATTGGTGGTGGTAATGCTGGTGATGCGAACGGGAGTAGCACGAGCCCGGGGGCGGGAAGCGGGTCGATGAGCGGTGGAAGTTCGACTGGGAGCGGTTCTGGAGGTGGGTCTGGAGGATCCGGTAGTTCTGGTGGTTCAGGGATGAGCGGTGGTGGGAGCGGTGGAAGTTCGGGGAGTGCGGGAGGAGGGACGGGTGGAGCTGGGGGTGGGACTGGTGGTTCGGGTGGTTAGCCCGGCTGTTATTCAAAAATCAAAGCCCAGCAACGAGCTGGGCTTTTTGTTGAATAGGCGAGCGGATTGTAAAAATGGATGGGCAAAGTTGGTTATTGTTCCTTATTGATCACATTCTGAGCAGCATTTATCTCTTCGATAAGTAATCGAATCGTACCAGCCGTTGAGTACACGAGTGGCGCGTCCCAGTTGTAATCCTTGATAACTCTGATTTGAAAAGAACCTTTTATATCGAATGATGGATACCAGCCGACATCTAGCAAGTGTGTGCCTTGATAATCCACTTGAAGCATGTCTTCTTTCAGTAGGTCGATCTGATTTGAAAGATCGATCTTTTTCAATACGGAAATCTCATCGTAAGTGATTTTTCCCGTGATGAATGTTAGGTCAATCACTCGTCCGTTTCCAATATTAGATCTCTGCGGCTGGATGTTCATGCATCGTTCTGACGCTTAGCTGGTTGCGGATCTTACTTGCAACCCAATACATCTCTCGTGCTGGCTGCTTGGACGTGATTGTTGTTTCTATAGGAAATTAACATCAATACGATCTACTTCTAGTTTTAAAAAAGTATCGTTTAATTCCGGGTGCTCGTAATGTATGTCTTCATCATGAAAGTCCGTGAACGATTCAAAGATTTCGTTTTTTAATGTGCCGCACAGAAAGTAAGCATAGCCTTTTGCTTTTTTCTCAATAAGCGCGGTATTATTAGGTGTTTTTGCTATCTGATAAGAATCGGGCAGATTTAACGTTAGCTCGGCTTGATATATTTTTCCGATTTCTATTTTGTGAGGGCATGAGTTGATAAAACATTCAACGGTGTGTCCGTCAATCAGGAGTGTTACGTCTTCTTCGTTCGTCTCGCTGACGTGAAGGATCTTTATAGTTTTTATGTCATTCATTTTAAGGTCTGGTGGTTTTATCTTGGGGTGTTGTTTAGTTAAATAAACTTGCCCCATTAACCCAGTTTTAACTGGGCTTTTTTAGTGGAGGTGTCTGGCTAATTTCAGCTGCTCCCTTTAACTTGTCACTCGGTTTTTTATTTTTGTACGAGTTGATTTTTATGGTCCATAGCCCCCCATGCTAGTGCACTAATGATTCGAGCCAGCGCTTATAGAAATCCCTTTGTTCTTGTATGTCATTTGTGATGTCTGTCTCTTCAAAATCGAAGATATTAACCACGTCTTCTGTATCAGTGGGTTGTCCCATATGAAGTTCATACGCAACTATTCCGCCAGCCATTTGCGACGCCATGCGTGATGGGTGCACATTGAGTTTGGCACCTTTGCATAGAAAACTTATTTCTGGAAAATCGGCTCGCAACAGCCCAAAGCATTCGTAAAGATCTTGAGCCGTGTACGTTTTACTCAGGCCATTTTTCATTTTGAACGCTAACGTCAGATTTTTTCGGTCGCATTCGATTGAGGTTTTTTCAGTAACTCCGCAGGTGTTTATGGAGATTTCTATTGTTTTTTTCATGATCACTTCCTGCGTGGGTTAGGAATTGAGTAGCCCTTATAGCTGCCATCGGCGTTGACGGGGGTAACACCGAGAATGTCTCGACTGTCTACGCCTCCAGGCATAGCTATTTCAGTCTCACGACTATGAGGCGACATCATGCCGAGTTTTTTATTCACATCTATCCCGCGAATATTTTTTATTACGTAGACGAAGCCGTCTTCATATCCGTAGCCCGTTGCAAATTTTATAGCTTCCTTTTCTGAAGTCGAAGTACTGACAAAGAAGCTGGGAGGGCTCCGGTTGTCCAATGCGTGTAGGTAGAGGTCCATACTGTCTCCCAGTGGCTCAAAACCCGCTTCAAAAATTTCCCAGTCTTCTCGTGAGTCTCCACGGTACAAATACCGATTCTTTGGTTTCGTGGAAGGAGCAGCGGGCTCCCCCTCATCAACCTTCACCTTCCCCGCCGGATCCTCATCCCCAAACGAAGGCCTCTTACACCCATCCCCCCCAGGACAATCATTCAACCCCAGCGGATCAACCCACCCCGTCGGATTGCGCGTGTACTGATATCCGTTTAACCCACCCGCCAACTTGCTCGGATCCGGCGTCAGATACCGTCCCAGGTCCGGGTTGTAGTACCGGTGCCGGTTGTAATGCAGTCCCGTCTCCGCATCGTAATACTGCCCCTGAAACCGTAACGGCTGATCCAGAACCTGATGGGTATCGCGGTTCAGGCGTGTCAGGCGGCCATACGCCGTGTATTGCGCGGCCCAGATAATGTCGCCGCCGTAGTCGGTGAGTTCTTGCGGTGTCCCAAGGTGGTCGAGTTGGTAGTAGAACGGGCAGGCCTGGCGCGGGCCTTTGCCGTCGAGCATGGCCAGTGGGCGGAAGGTGCCGGGTTCGTAGACGTAGCTGCGGTAATGCTCGCGGCCACTTTCGGCGACGAGGTTGTCGCCCTGCCAGAAGTACTCGGTGGTATGGCCTTCGACGGTTTTGCTGATGCGGCGGCCGAAGGCGTCGTAGCGGTAGCTGGCGGTGTTGCCGTTCGGGAGGGTGACGCCGGTCAAGCGGTGCTGGCAGTCGTAGCGGTATTCGGTGACGAGTTTTTGGGCGGTGCCTCGGCGCTCGCGGATCAGGTTGCCGAAGGCGTCGTAGTCGAAATGGCGATCGCCTTGCATCAGCAGGCGATTGCCTTTTAGGGTGGCGGGGCCGGGCCGATCCTGCATCACCAGGTTGCCGGCGGGGTCATGGGCGAAGCTTTCGGGCTGCTGGTCGCGGGAGTGGCGGACGCGGATCAGACGGTCGAGCGGATCGTATTGATAGCTGCGTTGGCCATGACGGGTGTCGGCGATGTGCTCGAGATTGCCGTTGGCGCTGTAGGCATAGTCGCGGCGATACAACGGCTGATGGTGTTGGCTAACGGCGTGGCCTTTCAGGCGGCCTTGTTCGTCGTAGTCATAGTGGTTGAGCAACAGGCCTTGTTGGCGTTGAAGCTCGCGGCCGGACTTGTACGTGTGGCTTGTAAGGCGTGTGCCGTTCAGGTCGATGGCTGTCAGCGCACCACCCTTGGCGTGGTGATAGTCGAGTTTGCTGTTGTCTGGCAGACGCAGATGGTTGAGTTTGCCGCAGGCGTCGTAGGCATAGCGCAGCGTGCCCCAGCCCTGATGCTCGGTGATCAGGCGGTTCTGCTGGTCGTACTCGAACTCCAGCGGATGGTCCTGGCCGTCATCGACGCTGACCAATCGACCGAGGCGGTCATGGCGATACTCGACGTTGACACCATTGGGCAGGTTTTTGACCAACAGGCGTCCGGCTGCATCCCGCTGGTAACTCGTAAACAGCTTCGAGCCGTCATCACCGAATTCGGTTTTTTCCAGTAGATGGCCGTTGAGGTCGTAGGCATATGCTGTACGCCGGCCATCGAAGCCGGTTTCCTGTCGGATCAATCCGCCGGGCGTGTAGTCCAGTCGATAGTGTTCGCCGGATTCGTTTTCGATATCTGTCAGGAGCAGCCGGGCGTTGTCGTAGCGATAACGCAACTGCGTGCCGTCGGGATTGATTCGGCGGCTGACCAGGTGCAGGTCATCGTCGTATTCAAAACGGGTGACGCGCCCCAGTTCATCGCGTTCGGCGGTGATTTTGCCGTAGGCGTTGTAACTGAACGCACGTCTGGCGCCTGTAGGGAGAATCGTCTGGATCAGTCGGCCAACGGCGTCCCATTGGTATTGAGTGACGGCGCCGTGTTCGTCCTGGCGGGCTATCTGCCGACCCAATACATCGTAGGAAAAACGCCGCTGACCGCCGTCCGGCAACGTCTCTTCGACCAGTTGCCCGATGGCATCCCACACGAACACATGACGGCCAGTGTCCGGGTAACGGATAGACAGCAACCGTCCTTGAGCATCGTAGTGGTAGTGAGTGATGTGACCATCGGGATCGATGGCCTCGGTGACATCCCCCTGAACATTGCGTCGGTATTTCCACACCGCTTTACCGCGATATCGCGCATGCAGGAAACCGTAGCGATATTCGTAGGACGTTGGCTCGTCTTCCGGTGGAATCAGCGCGATCAGCCGCCCGACCTCGTCGTAGCGATACTGGGTGATCGCCCCTGATGGACCGCGCTCGGTCGTCAATCGGCCCTGGTCGTCGTAGGCCTTGAGATGCTCGCCACCATCCGGCTCAACCCGACGCACCAATCGCGCCTTATCGTCATGGACATAAACTTCTTCGCTGCCATCGACGTTTTTAACCAGCACTGCGCCGTCGTCATCCCAGGCATAACGCGTATCCATCTGCGAAAAAGTCGCCCAGTGCCTGACACATCTGGCCGCCTTGCCAGACCTTTCCCACTCCCAAAAGAAACTTGCCCCACCGGCCAGTTGCCGCTGGAGAATCACGTGTTGATCGTCGTAGTCGTACCGCTCGCTTTCGCCGGCAGCATTGGTCGCTTCGATCAGGCGGTGACGCGCGTCGTACCGGTAGGCAATCAGCGTTTGCTCGGTATGCCAGGCATCCACCAACCCGTCGGCGGAGTGAAACGACTGATACTCGACCGTCATGATGTGCCGGCGTTCGTAACGCAATAGCAGTGAACGTCCTGTACCGTTGTCGATGCGTTGAATGCGATCCTGACGGTCGCGGGTGATGTGCAGCCGGTTGTCGTAGGCATCACTGATGGTCGTCAGCCGACCATTCTCAAAGTGATAGAACCGTGACGACTCACCGGCCAGTGCAAGAATCAGCTCCTCAGGTTTATTTCCGAGATAAATGGCCGACCGGGACAGGCTGTTATGAATCGCCGGACGCGAAAGACTGGGCAGTGGAAACGTCGTGCGACGGTTTTCATGGTCGGTCCAGACGACCTGTTCTGCGTCCAGCTCCAGGCGATGCGCCAGCGAATGACTCCATCCCCAACCCAGCCCGCAATCCATTTCCACGGCGCTGGTTCGGTACAACCGGGTAAACGCGAAAGGCAGCAAGCCGTTAAGCGATCCATCGTCGAGTGTCAGCAATTCTTCGCCGGTGACCATCGACACCGGGCATCCGTTGGTGCAAGTCAGCGGCCCGCAATCGGCGCTGTCGCCGTTGGGGTTTTTCGCTTGATCGGGAACGTCGTCACGGTATTCCTGCCGGCCCAGCCGGGTCATGGCTGCGGATTTGTCGCGAGCAATGGCGACCGGATTTTTCACTAACAAAACTGGCGTAGTGCCCGTGCTGATCTGCAACGGCACGGCGGGCGCGGGGTTTAGCGGAGCATTTCGGACATTGACCGCGAGGGGTTTGAGCACCCCAGCGTGGGTCGTCAGGTCGGATTTGGCCTCCAGCCCGGCCAACCTCAGGCTCGCGGCGGCCAGCCAGTTGCGCGCGCGGTCGGATTTGACCTTGTCCAACACCCTGGCGCTGATGCCAAGCTTCAACCCGGCAGAACCCGTGAAGCGCGCGAGCAGGAAGCCGATCAATATTCCGGTACGAATCTCCGCCACGACTTCGGCAATGAACTGCGGCGGCAACATCCTCAGCCAACTGGTGATCGCCGCCAGATGAATGAACATCAGCGGCTCATCACTCAACACCAGCAACAGATTGGCGATGGATTGCGCTGAAGCCTCCAGCAGCGTTTCAAGTTCGGTTTCGGTCAGGTACTCAAGGAGTTTTTCACTGTTCGCTTGCAGGTCCGCGATCAACTCGTAGATCTGCTTCACGTCATCCCACAACCCGTTCAGCGAATTCTCGAAACCGCGCCAGTCGGCCTGTTGCAGCAGGCCGTAACGCTTGATGAAACCGGCCTCGGCGAACTCGGCCCATGAGGGTTCGAATTCGATCGTCCACTCGTTACGCAGCCAGCCTTCCAGACCTCTGATGACGCCTTGATAAGAGGCATAAAGCGCTTTGACATGTTCAGCGGAAACATTCGGGAAGAAGGTGATGCGGTAACGCAGGCTGCGTTCGCACTCGCGGATTTCGAGGATGCCGCTGGGGCCGATCTCGTCATAAACCGGCTTGCCGAACGTACCGTCAGCGTTCAAAGGCTCAAGCATCACCGGGGTGTTGCCGATCGGCACGAACCGCGCTGCGTCGAACATGTGCACCAGCGTCAGGGGACCCGCCGCCCGGCACGCGGCGACGGTGGAACTGACAGGCGTGGTGGAGTTCTTGGGCGCGACCAGGCGAACGTCGTGACCGACCTTGAACACCTGTTCGATATCCAGCGCCTTGCCGGTCCAGAAACTTTCGGCCCAGGCGTCGTAGTCATTGAGGCAAAGCCGGAAGTCACCGAGCAGCGCTTCGACATCCGGCTGCTCGGGGTCCATGGCGGCAACCACCAGCAAGCCGATGGCGTTATTCAAGGCCAGTACCTTGTCAGGTACGAACATTCGCAGTCCCTCGCGCAGATCAAGTTTGAGCGCGAGACTTTGCTTGGGATCAACGGGTAAAGAAGTCGGGAAAGGAGGCGTTTTATGTAGGGAAAATCGCTAAATGACGACGAGCACTTTTTGTATCTGTCAGGGATTGCCCGTTGCTCGATGGCCGCCGCGCTCGCTATGCTGCTGAATCCTTTAATCGATCACGGACCCGGCCGCACCTGAGCCGCCTCTGGGATGTCATTAGAAAACGGATCAGATGCGATGAATGCACCGCTGAATGAATACGGCCCGATCAAGGCCGTGATTTTTGATATGGACGGCTTGCTGCTGGACACCGAGGGCATTTATACCGAGGTCACGTCCATGATTGCCGCGCGCTACGGTCGGGTCTTCGACTGGAGTATCAAGCAGAACATCATCGGCCGTGGCGCGGGTGATCTGGCGCGGTACGTGGTCGAGGCGCTGGAGTTGCCCATCACCGCCGAAGAGTTTCTGGTGATCCGCGAACCGCTGATGCGCGAGCGTTTTCCGCAAGCGCTGGCGATGCCTGGCGCCGAGGAACTGGTCCGGCACTTGAAAGCCAACAACATTCCAATCGCGGTCGGCACCAGTTCTTCGCGCCAGTCATTCGGCCAGAAAACCACCTTGCACCGCGACTGGTTCGCGCTGTTCGACTTTGTTGTGACGGCCGATGACCCTGAAGTGGGCGCGGCCAAACCGGCGCCGGACATCTTCCTCACGGCGGCGCGGCGCCTGGGCGTTGCGCCCGAAGACTGCCTGGTGTTCGAAGATTCGCCGTTCGGTGTCACGGCGGCGAAAGCGGCGGGGATGACGGCGATTGCGATTCCCGACGCGGCGATGGCTGACGAAAAGTATGCGCACGCGGATGGCATTCTTCGTTCGTTGAAGGCGTTCAAGCCGAGTGCTTGTGGTTTGCCAGCCCTCGAATGGGCTTGATGTAGAAATGTGGGAGTGAGCCTGCTCGCGAAAGCGGAAGGTCAGACGACATCAATGTCGCCTGACACACCGTCTTCGCGAGCAGGCTCGCTCCCACATTTTAATTGCGTCTAGCGCATCAGGCGCCAAAACCACCGTCGATAGTCAGGCTCGCCCCTGTGATGTAACCGGCTTCCGGCCCTACCAGGTAGGCGACAAAACTGGCGATTTCCTCTGCTTTGCCGTAACGGCCCACAGCCATCAGCGGGATCAGGCTGTCGGCGAAATCACCACTGGCCGGGTTCATGTCGGTGTCGACCGGGCCCGGTTGCACGTTGTTGATGGTGATGCCGCGCGGGCCGAGGTCGCGGGCCAGGCCTTTGGTCAGGCCGACCAGCGCCGACTTGCTCATGGCGTAAGGGCCGCCACCGGCGAAGGGCATGCGGTCGGCGTTGGTGCTGCCGATGTTGATGATGCGACCGCCTTCAGTCATGTGCTTGGCGGCGGCCTGGGTGGCGATGAACACGCTGCGCACGTTGATGGCCAGGGTCTGGTCGAAATCTTCGAGTTTGAAGTCCTCCAGTGGCGCAACGGCCAGCACGCCGGCGTTGTTGACGAGGATGTCGAGTCGACCAAAGGTTTCTACGGTGGTGGTCACGGCGTTGCGAATGGCCTCGGCGTCGGCGCTGTCGGCCTTGATGGCGAGGGCTTTGCCGCCATTGCCAGTGATGCTGTCTTGCAAGGCTTCGGCTTTGGCCGTGGAGCTGACGTAGGTGAAGGCAACAGTCGCGCCTTCAGCGGCCAGGCGTTTGACAATGGCGGCGCCGATGCCGCGGGACCCGCCTTGAATCAAAGCCACTTTGCCGCTGAGGTTTTGAGTAGTCATAACGATCTCCGAAGTCCCGAGGCGAGATGTCTCGGTTGATGGAGCCTAGTATCGATTGGGGATTACACGCTGTGTAGACGGCAATTGCGATAGTCTGTGTAAACCAGAAGTTTATAGTGGCGCCTATGGAAACCTTCAGCAGTATCGAATGCTTCGTGCGCAGCGCCGAGGTTGGCAGCTTCGCCGAAGCCGCGCGACGCTTGAGTCTGACCCCCGCGGCGGTGGGCAAAAGTGTTGCAAAGCTTGAGGCCCGGCTGGGTGTGCGGCTGTTCCAGCGCAGCACGCGCAGCCTGACGTTGACCGAGGCCGGTCATCTGTTTCTCGGCGAAGTCAGTTCCAGCTTGCACACAATCCAGAATGCGGTGGCCAACCTCGCCAGCGCCGAGGGTCGGCCGGCGGGAACACTGAAGGTCAGCATGGGCACGGTGTTCGGGCGTTTATATGTGGTGCCCTTGCTGGGCGAGTTTCTGCGGCGTTTTCCGGCGATCAACCCGGATTGGCATTTCGATAACCGTCAGGTCGATCTGATCGCTCAGGGTTTCGATGCGGCGATTGGTGGGGGATTCGAGCTGCCGCAAGGCGTGGTGGCGCGCAAGCTGACGCCGGCGCATCGGGTGTTGGTGGCTTCGGCCGGGTATCTGGCGGCGCGGCCTGCGATCGTCGAGCCCGATCAACTCAAGGACCACGACGGCATCCTGATCCGTTCCCCACAAACCGGTCGGGTGCGTTCCTGGCAATTGACCAGTCGTAATCAGCAACACAACCCGCTGACGCTCAAGGCGCGTATGACCATGAGTGATTCGGAAGCGGCGTGTGCGACAGCGGCCCAGGGGTTGGGCATCGCGTTGGTGAGCATGCCGTTTGCGGCGGGGTATCTGCAGGCCGGGACGTTGCAACGAGTGTTGCCGGACTGGTATGTCGACGACGGAAACATTTCTATCTATTACGCGGAGCACAAACTGCTGCCGGGCAAGACCCGGGCGTTTGTGGATTTCATCATTGAGCAGTTTGCGGAGCAGGGGTTGGGGCAGCGGTTCAGTGCGGTTTGAGTTTGGCTTGATACCGAGTCGTCCCCATCGCGGTCAAGCCACGCTCCCACAGGTTTTGCGTTGTTCACATCACCGTGGAACGACGCAAACTCTGTGGGAGCGTGGCTTGCCCGCGATGGGGACGACTCGGTTTACCTTTGTAAACTCAGCGACCGAACCGCCCCGGCCAACCAATAATGTTCTTCGGTCGCGGCGTCGCATACGTCCGCACCTTGGAAGTGGACAACCCCAACCGCACCAGCGATTCGGCAATGGTCACCGCCGCCGTCACGCCATCCACCACCGGAACCCCGGTGCGCTGGCGAATCTGTTCATCCAGCCCGGCCATGCCGCCGCAGCCCAGGCAAATCACTTCAGCCTTGTCTTCCTTTACCGCCAGTTCCGCCTGACGGACAATCGCCTCCAGCGCCCGCTGCGGATCGGATTCCAGTTCCAGCACCGCCAGGCCACTGGCCCGCACCGACGCGCAACGGTCCCACAGCCCCGACAGTTTCAGCCGGTCCTCGATCAGGGGCACGGTGCGGTCCAGGGTGGTGACCACCGAGTAGGCATGACCGAGGAACATTGCCGTACTGGCCGCCGCATCGGTGATGTCCACCACCGGAACGTTGAGCAATTCCTGCAAGCCTTCGCGACCGTGTTCGCCGTAACCGGCCTGGATCACGGCATCGAAGGGCTGGTCGTAGGCCATGACCCGGTCCATTACGGCGATGGCGGCCAGGTAGCTTTCGAAATTGCCTTCGATGGAGTCGGCGCCGAAGTAGGGCGTCAGGCCGACGATTTCCGTTCCCGGCGCGGCCACCGCCTGGGCGGAACGGGCGATGGCCTGGGTGATGGATTCGGTGGTGTTGACGTTGACCACGAGAATTCGCATGAGCAGTCCTTATTGCAGGGTGGTTCTGCGGCCCGTCGCTGCCGGGCCGCCAGTGGATTAGTGGCAGACGTTGTCGACCGCGATGCTTTCACCGCTGACGTCGGCGTAATGGGGCTGCCGTTTGGCGATGATCAGGTAGAGCATTCCGGCGATCCCGGCGCCAATCAGCCACGAGAACGGTGAAACGAGGTGGAAACCCGGCGCCAGCGCCAGGACGATGGCGATCAACGCGGCAGGAATAAACGCCGCTACGGCGCGTAAATTGACCCCACGGCTGTAGTAATAAGCGCCGTTGGGGTCCTCGCTGTACAACTGCGGCACGTTGACCTGACCTTTTCGTACAAGCCAGTAGTCGACCATGATCACGCCATACAACGGCCCGAGCAGAGCGCCGAGGCCGGACAGGAAATACACGATCACCAGCGGGCTGTTGTAGAGGTTCCACGGCAGGATCAGCACTGCGATGGTCGCGCTGATCAGGCCGGCGCGGCGGAAGGTCAGGTACTTGGGCGCCAGGTTGCTGAGCACGAAGGCCGGGGCGACGAAGTTGGCCATGATGTTCACCGCCACGGTGACGATCAAGAACGCCAGGCAGCCGAGCACCAGGAAGATGGTATTGGGGATCGAGGCGATGATTTCAGTCGGGCTTTCGATGATCCGGCCATTGATCTGAAATTGCGCACCACAGAGCAGGACGGTGATGGCCGCGAACACCAGAATATTCACCGGCAGACCCCAGAAATTTCCGACCTTGATGGTTTTGCGGCACGGCGATGACCGGGCGAAGTCGCAGAAGTTGAGGATCAACGTCCCGTAGATCGCCAGCCACAATGCGCCACCGGCAAAAATATTGCGCCACATCTCGCCGCCGGTCAGCGGCTCGCGGATCGACCAGGCGATGGTTGCGTTGGCCTGGGTGTACATCCAGGCGGCGAGGGCGGCGACGGTCAGCAGAATCACCGGCCCGGCGAACGCTTCATAGCGCCGTACCATTTCCATGCCGTAGGCGAGGATGCCCAGTTGCACCAACCAGATCGCCACGAAACACACCCAGCCCAGGCTCGACAGGCCAAGGATCGAGTCGTGGTCGTAGTCGGCGAAGCCGGGATGCACCGCCGTCAGCAACACGCGAAACACCACGGACGCCAGGTACGTCTGAATGCCGAACCAGGCGATGGCGATAACAGCACGGATCAATGCAGGAATCTGCGCTCCGTGGATGCCGAAACTGATCCGGCTGATGACAGGAAACGGCACGCCGGTCTTTTGCCCCATATAACCGGAGAGGTTCATGAAGCAATACACCAGCGCCGCGCCGATGCCCAGGGACAACAGAATCTGCCAGCCACCCAGACCCAGCGCATACAGGCCAATGGCGAAGGAATAGTTGGCGATGTTGTGAACGTCGTTGGTCCACAGGGCAAAGATGCTGTAGCGGCCCCAGCGTCGGCCTTCGGCCTTGGTCGGCGCCAGGTCCTTGTTGTGCAAACGAGGACTGAGCACCACAGGTTCTTGAAAAGTTTGATCTTGAGCGGTGGGTGGAAAGGAGGGCAGATCCAGCGCGATGTTGTTATTGGAGAGGCTAGTACGCATTCCGGCAGGCTCCGAGCTTGGCGTCGCGATGACTGTGCATGAGCGTGGGCTCGACAAATCTTCGTCGCGGGCAATAAGCATCATTGGTTACGGGGCATCTGCAGCCTGTACGGGATAGGGCGCTTCAGGCTTGCGGATCTAAAGTGTGTGTATGTTCTGTTGTAATTGTATACAAAACATATATGAACTTAAGCCATAACCATGCCAGTTACGGACCTATGGAAGTCGTTGTTAATTTCGTTTTGTTAGATGGAAATGATAAGTGACTGAAAAAAAGGCGATATAAATTGACCGATTGAACAGGTAATTATTTTTCGGTACGGGTCGTGGGAAATCGAGAAAGGGGAGGTCAGGAGAGAAGGATGTAACCTTTTGGGGCGCAGAAACTAAAAGTGCACACATAAATGGCACCTATGGTGACATTTGTGTGTACAAATTTAGTCGACTTGAAATGAAACCTGTAGGAGCCGTCTTGTTGGCGATTGTAGTGTGTCAGTCAAAAGATTCATCAACTGAAAGACCGCTTTCGCCAGCAAGCCGGCTCCTACAATGAATTTCGCCAGGCGGGATCAGGCCTTGGACTTGCTGATGATATTCCCCGCATGCAGCCCGCATTCTTTCTGCGTCGCCTCTTCCCACCACCAACGGCCTTCACGTTCATGCTGGTTCGGCAGCACCGGGCGGGTGCAGGGTTCGCAACCAATGCTGATGAAGCCGCGCTCGTGGAGGCTGTTGTACGGCAGTTCGAGCATGCGGATGTAGCCCCAGATCTCTTCGCTGGTCATCTGCGCCAGCGGGTTGAATTTGTAGAGGGTGCGTTCCGGGGTGGAAAACGCGGTGTCGATCTCCATCACCGCGACGGCGCTGCGGGTGCCCGGGCTCTGGTCCCGGCGCTGGCCGGTGGCCCAGGCGCTCACGCCCGACAGCTTGCGGCGCAGCGGTTCGATCTTGCGGATGCCGCAGCACTCGCCATGGCCGTCCTTGTAGAAACTGAACAGGCCTTTTTCCTTCACGAACGGTTCCAGTTTCGTGTAGTCCGGGGATACAAGCTCGATGTCGATCTTGTAGTGCTCGCGCACCTGATCGATGAAACGGTAGGTCTCCGGGTGCAAGCGGCCGGTGTCGAGACTGAACACTTTGACGTTCTTGTTCAGCTTCCAGGCCATGTCCACGAGCACCACGTCTTCGGCGCCGCTGAAAGATATCCACAGGTCATCGCCAAACTCGGCAAACGCGAGTTTCAGGATGTCCTGGGCGGATTTGTTGGCATAGGTCGTGGCGAGTTCCACGACATCGAACGATGGGCTCATCAGGGCGGCTTCCTACAGGTCGGTGGCGCTGGGCGCTCTATATAGGGCTGATGGTAACAAAATCCTGCAGCGGCGGGCGCGCCCTGTGCGTTGCGCGGGGCAGCCTGAGTCGCTAGAGTTCGGCAGTCCTTTTACTCGCTCGACTCAATAATCAATACAAATGGGAGTGTCTTGTGGAAATTGCCTGTCTGGATCTCGAAGGTGTGCTGGTCCCGGAAATCTGGATCGCGTTCGCTGAAAAAACCGGTATTGAATCCCTGAGGGCGACCACTCGGGACATTCCCGACTACGACGTGCTGATGAAGCAGCGCCTGCGGATTCTCGACGAGCACGGCTTGAAACTCACTGATATTCAGGAAGTGATCGCCACGCTGAAGCCGCTGGACGGTGCCATCGAGTTCGTCAACTGGCTGCGTGAGCGGTTTCAGGTGGTGATTCTGTCGGACACGTTCTACGAGTTTTCCCAGCCGCTGATGCGTCAACTGGGCTTCCCGACACTGCTGTGCCATCGCCTGATTACCGACGATTCGGGACGGGTGACGAGCTATCAGTTGCGTCAGAAAGATCCGAAGCGCCAGTCGGTTCTGGCGTTCAAGAGCCTTTACTACCGGGTGATTGCGGCAGGGGATTCCTACAACGACACCACGATGCTGGGTGAGGCGGATGCGGGGATTCTGTTCCATGCGCCGGATAATGTGATTCGCGAGTTTCCGCAATTCCCGGCGGTACATACTTTTGAGGACTTGAAGCAGGAGTTCATCAAGGCTTCCAACCGCGCCCTAAGTCTGTAAGAACAACCTGTGGCGAGGGAGCTTGTCGGATCGCCGCACCGTCCCGCTCGGCTGCGCAGCAGTCGCAAAGATTTTGGGGGCGCTTCGCACCCCGGCGGGCGCAAGCTCCCTCGCCACAAAAGCCCGGAATCAAAGGTTTTGCAGGGTATCGAGCAGGACCTTAACCTTGGTAATCGACTCCTGATATTCGGCCTGCCACTCCGAGTCCGCGACAATCCCGCCGCCGCCCCAGCAGCACACCTGCCCATCCTTGACCAGCAAGCTGCGAATCGCGATGGAGCTGTCCATCTCGCCGCGCACATCCAGATACAGCAACGAACCGCAATACAACCCACGTCGGGTCGGCTCCAGCTCGTCGATAATCTGCATGGCACGAATCTTCGGTGCACCGGTGATCGATCCGCCCGGGAAACTGCCGGCGATCAGGTCCAGGGCATCCCGGTCATCCGCCAGTTCGCCGGTCACGCTGCTCACCAGGTGATGCACATTCGGATAGCTTTCCAGACTGAACAACTCCGGCACCCGCACCGAGCCGATGCGGCAGGTGCGGCCGAGGTCGTTGCGCAGCAGGTCGACGATCATCAGGTTCTCCGCACGGTCCTTGGGACTGGCCAGCAGTTCGGCGGCGTTCGCAGCGTCTTCGGCAGCCGTCAGGCCGCGCGGGCGGGTGCCTTTGATCGGGCGGGTTTCCACATGACGTTCACTGACTTTGACGAAGCGCTCAGGGGACAGGCTCAACACCGCGCCGCCGTCGGGCAAGCTCTGGAAACCGGAAAACGGTGTCGGGCACGCGGCCCGCAGCGCGACATACGCGGCCCACGGATCACCCACACATTGCGCACGAAAGCGCTGGGCGAAGTTGACCTGGTAGCAATCGCCGGCCTGGATGTACTGCTGAATGCGCTCAAGCGCTTGGCGATACTCGTCAGCGCTCAGGTCGGCTTTCATCGGGGCTTTCAATTTGAACGGCTCGATCGGTTCAACCGCAGGCTGACTGAACAAGGCGATCAGGCGCTGGCGCTCGCTGTCGATCAGTGTCGGGTGGAACACCAATTGACTGGTGGCCAGGTGGTGATCGCTGATCAATGCCCAGTCGTACAGCCCGAAACGCGCATCCGGCAATTGCAGGTCGTCCTGCGCCTGGCTCGGCAGGTGTTCAAGATGCCGTCCGAAGTCATAACTCAGATAACCGATCAGGCCGCCGGCGAACGGCAGTTCATCGGGAACCGCTGCTTCACCCAGTCGTGCCAGATGGTCGCGAAGGCGTTGCAGGAAATCGCTGCCACTTTCGTCAGGCAATACCGCTATTTGCTCCAGCGGCCAGGCGCTGAGCAGGTCATAACGCCCGCGATCAGCGGTGGGCCGGCCGCTGTCGAGCAGCACGGCACCGGGAGCAAGACGAATCGCCGCGAAGTAGTCGGCGGGGTTGGCGCGATAGGGCAGCGGGTGTACGGAACAGGTCAACATGGGCGGGGCAGATCAGCCATCGAGGCGGGGGGGCGATTGTAGTCCTCTGCAGGATTTGCTCCTAGAGGGGATGTCGGGGATTGGTAGATTGGGGGCAGAGTTGAGAGGTTTGGTGCTGCTAGTCAGTCTTCGCGGGCAAGCCCGCTCCCACAAGTTTTGCACAATCCCTGTGGGAGCGGGCTTGCCCGCGATGGCAGCAACTCAGTATCGGATCAACCCTCAACCGCAGGAATATGCCCAAACATCTCCTGGACAAACTCAACCCGCTCCTGAACCGTCTCAACAACCCCGCGAGCCTTCAACTCTTCCAACCGCGCTTCAACCGCATGGGTGCGCAGCGTCAGGCCGCAATCGTTGGCAATCTGGATATTCAACCCGGGCCGGGCATTAAGCTCAAGAATCAGCGGGCCCTTTTCCTGGTCGAGCACCATGTCGACACCGATGTAGCCCAGCCCGCACAGCTCATAACAACCGGCAGCGAGTTTCATGAAACCGTCCCAGTAGGGCAGTTGCACGCCGTCCACCGCGTTGGTGGTGTCCGGGTGTTTGGTGATGATGTTGTTCAGCCAGGTGCCGCGCAATGTCTGCCCGGTCGCGAGGTCGACGCCGACGCCGATGGCGCCCTGGTGCAGGTTGGCCTTGCCGCCGGACTGGCGCGTCGGCAGGCGCAACATCGCCATCACCGGGTAGCCCATCAACACGATGATGCGAATGTCCGGGACGCCTTCGTAGCTGATGCTTTTGAAGATCTGGTCCGGGATCACGCGGTATTCGATCAGTGCGCGGTCACGGTGGCCGCCCAGGGAATACAGGCCGGTGAGGATGCTGGAGACATGGTGCTCGATCTCCTCATGACTGATGATCTTGCCGGACACCGTGCGATAACGGCCCTCGAAACGGTCGGCAACCACAATGATGCCGTCGCCGCCCGCACCCTGGGCCGGTTTGATCACGAAGTCGGTGCGCCCGTCGATGATCTTGTCGAGGTTATCGATTTCCTTCTCGGTGGAGATCACGCCGTACAGCTCCGGCACATGAATGCCGGCGGCGATCGCGCGTTCCTTGGTGATGATCTTGTCATCGACAATCGGGTACAGGCTGCGCTTGTTGTACTTGAGCACGTAGTCCGCGTTACGCCGATTGATCCCCATGATGCCCCGGGCTTCCAGGGCCTTCCAGGTCTTCCAGAAGCCGAACATCAGGCGTCAGCCTTCTTCAGGAAAGCCTTGAAACGCACCAGTTCGGTCAGGCGGTAACCGCGATAACGACCCATCGCCAGCATGAAGCCCACCAGAATCAGCAGGATTGCCGGGAAGGTGAACACGAAGTACACCAGCTCCGGCACGCTCATGATCAGGTGCGCCAGGGAGGCGGCAAACAGCGTACCGATTGCCACTTTCATTGCATGGCCGGAACCGCGTTCTTCCCAGGTAATCGACAGGCGTTCGATGGTCATGGTCAGAATCACCATCGGGAACAGCGCCACCGACAGCCCGCGTTCCAGGCCAAGTTTATGGCTGAACAGGCTGATCGCCGCGATCAGCACCACCACAAAGGTCAGCACCACCGACAGCCTCGGCAGCATCTGCAACTTCAAGTGTTCAAGGTAGGAGCGCAGCGAAAGTCCCAGCGCCGTGATGATCGTGAACAGCACGATGCCGAAGCCGAGCTGGGTTTCGCGGAAGGCGAGGGCGATCAGCACCGGGGTAAAGGTGCCGAGGGTCTGCAAGCCGATCAGGTTACGCAGGATCAGGATCACCAGCACGCCGATGGGGATCATCACCATGATCATGAAGGTCTGCTGGGTTTGCAGCGGCAAACCGTACAGCGAGTATTCGAGGAAGTTGGCGTCGGTGTTTTCGTCGGTCAGCTTGGCCAGGCGAATCGCGTTCATTTCGCTGTTGTTCAGGCTGAACGTCACGTTGGCTTTCTTGCCGCCATCGACGGTGATCAGGTTTTCGTCGCCGGTCCACCACAGCAGGCGGTCGGTCGGCAGGCCTTGTTCGCCGGTTTCCGGGTTGAAGTACAGCCAGTCGGTGCCGTTGAAGCTGCGCAGCCAGAGTTCCGGTGTTTGCGGCTGGTCGGCCACCAGACGAATGGTGTGGACCTTTTCCACCGGCACGTGGGCGATGGACAGCACCAGCTCGACGATTTTCGCCTTGTGCCCGGGGGACGGATCGCCGCCCAGCAACAGCTTCACATTGTCGTCGTTGAGATTGTTGACACGCTTGATGGCTTCGCCGATGAAGGTTTCGACGTCGGCCGAGTGTTGGCGGATCGGCGCGAGCAGGGCTTCGGCGGCGATTTTTTCTGCGCCTTCGACGGCGATGCTGTCGCGGAAGGTCGGGCCCTTGACCTTGGATTTTTCGCCGGTGTAGCGCTTGGTCAGCACCAGACGGTAATAAAGGGTCTGATTGCCCTTGGCCCGGCGCGCCGACCAGGTGACCTTGCGGTTGCCGTCGACGCGGTTCACGGCCACGCCGTAGTTATTGGAAATGAAGCTCTCGTTGAGGCTGACGTAATCGCGGCTCAGCGGCGGCACGAACATCTGGATCTTGACCGGGTCTTTGGCACTGGCGACGAACTCGACCTTGGCGTCGATGTTCCACAAGTCGTCGGTGGCGTCCTCGGTCACGGGAATACCGAGCACGAAAATCTGATAGGCCGTAACTGAAATGCCCAGCACCACCAGGATGGCGATCAGCAGTTTCAGATGGAGGGTAAGAGAGCGCATTGGAATTACTCTGCGGTATGTGCGTCGGTGGCGCAGGCGGGTTTGCCAGCAGCGTATTTAAGACTGGGGTCGACCAGCGCGTCGAAGCGTTTCAGCGCTTCGGAGCCGATCAAGAGCGGATATTGGAAGGCACTACGGTCAGTTAGGTTCACTTCGATGCTGCGTAAAGCCGAACCCATGCAGATATCCAGCTCGATCACCGGACGGGCGGTGTACTTCTTGCCTTCATCCGGGTCGTAGTCGCCGGCACGACGCTTGATCTTGCTGACGCGGGCCAGAGGCCGTTCGATGGGGTGCGAATGCGCGGCGTCGATGGCCAGATAGAAGCGCACCCAGGACTCGCCATTGCGTTTGAAACGTTTGATGTCGCGAGCACTCAGGGACGCTGTTTTCGCCCCAGTGTCGAGTTTGGCGGCGACTTCAAGGTTAATGCCGTCCAGGGACGCGTACTCGTTGAGGCCGTACACGGTCTTTTCCCCCGCCACGGCGAAACCGGGCAGGCAAAGAATATAAAGGAATGTCGGGAAGGGCTTGAGTCTCATAAATCCTGGTGCGCAGCGGTCCGTACTTCGATTCAAGGCCCTGGCATCGCTGCGCAAGCTCCCTCGTATGCCTATCAACTATTTATGACAAGCAGTGCAGATGTCACAAACAAATGCGGGCGGCATTCTAGCACGGTGGGTTGATGGCGCCAGCGCTGGCGGGGGGCTATAAACAGAGGGGCTGCTTCGTTGTGGTGCAGTCGGTTATTAGACGATTGTCGACAATACCTATTTATCCTTTGACTGTTGCGCCTGTATTCGCTAGTTTTTGCGGCATTGGCTTTCAAGGTGTCGACAATATGCTGGATCAACTCGATCCCCCGGTGGTTACGCAAGACGAGTCGGAGACGCTTTCCGAAAACGTCTTCCGCCGCATTCAGGCGGCCATCGTCAAAGGCGAGATCGCGCCGGGCAGCAAGATCTCCGAGCCGGAGCTGGCCCGCACCTATGGCATCAGCCGCGGACCGCTGCGCGAGGCGATCCATCGCCTGGAAGGCCAGCGTTTGCTGGTTCGCGTGCCGCACGTCGGGGCGCGGGTGGTTTCGTTGAGCCATGCCGAGCTGCTGGAACTCTACGAAATTCGCGAATCCCTCGAAGGCATGGCCTGTCGTCTGGCGGCCGAGCGCATGACTGTCGAAGAAATCGACGAACTGCGCCGGGTCCTCGAAACCCACGAGCGCGATGAGGCGTTTCAGGCCGGCGTTGGCTATTACCAGCAGGAAGGCGACTTCGACTTCCACTACCGGATCATCCAGGGCAGCGGCAACCGCACCCTGACGCAAATGCTCTGCGGCGAGCTCTATCAGCTGGTGCGCATGTACCGCATCCAGTTTTCCACCACACCCAATCGCCCGCACCAGGCCTTTGCCGAACACCACCGAATTCTCGACGCCATCGCCGACCGTGACGGTGAGCTAGCCGAGTTGTTGATGCGCCGTCACATCGGCGCCTCCAAACGCAATATCGCCCGTCACTACCAGGACGGCGCTAACCAGACAGCCACTGAACGAGGTGAGTCATGAGTTCCAACAAGAGCACTCCAGGCCAGCGTTTCCGCGATGCGGTCGCCAGCGAACATCCGCTGCAAGTGGTCGGCGCGATCAACGCCAACCACGCGCTGCTGGCCAAGCGCGCCGGTTTCAAGGCTATTTACCTGTCGGGTGGCGGGGTGGCTGCCGGCTCCCTCGGCGTGCCGGACCTGGGCATCACCGGCCTGGATGACGTGCTGACCGATGTGCGTCGCATTACCGACGTTTGCGACCTGCCGCTGCTGGTGGACGTGGACACCGGTTTCGGTTCCTCGGCGTTCAACGTCGCGCGCACCGTCAAGTCGATGATCAAGTTCGGCGCGGCGGCGATTCACATCGAAGACCAGGTTGGCGCCAAGCGCTGCGGTCACCGTCCTAATAAAGAGATCGTGTCGCTGCAGGAAATGGTCGACCGGATCAAGGCCGCCGTCGATGCACGCACCGATGACAGCTTCGTGATCATGGCTCGCACCGACGCCCTCGCAGTGGAAGGTCTGGAATCTGCTTTGGATCGCGCTGCCGCGTGCATCGAGGCCGGCGCCGACATGATCTTCCCGGAAGCCATCACCGAACTGGACATGTACAAGCTGTTCGCCAGCCGCGTGAAAGCGCCGATCCTGGCCAACATCACCGAATTCGGCGCGACGCCGCTGTACACCACCGAGCAACTCGCCGCTGCCGACGTGTCACTGGTGCTGTACCCGCTGTCCGCTTTCCGCGCCATGAACAAGGCGGCGGAAAACGTCTACACCGCAATCCGCCGCGACGGCACGCAACAGAACGTCATCGACACCATGCAGACCCGCATGGAGCTTTACGATCGCATCGACTACCACACCTTCGAGCAGAAGCTCGATGCGTTGTTCGCCGCGAAGAAGTAAAGGTTTATGTAGCAGCTGCCGAGCATCGCGAGGCTGCGTTCGAGGCCGAAGGACTCGCCAGGCCAAGCCAGGCGATCGCGTGCAGGTTTACCACTGCTTCGTCCGAACGCGGCCCGAACCGAACGCAGCCTCGCGATGCTTGGCAGCTGCTACAGAATCAAGATAACCGTGTAGAAATTGCAGGTTCCCTAACAAATTCAAAAACTGGAGACAGCAATGGCCGAAGCAAAAGTACTCAGTGGCGCCGGGCTCCGTGGCCAGGTTGCCGGGCAAACCGCTCTGTCCACCGTGGGCCAATCGGGCGCCGGCCTGACCTATCGCGGCTACGACGTTCGCGAACTGGCGGCTGACGCACAATTCGAAGAAGTCGCCTACCTGCTGCTTTACGGCGAACTGCCGACCAAGGCACAACTCGCTGCTTACATCAGCAAACTGGGCAAGCTGCGCGACCTGCCGCAAGCGCTGAAAGAAGTGCTGGAACGCATCCCCGCCGACGCCCACCCGATGGACGTGATGCGCACCGGTTGCTCGTTCCTGGGCAACATCGAACCGGAGAAAGACTTCTCCGAACAACACGACGTGACCGACCGCCTGCTGGCCGCGTTCCCGGCGATCATGTGCTACTGGTATCGCTTCAGCCATGACGGCAAACGCATCAGCTGTGTGAGCGACGAGCAATCCATCGGCGGCCACTTCCTGCACCTGCTGCACGACAAGAAGCCGAGCGAATTGCACGTCAAAGTGATGAACGTTTCGCTGATCCTCTACGCGGAACACGAGTTCAACGCCTCGACCTTCACCGCACGGGTATGCGCCTCGACGCTGTCGGACATGTATTCCTGCGTCACGGCCGCCATCGGCTCGCTGCGTGGTCCGCTGCATGGCGGCGCCAACGAAGCGGCGATGGAAATGATCGAGCGCTTCAGCTCGCCGCAAGAGGCGGTCGAGGGCACCCTCGGCATGCTGGCGCGCAAGGACAAGATCATGGGCTTCGGTCACGCGATCTATAAGGACAACGATCCGCGCAACGAGGTGATCAAGGGCTGGTCGAAAAAACTCGCTGATGAAGTGGGCGATACCGTGCTGTTCCCGGTTTCCGAAGCCATCGACGCCACCATGTGGGAGCAGAAGAAACTGTTCCCGAACGCTGACTTCTACCATGCGTCGACGTACCACTTCATGGGCATTCCGACCAAGTTGTTCACACCGATCTTCGTCTGCTCGCGCCTGACCGGCTGGGCGGCCCATGTGTTCGAACAACGTGCCAACAACCGCATCATCCGCCCGAGCGCCGAGTACGTCGGCGTCGAACAGCGCAAGTTCGTGCCAATCGAACAACGCTGAATGGTGAAAGCCGACGCAGGGATTTGAAAGTAATGCAAATTCCTGTGGGAGCGGGCTTGCCCGCGATGACGGAGTCACATTCGACATAAATGTCGCCTGACCCACCGCAATCGCGGGCAAGCCCGCTCCCACAGGGGACGTGTTGAATTCAAACCGGATGTCTGGCCCCACCCTTTGAAACTACCGTGACCGAGTCCTGACGATGAACACTGAATTCCGTAAACCGCTGCCCGGCAGCCATCTGGATTACTTCGACGTCCGTGCGGCTGTCGAGGCCATCCAGCCTGGCGCCTACGACACTCTGCCGTACACCTCTCGCGTGCTGGCGGAAAACCTGGTGCGTCGCTGCGACCCGGCCACGCTCACCGAATCCCTGAAGCAATTCATCGAGCGCAAACGCGACCTCGACTTCCCGTGGTTCCCGGCTCGCGTGGTGTGCCACGACATCCTCGGCCAGACCGCGCTGGTCGACCTCGCCGGCCTGCGTGACGCCATCGCCCTGCAAGGTGGCGACCCGGCGCAAGTGAACCCGGTGGTGCCGACGCAGTTGATCGTCGACCACTCCCTGGCCGTCGAGCGCGGTGGCTTCGATCCAGAGGCGTTCGAGAAGAACCGCGCCATCGAAGACCGTCGCAACGAAGACCGTTTCCACTTCATCAACTGGACCAAAAAGGCCTTCAAGAACGTTGATGTGATTCCGCCAGGCAACGGGATCATGCACCAGATCAACCTGGAGAAAATGTCTCCGGTGATTCAGGTGCGTGACGGCGTGGCGTTCCCCGACACATGCGTCGGCACCGACAGCCACACCCCGCACGTTGATGCGCTGGGCGTGATTGCCATCGGTGTCGGTGGCCTGGAAGCTGAAAGCGTGATGCTCGGCCGCGCGTCGTGGATGCGTCTGCCAGAAAGCGTCGGCGTCGAATTGACGGGCAAGCTGCAACCGGGCATCACCGCCACCGACATGGTGCTGGCGTTGACCGAGTTCCTGCGCAAGCAAAAAGTCGTCGGTGCATGGCTGGAATTCTTCGGTGAAGGCGCCGCCGCGCTGACCCTCGGCGACCGCGCCACCATCTCCAACATGGCCCCGGAATACGGCGCCACGGCAGCGATGTTCTACATCGATCAGCAGACCATCGACTACCTCAAACTCACCGGCCGTGAAGACGAGCAAGTGCAGTTGGTCGAGAACTACGCCAAGCAAACCGGCCTGTGGGCTGACAGCTTGAAGAATGCACAATACGAGCGCGGCTTGACCTTCAACCTGTCCTCGGTGGTGCGCAACATGGCCGGCCCGAGCAACCCCCACGCCCGCGTCGCGACGTCAGATCTGGCCGCCCAAGGCATCTCCGGCCAGTGGACCGAAGTGCCGGGCCAGATGCCGGACGGCGCGGTGATCATCGCCGCGATCACCAGTTGCACCAACACCAGCAACCCGCGCAACGTCATCGCCGCCGGCCTGCTGGCACGCAATGCCAACAAGCTCGGGCTGACCCGCAAACCGTGGGTCAAATCGTCCCTGGCGCCGGGTTCGAAAACCGTGGCGCTGTACCTGGACGAAGCCGGCCTGACCACCGAACTGGAGCAGCTCGGTTTCGGCATCGTGGCCTTCGCTTGCACCACCTGCAACGGCATGTCCGGCGCGCTGGACCCGGTGATCCAGCAAGAGATCATCGACCGCGACCTGTACGCCACTGCGGTGCTGTCCGGTAACCGTAACTTCGACGGCCGGATTCACCCGTATGCCAAGAACGCCTTCCTTGCTTCGCCACCGTTGGTGGTCGCTTACGCCATCGCCGGCACCATCCGTTTCGACATCGAAAAAGATGTGCTGGGTGTGGTCGATGGCAAGGAAATCCGCCTGAAAGACATCTGGCCGAGCGACGAAGAAATCGACGCGGTGGTGAAAGCCTCGGTCAAGCCGGAGCAGTTCCGTCAGGTCTACATCCCGATGTTCGCCATCCACGAAGACACCGGCCCGAAAGTCACGCCGTTGTACGACTGGCGCGAGATGAGCACTTACATCCGCCGTCCGCCGTACTGGGAAGGCGCGCTGGCCGGGGCGCGTCCGCTCAAGGGCATGCGCCCGCTGGCGGTGCTGCCGGACAACATCACCACCGATCACCTGTCGCCGTCGAACGCGATCATGCTGGACAGCGCGGCAGGTGAATACCTGGCGAAAATGGGCTTGCCGGAAGAGGACTTCAACTCTTACGCGACCCACCGCGGTGATCACTTGACCGCGCAACGTGCAACCTTCGCCAACCCGAAACTGTTCAATGAAATGGTTCAGGAAAACGGCAAGGTCAAGCAGGGTTCTCTCGCTCGCGTCGAGCCGGAAGGCCAAGTGATGCGCATGTGGGAAGCCATCGAAACCTACATGGAACGCAAGCAGCCGCTGATCATCATCGCCGGCGCCGATTACGGTCAGGGTTCGTCCCGCGACTGGGCGGCCAAGGGCGTGCGTCTGGCCGGTGTCGAGGCGATTGCCGCTGAAGGCTTCGAGCGCATTCACCGCACCAATCTGGTGGGCATGGGCGTATTGCCGCTGGAATTCAAACCGGGCACCGACCGTCACACCCTGGCCATCGACGGCAGCGAAACCTACGACGTGATCGGTGAGCGCACGCCGCGCGCCGAGCTGACGCTGGTGATCAACCGCAAGAACGGCGAACGCGTCGAAGTGCCGGTGACCTGCCGCCTCGACACCGCTGAAGAAGTGTCGATCTACGAGGCGGGTGGCGTGTTGCAGCGCTTCGCGCAGGACTTCCTCGAAGAATCGGCGGTTGCCGTTTAACACGATGAGTTCGGGCGGGACCCGCGGTCCCGCTCGATCCTAAAAGGAACATCATGGCTCACGTACCTCAAATTAAAATCGCCGCCACCTACATGCGTGGTGGCACCAGCAAGGGCGTGTTTTTCAGCCTGAAAGACCTGCCCGAAGCGGCACAGGTTCCAGGCCCGGCGCGCGATGCCTTGTTGCTGCGCGTGATCGGCAGCCCCGACCCGTACGACAAGCAAATCGACGGCATGGGCGGCGCGACCTCCAGCACCAGCAAAACCGTGATCCTGTCGAAAAGCATCAAGGCCGATCACGACGTCGATTACCTGTTCGGTCAGGTGTCCATCGACAAGCCTTTCGTCGACTGGAGTGGCAACTGCGGCAACCTGTCGGCCGCTGTCGGTTCGTTCGCTATCAGCAACGGGCTGGTGGATGCCAGCCGCATTCCGCACAACGGTGTGGCGGTGGTTCGCGTGTGGCAGGCCAACATTGGCAAGACCATCATCGCCCACGTGCCGATCACCAACGGTGAAGTGCAGGAAACCGGTGATTTCGAACTCGACGGCGTGACCTTCCCGGCCGCTGAAGTGCAGGTCGAATTCATGGACCCGGCCGCGGAAGAAGAGGGGGGCGGCGGTTCGATGTTCCCCACCGGCAATCTGGTGGATGACCTGGAAGTACCCGGCGTCGGAACCTTCAAGGCGACCATGATCAATGCCGGCATCCCGACGATTTTCGTCAATGCCGAAGACATCGGCTACACCGGCACCGAGTTGCAGGGTGCGATCAACAGCGATCCGAAAGCGCTGCTGATGTTCGAGACCATCCGTGCTTATGGCGCGTTGCGCATGGGCTTGATCAAAGACCTGGACGAAGCCGCCAAGCGTCAGCACACGCCGAAGGTGGCCTTTGTCGCCAAGCCTGCGGACTACGTTGCTTCGAGTGGTAAAGCGATTGCGGCGGGTGATGTCGACTTGCTGGTGCGCGCGTTGTCGATGGGCAAATTGCACCACGCAATGATGGGCACGGCGGCGGTTGCCATCGGTACTGCTGCAGCGATTTCCGGGACGTTGGTCAACCTGGCGGCCGGTGGCATCGAACGTAATGCCGTGCGCTTCGGGCATCCGTCCGGCACCTTGCGGGTGGGCGCCGAGGCCAGCCAGGTGAACGGTGAATGGACCGTCAACAAAGCCATCATGAGCCGCAGTGCGCGGGTGTTGATGGAAGGCTTCGTGCGAGTGCCGGGCGATTCGTTCTGACACAAGTCCCGAGATAAACACTAAACCCTGTGGGAGCGGGCTTGCCCGCGATGAGGCCTTCACATTCGGCATCCAAGTTGGTGATACACCGCCATCGCGGGCAAGCCCGCTCCCACAGGACTGCGTTTCAATACTAAGCATGTTGTAACTAATCGAGATTGCCCTGAACCGAGGTCCCATCAACGAACCACTAACCGAGTGAATCGAACATGAGCGCCAACGTCGACCTGAACAACCGCCCCGACTACGACACCGTCCTGCAGGACATTGCCGATTACGTCCTCAACTTCAAAATCGAATCCAAAGAAGCGTTGGACACCGCCCGCAACTGCCTGATCGACACCCTCGGCTGCGGCCTGCTGGCCCTGCGCTTCCCCGAATGCACCAAACACCTGGGCCCTATCGTGGAAGGCACCATCGTCCCGTTCGGTGCACGCGTGCCAGGCACCCCATTCCGGCTCGATCCCGTCAAGGCGGCATGGGACATCGGCTGCATCGTGCGCTGGCTCGACTACAACGACACCTGGCTTGCCGCTGAATGGGGCCATCCGTCCGATAACCTCGGCGGCATTCTCGCCGTGGCCGATCACCTGTCGCAAAAGCGCCTGGCCAATGGCGATGCGCCGCTGACCGTTCGCGCGGTGCTCGAAGCCATGATCATGGCCCACGAGATTCAAGGCGTGATCGCACTGGAAAACTCCTTCAATCGGGTAGGGCTCGATCACGTCATCCTGGTGAAAGTCGCCTCGACCGCCGTCACCGCCAAACTCATGGGCGCCAATCGCGAGCAGTTGCTGTCAGCGTTGTCCCACGCCTTCGCCGACGGCCAGGCGCTGCGCACGTATCGGCATGCGCCGAATGCCGGGTCGCGCAAGTCCTGGGCGGCGGGCGATGCGTCCAGTCGCGGCGTGCGTCTGGCGGACATGGCGATGCGCGGCGAGATGGGGATTCCCGGCGTGCTGACGGCCAGACAGTGGGGCTTTTACGACGTGTTGTTCAGCCACACCAACAACGATCTGGCGCTCAAGCCCGAAGACAAACGCGCCTTCAGCTTCTCCCGCCCATACGGCACCTACGTGATGGAAAACGTGCTGTTCAAAATCAGTTTCCCCGCTGAATTCCACGCACAAACCGCCTGCGAAGCGGCAGTGACCCTGCATCCGCAGGTTCGAAATCGTCTGCATGAGATCGACAAAATCGTCATTACCACCCACGAATCGGCGATCCGCATCATTTCCAAGGTCGGCCCGTTGGCCAACGCGGCCGACCGCGACCACTGCATTCAATACATGACGGCGGTGCCGCTGGCCTTTGGCAATCTGGTCGCCGAGCAGTACGAAGACAGCTTCCACACGGCGCACCCGATCATCGATGTGTTGCGCGAAAAAATGGTCATCATCGAAGACCCGCAGTACACCCGCGAATACCTGGAGGCTGACAAGCGTTCCATTGCCAACGCGATCCAGGTGTTTTTCAAGGATGGGTCCAGCACCGAGAAGGTCGTGGTGGAATATCCGATCGGCCATCGCCGTCGCCGTACCGCTGGCATTCCGTTGCTGGAGGACAAGTTCAAGGCCAACCTGGCGACACGCTTTACCGCCCAGCGCAGTACGGAAATTTTTGCGTTGTGCAAGGATCAGGCAGCCCTTGAAGCGACACCGGTCAACCGCTTTATGGACCTGTTCGTCATCTGATCGCATGTACATAAACCTGGGGGAGCCACGGTTTGGCTCCTACAGGAAGGTGCTCAGCCCTTGAGCCATTTTTCGACGGGTAATTTGGTGACAGCAAACCCGGTCAGCAGCACCGCCGAATACCCCATCAACTCCCGGCTCAGACTTTGCCCTTCGTACCACGCGCCAATCACCACCGCGAACACCGGAAAAATAATGAACACAAACGACAGAATGATCGGGCTCAGTCGTTTGAGCAGCAAAAAGTAAACGATAAACCCGCCCACCGACGCCACCAGCCCCAGGTAGAGCAGGGCGCCCCACGAGCGCGTGGTGATGTCATCGAACACTGGCGCTTCAACGCTCAGCCCCGCCACAAACAGCATTAAACCCGCGAGGCCGATGGGCAGTGTGTTGTAAGTAATCACGCTGATCGCACTGCCTTGCTTCTTGGTGATCACGTAACACAGCGCATGCATGACCGCCGCCGCCAGAATCGCCAGCACCCCGAAGAATTCGGCCTGGTCCAGGTGCAGCCCCTGGCTGCGGATAATCATGAACAGACTGCCAAAACCGATGGCGATGCCCATCACTTGCGAGGGGTAGATTTTCTCCCGCAGAAACACGGCGGAAAACAGCAGGATGAACACCGGCATGCAGCTGAACAGCAGCGCGGTCAGGCCAGACGACACGTGCATCTCGCCGTAGTTGAGCAAGTAATACGGCAGGCTGAAATACGACAGCGTGACGAACACAAAAAACCAGCGGCTTTGCCGGGGAAACAGCAGCGGCTCGCGACGCAGCAGGGCGAAACTCAAAAACAGCGGAAAGGCGATCAGAAAACGTAGCCCGGCGGCGGTCAGCGGCGGCACACTTTTGACGGCAATCTTGATGCCCAGCCACGTCGTGCCCCAACTCAGGCAAACGATCAGGAACAGTACGCTGGTGACCAGTCCGGCCAGCCAGGGTTTTCGGATGCTGGAAGAGGCGCTGAGGGCCGTGAACATGATCGTGCTCCTTCGTCGTCGAAATTGACCCGGTTACCAAATGGGTCTATTCCTGATTGAACCGGTTTTAAGCACGCTATTCGGGATGGAAATGACTGTCAAAACAAGTATTGCAACGGTGTCAATTCTACGCGAAGGCCTGGCTCTGGGGCGCGGCGTGAAGTACAAACGCCTGGCCGAGGCCCTCGAAAAGAGCATCGGCGAAGGCTTGATCGAGCCCGGCAGCAAATTGCCGCCCCATCGTTTGTTGGCAGACAGCGTGGGCGTGACCATCGGCACTATCAGCCGTGCGTATGGCGAACTGGAGCGGGTAGGGTTGGTCGTGGCTCGTGTAGGAGATGGCACCTATGTGCGTCAGCGCGGGATGGAGCGGCCGCGGGATTCCGGCTTTCGCAATGTCAGCGACGAGCCACAGCCTTACTTCGATATGAGTCGGAATCAGCCGATTCCGGGGCAGGAAGGCGCTTTTCTCAGTCAAAGCCTGCAGACCCTCGCGAGCGATCCGCACACCTTGCAGATGATCAGCGGTTACACGGCCGATGCCGGATTACCCCGCCATCGTGCGGCAGGTGCCCATTGGCTTCGGCATCAGGCGTTCGTACCGAGCGCCGAGCAGGTCATTTGCGTCAATGGCGGCCAGCACGGCTTGCTCTGCGTGTTGATGGCGTTGCTCAAGCCCGGCGACACGCTGGTCACCGAGCAGTTGACTTACCCCGGGCTGATCAGCGTCGCCCGCATGCTCGGCATAAAGCTGATCGGCGTCGGGATGGATGACGAGGGATTGCTGCCCGACGCGTTGTCGGAGATTTGCCAACATCATCGGGTATCTGCGGTGTATTGCACGCCGACCATCCAGAATCCTACCGCGGCGGTGATGTCTGTCCCACGACGTGAGGCGATTGCCGAGGTCTGTCGCCAACATAATCTGCTGATCATCGAGGACGAAGCCCACGCCGTGCTGGCGCAGCAGCGTCCGTTGCCCTTGAGTCACTTTGCCCCGGAGCGTTCGGTGTTGATCGGCAGCTTGAGCAAAGCGGTTTCGGCGGGTTTGCGTGCGGGTTATCTGCACGCGCCGCAACCGTTGATCGGACGGCTGAGCGCAGCGGTGCGCGGGACGTGCTGGATGGCGAATCCGCTGTCGATGGAGCTGGCGACGGCGTGGATCGAAAACGGTATCGCCGAGCAGTTGCTGAGGCAGCAGATTGCTGAAATCAGTCGCCGCAAGCGTTTGGTCAGCCCAATGTTAGAAGAGGTCGGATACAAGACTCATCCCCACAGCCCACACTTCTGGATCGAAGTGCCCGAGCCGTGGCGGGCGTCGCAGATTGCGGCGGAGCTCAAACAGAACAATTACCTGGTGGCCACCGCCGAGGCGTTTGCGGTCGGGCATGGGGCGGTGCCGCAGTTCATCAGGGCGAGTGTGTGTAATTCGGCGGGGGATGATCGGTTGTTGCTGGAAGGGTTTGAAGCGTTGGTGGGGGCGTTGAGGGAGACCGCGTGATCGTTCTTCGCGAGCAAGCCCGCTCCCACATATGACCGTGTTCCTCTGTCACGACTCGGTCGAATGTGGGAGCGGGCTTGCTCGCGAAGACGGTGTAACTATCGCGCAATAACTACTTGAAACGCCGCTCAACCCCTTTCTCCACAAGGATCTTCGCCGAAATCTCTTCCACCGAAAAATGCGTGGAATTGATGTTCGGAATGTTCTCCCGGCGGAACAGGTTCTCCACCTCGCGCACTTCAAACTCGCACTGCGCGTAGCTGGAATAGCGGCTGTTGGGCTTGCGCTCGTTGCGGATGGCGGTGAGACGGTCCGGGTCGATGGTCAGGCCGAACAGCTTGTGCTGGTGGGCGCGCAGGGCGTTCGGCAGTTGCAGGCGCTCCATGTCGTCTTCGGTCAGCGGGTAGTTGGCCGCGCGGATGCCGAATTGCATGGCCATGTACAGGCACGTCGGTGTCTTACCACAACGCGACACGCCCACTAGGATGAGGTCGGCCTTGTCGTAATAATGCGTGCGCGCGCCGTCGTCGTTGTCGAGGGCGAAGTTCACCGCCTCGATCCGCTCCATGTAATTGGAGTTGGTGCCGATGGAGTGGGATTTGCCGACGGTGTAGGAAGAATGCTCGGTCAGTTCCTGTTCAAGCGGCGCCAGGAAGGTCGAGAAAATGTCGATCATGAAACCATTGGACGTTGCGAGGATCTCACGGATGTCCTGATTGACGATGGTGTCAAAGATAATCGGCCGGAAGCCGTCGGTTTCGGCGGCTTTGTTGATTTGTTGTACCATGGCCCGCGCTTTATCCACGTTGTCGATGTACGGACGCGTGAATTTGCTGAAGGTAATGTTTTCGAACTGCGCCAGGAGGCTTTGGCCGAGGGTTTCGGCTGTGATGCCAGTACCGTCGGAAATAAAGAAAGCAGATCGTTTCATTTGCACCTTGGGCCTTAAGCTAGTAACGAATCTTGGATATGATAGGCGCGATTTGCCGGCCGCCAGTGGTCCGCATTCTCACTTATTTTCCAGGTCCAGGCCATACAGCCGGCAAACGCTCCCCCGAGCAGCCGGCTTCTGAGCTTTTCCAACACAGTTAGTGGAGAGATCACCTTGGTAGAGTACGTAGTTTCCCTCGATAAGCTCGGCGTCCATGATGTAGAGCACGTAGGGGGCAAGAACGCATCCCTGGGCGAGATGATCAGTAACCTTGCAGGTGCCGGTGTATCGGTGCCCGGTGGCTTCGCCACGACAGCTCAGGCTTATCGTGATTTTCTGGAACTGAGCGGCCTGAACGATCAGATCCACGCTGCCCTCGACGCTCTCGACGTCGACGATGTCAACGCCCTGGCCAAGACCGGCGCCCAGATCCGTCAATGGATCATGGAAGCCGAATTCCCCGAGAAGCTCAACGCCGAGATCCGCACCGCGTTCGCCACGCTGTCAGCCGGCAACCCTGACATGGCCGTGGCCGTGCGCTCTTCCGCTACCGCCGAAGACCTGCCGGACGCTTCCTTTGCCGGTCAGCAGGAAACTTTCCTGAACATCCGTGGTGTCGAAAACGTCATTCGCGCCGCCAAAGAGGTGTTCGCGTCCCTATTCAATGACCGCGCGATTTCCTACCGCGTCCACCAGGGCTTCGACCACAAGCTGGTCGCCCTGTCGGCCGGCGTGCAGCGCATGGTCCGCTCCGAAACCGGCACCGCCGGCGTGATGTTCACCCTCGATACCGAATCGGGCTTCCGTGACGTGGTGTTCATCACCGGTGCCTACGGCCTGGGTGAAACCGTCGTACAAGGCGCGGTGAACCCGGATGAGTTCTACGTCCACAAAGGCACGCTGGCCGCCGGTCGTCCGGCCATCCTGCGTCGCAACCTGGGCAGCAAGGCCATCAAGATGATCTACGGCGAAGTCGCCACGGCCGGCAAGTCGGTCAAGACCATCGACGTGGACAAGGCTGATCGCGCCCGTTTCTGCCTGACCGACGCCGAAGTCAGCGAACTGGCCAAGCAAGCGATGATCATCGAAAAGCACTACAAGTGCCCGATGGACATCGAATGGGCCAAAGACGGCGACGACGGCAAGCTCTACATCGTTCAGGCCCGTCCTGAAACCGTGAAGAGCCGCACCTCGGCCAATGTCATGGAACGCTACCTGTTGAAAGAAACCGGCACCGTGCTGGTTGAAGGTCGCGCCATCGGCCAGCGCATCGGCGCCGGCAAGGTCCGCATCATCAAGGACGTGTCCGAGATGGACAAAGTCCAGCCAGGCGATGTTCTGGTCTCCGACATGACCGACCCGGACTGGGAACCGGTCATGAAGCGCGCCAGCGCCATTGTCACCAACCGTGGCGGTCGTACCTGCCACGCGGCGATCATCGCTCGCGAACTGGGCATCCCGGCCGTGGTCGGTTGCGGCAACGCCACCCAGCTGTTGAAAGACGGCCAGGGCGTGACTGTTTCCTGCGCTGAAGGCGACACCGGTTACATCTTTGAAGGCGAACTGGGCTTCGACATCAAGAAAAACTCCGTCGATGCCATGCCTGATCTGCCGTTCAAGATCATGATGAACGTCGGTAACCCGGACCGTGCATTCGACTTCGCGCAACTGCCGAACGCCGGTGTGGGCCTGGCCCGTCTGGAATTCATCATCAACCGCATGATCGGCGTGCACCCCAAGGCGCTGCTGAACTACGCCGGGCTGCCGCAGGACATCAAGGACAGCGTCGACAAGCGCATTGCCGGCTACGATGATCCGGTCGGTTTCTATGTCGAGAAACTGGTTGAAGGCATCAGCACCTTGGCCGCTGCGTTCACCCCGAAAAAAGTCATCGTGCGTCTGTCGGACTTCAAGTCCAACGAATACGCGAACCTGATCGGCGGCAAGCTCTACGAGCCGGAAGAAGAAAACCCGATGCTGGGTTTCCGTGGCGCCTCGCGTTACATCAGCGAATCTTTCCGCGACTGCTTCGAACTCGAATGCCGTGCCCTCAAGCGCGTGCGCAACGAGATGGGCCTGACCAACGTCGAAATCATGGTGCCGTTCGTCCGTACCCTCGGCGAAGCCAGCCAGGTCATCGACCTGTTGGCGGAGAACGGTCTGAAGCGTGGCGAAAATGGTCTGCGCATCATCATGATGTGCGAACTGCCGTCCAACGCGATCCTGGCTGAAGAGTTCCTCGAGTTCTTCGACGGTTTCTCCATCGGCTCCAACGACCTGACTCAGCTGACGCTGGGCCTGGACCGTGACTCCGGGATCATCGCGCACCTGTTCGACGAGCGGAATCCGGCGGTCAAGAAGCTGCTGGCCAACGCGATTCAGGCCTGCAACAAGGCTGGCAAGTACATCGGCATTTGCGGTCAGGGCCCTTCGGACCACCCTGATCTGGCCAAGTGGCTGATGGAGCAGGGCATCGAAAGCGTTTCGCTGAACCCCGATTCCGTACTGGAAACCTGGTTCTTCCTGGCTGAAGGTCAGGCTGCAGTTTGATGGTGTGAGTGAAAGGGCCGCTCTCCTGTAGGAGCGAGCCTGCTCGCGAAGACGGACTGACATCTAACAGAGGTGTCGGCGGATATACTGCTTTCGCGAGCAGGCTCGCTCCCACAAGGGGCGGTCTTTTTAGAGATTCAAGCAGGGCGGGCTCCTCTGGAAGCCGCCCTTTTTTGTGCAAGAGCATTATGCAAAGCAGCAGCAACCTATTTCCTGTCGCCCTGATCAGCGCCGAGCGTCGCGGCGATCTGAGCGAAGATGTCTATCGTTTGAAACCTGGCAACAGCCCTGACGGCACCGTCGAACTGGCTGTAACGCGCCTTGGCATGGCTGATGAACCGTCCGTGCGTGGCGTGCCGGTGATTTTGTTGCACGGCAGTTTTTCCAATCGCCGGTTCTGGTTCTCGCCCAAAGGGCTCGGGCTGGGCGCCTACCTGGCGCGTCTGGGGTTCGATGTCTGGATTCCCGAAATGCGCGGTCACGGTCTGTCCCAGCGTAATCAGAACTACCGCAAGAACCGTGTTGCCGACTACGCCCGTTACGATCTGCCGGCGATTGGCGCGTTCGTGCGTGAGCAGAGCGGCCAGGTTCCTCACTGGATCGGTCACTCGCTGGGCGGCATCACACTGGCGGCGGCACTGGGTGGGCAATACATCGGCGAGCCTGTTGTCGCGTCTGCGGCGTTCTTCGGTACGCAAGTCAGTCGCACCTACTGGCCATTGAAAATTCCACCGGTGGAGTGGAGCGGGCGCTTCATTCTCAAGCGTTTTGCCCAACTGTCCGGTTCACGGCTCAAGCGCGGCCCGGAGGACGAGCCGATTGGCCTGGCCCTGGAAAGCATGCGCTGGTATGGCCTGTTCGGGCGCTTTGGCGATGCGGACAAGGACTGGTGGGCGGGATTGGCTGAGGTTCAACTGCCGGTGCTGGCCGTGAGCGCCGCCGGCGATCACCAGGACCCGACCTGGGCTTGTCGCAAGTTGTTCGATCAGGTGGGTTGCGAACACAAGCAATTCATCAACCTTGGCCGCGAGCAGGGCTTTGGCGATAATTTCGGTCACGTTGAAATGCTCGTCAGCAAAGCCGCGCAAGCCGAAGTCTGGCCGTTGGTGGCGCGCTGGCTGGTCGATCAGCAAACGCCTTTACTGGGAGAAAAGCCGAATTTGGCCACGGCAGTCTGAGCCTGATGCTCTAACAAGGGCATTTCGCTCTGTTCGGCTTGAGGCTAAGATATGACGCATTGAGCTGTTCCGGTCACTTTGCGACACACTCGATTGTCTTCCTCTTTACAGGAGTTTCTCGATGAACCATTACCTTACGCCTGACCTGTGCGACGCCTACCCGGAGCTGGTACAGGTGCTGGAACCGATGTTCAGCAATTTCGGCGGCCGTGACTCGTTCGGCGGCGAAATCGTGACCATCAAGTGCTTCGAAGACAACTCGCTGGTAAAGGAACAAGCCGAGCTCAAGGGCAATGGCAAGGTGCTGGTGGTCGACGGTGGCGGTTCCCTGCGTCGTGCGCTGCTGGGCGACATGATCGCCGAGAAGGCCGCGAATAACGGCTGGGAAGGGCTGGTGATCTACGGTTGCATCCGTGACGTCGACGTCATTGCGCAAACCGACCTGGGGGTTCAGGCCTTGGCGAGCCACCCGATGAAGACCGACAAGCGCGGTATTGGCGATCTCAACGTGGCGGTGACCTTTGCGGGCGTGACCTTCCATCCAGGCCATTACATTTATGCGGACAACAACGGCGTGATCATCTCGCCAAGCCCGCTGAAGATGCCTGAATAAAGCGCAAGACCAACAAAGGGGTGAGGATGTTCGAGGAAGAAAACGCGCAGTGGGGCCTGGTGCATGCCCTGGTGCTGGATGGTAAAGGCGGTGCGCGTTCGATAGCCCGGACTGAACTCGATGACTTGCAGCTACAGGCCCATGAAAGCCTGTGGCTGCACTGGGATCGCAGTCACCCGCAAACCCAGACCTGGCTGCGCAAATCAAGCGGTCTGAGTGAATTCAGCTGTGACTTGCTGCTTGAAGAGAACACCCGTCCGCGCCTTCTGCCGCTGCCGGACTCCGAACTGCTGCTGTTTCTGCGTGGGGTCAACCTCAACCCGGGCGCAGAACCGGAAGACATGGTCTCGGTGCGCATCTTTGCCTCCGCCCAGCGTGTGATTTCCCTTCGTCTGCGTCCATTGCGCGCCACCGATGAGTTGCTGGTGACGCTGGCCGAAGGCAAAGGGCCGAAAACCGCCTCCGAACTCATCCTTTATATGGCTCAGTACCTCACCCATAAGGTGCAGGATCTGGTCAGTTGCCTCTCGGAAGTGGTCGATGAGGAAGAAGAAAAGCTGGATGCCGACGAACGGTATACCCCCGAGCACGGCGCCATTTTGCAGATCCGTCGCCGGGCTGCAGCACTGAAACGTTTCCTTGCTCCGCAGCGGGAAATTTTCGGACAGCTGACGCGGATAAAACTGCCCTGGTTCGTCGAAGACGATGGCGATTACTGGAACGAATTGAACAACAGCCTGACCCGATATCTCGAGGAGCTGGAATTGACCCGGGAGCGGGTGGGGCTGGTCCTCGAGGCCGAAGACCGACGTTTGAGCGTGCGCATGAACCGCACGATGTACCGCTTCGGGATCATCACCGGGATCTTCCTGCCGATGAGTTTCCTCACCGGCCTCCTGGGCATCAATGTCGGCGGCATTCCGTTCTCGGCAAGCCCGTATGGCTTCCTGATTGCCTGCCTGATGATGGTCTCGGTGGCGCTCGGGCAGTGGTGGTTATTTCGACGTTTGCGCTGGGTGTGACGATGAGCCATGTGACCCGGGCAAATTTGACCGCGTCTTTCACAGACATCACGAGAGGTGCGTATGCACGATCCGTTTGAACAGTCTTTGCGCGACATGCTGAACGCTTCGCCGTCCACCCGTGACGACGATGCGTGCCTTGGGCGTGTCCTGAAAACCGCCAACCGCCAGGTCGGCGCCGGCGATCTGTTCAGCCTGCTGGGCCGCTGGTTGCCCGCGCTGATGATTGCTCTCAATAACGGCTCGGCCCATGTCTCGCCGGTATCCCGTCACCGTAAACCTACCGTTCGCACCGCTGATAAGGCTGATTGAATATGGAACTTGATCTCTGGACTCAGAGCCTCGTCACTGCAATGACTGCGTTGTGGACCAAAGTGGCCAATTTCATCCCGAACCTGTTCGGCGCACTGGTCGTGCTGCTGTTGGGTTTTGTCGTTGCGAAACTTTTGGATACTTTGCTGTCCAAGTTGCTCGCCAAGCTGGGCCTTGATCGCCTGATGGGCGGCACCGGTCTGACCAAGTTGCTGTCCCGGGCCGGCCTGCAAGTGCCGATCTCGACCCTGATTGGCAAGATTGTCTATTGGTTCGTTCTGCTGATTTTTCTGGTTTCTGCCGCAGAATCCCTTGGACTTGAGCGAGTTTCGGCTACGCTTGACATGCTTGCGCTGTATTTGCCAAAAGTATTTGGCGCCGCGCTGGTGTTGCTGGTGGGTGTTTTGCTGGCGCAACTGGCCAATGGGCTGGTGCGTGGTGCCGCAGAGGGCGTAGGTCTGGATTACGCTGCGGGCCTGGGGCGAATTGCCCAGGGGCTGGTTATTATCATCAGTATTTCGGTCGCGATCAGCCAGTTGGAGGTCAAGACTGACCTGCTCAACCACGTGATTGTGATCGTATTGATTACCGTTGGTCTGGCGGTTGCGCTGGCCATGGGGTTGGGAAGCCGGGAAATCGCCGGTCAGATTCTTGCGGGAATCTATGTGCGTGAGTTGTATCAGGTTGGGCAACAAGTGCGTGTTGGCGAGGTCGAAGGTCAGATCGAAGAGATCGGCACGGTTAAAACCACATTGCTGACCGATGAGGGTGAGCTAGTCTCTCTCTCCAATCGGATCCTCCTGGAGCAGCATGTGAGTAGCCGCTAACCCGGCAAACCCTGCTAATGTATGCCGCCGCAAATGGCCCTGTAAGGGCCGCGGCGGACATTGACCTGACTGTCGGCCCGACTTGTTTTGAATAAAGCTCAATCGCTCTCCACGCGCTACGACCCCCGCGAGCTCTCTGATGAGGAGTTGGTCGCGCGCTCGCATACCGAGCTGTTTCACGTAACACGCGCCTATGAAGAACTGATGCGGCGTTACCAACGAACATTATTTAACGTCTGTGCACGATATCTGGGGAACGATCGCGACGCAGACGATGTCTGTCAGGAAGTGATGTTGAAGGTGTTGTATGGCCTGAAGAACTTTGAGGGGAAATCGAAGTTCAAGACCTGGCTCTACAGCATCACGTACAACGAATGCATCACACAGTATCGGAAGGAACGGCGAAAGCGTCGCTTGATGGATGCTTTGAGTCTGGACCCCCTCGAGGAAGCGTCTGAAGAAAAGATGCCGAAACCCGAGGACAAGGGCGGACTCGATCGCTGGCTGGTGTATGTGAACCCGATTGACCGTGAAATTCTGGTGCTACGATTTGTCGCAGAGCTGGAATTTCAGGAGATCGCAGACATCATGCACATGGGTTTGAGTGCAACAAAAATGCGGTACAAACGCGCTCTAGATAAATTGCGTGAGAAATTTGCAGGCATTGCTGAAACTTAGTTCGGCGCAAATATCTCTTACGTGTAGGCAAGTTCTGATAGACTTGCCGCCGAGTTGTCCCCCGGTTTGCGGGACTGCTTCACAATCACCAGATGGGGATTTAACGGATGAAACTGAAAAACACCTTGGGCTTGGCCATTGGTTCTTTGATTGCCGCCACTTCGTTCGGCGCTCTGGCACAAGGCCAAGGCGCAGTTGAAATCGAAGGCTTCGCAAAGAAAGAGCAATTCGACAGCGCTCGTAACTTCAAGAACAACGGCAACCTGTTCGGCGGTTCCGTTGGTTACTTCCTGACCGACGACGTTGAACTGCGTCTGGGCTACGACGAAGTGCACAACGTGCGTTCCGACGACGGTCGTAACATCAAGGGCGCTAACACCGCTCTGGACGCTCTGTACCACTTCAACAACCCAGGTGACATGCTGCGTCCGTACGTATCGGCTGGTTTCTCCGATCAGAGCATCGGTCAGAACGGTTCGAGTGGTCGTAACCGTTCCACCTTCGCCAACGTTGGTGGCGGTGCTAAGCTGTACTTCACCGAGAACTTCTACGCCCGTGCTGGCGTTGAAGCTCAATACAACATCGACCAGGGCGACACCGAGTGGGCTCCAAGCGTCGGTATCGGTGTGAACTTCGGTGGCGGCTCCAAGCCTGCTGCTGCTCCAGTTCCAGCACCAGCTGAAGTCTGCTCCGACAGCGACAACGATGGCGTTTGCGACAACGTTGACAAGTGCCCGGACACCCCAGCCAACGTAACTGTTGACGCTGATGGCTGCCCAGCAGTTGCTGAAGTTGTTCGTGTTGAGCTGGACGTGAAGTTCGACTTCGACAAGTCGGTAGTCAAGCCTAACAGCTACGGCGACATCAAGAACCTCGCTGACTTCATGAAGCAGTACCCATCCACCAGCACCACTGTTGAAGGTCACACTGACTCCGTCGGTCCTGACGCTTACAACCAGAAACTGTCCGAGCGTCGTGCAAACGCCGTTAAGCAAGTTCTGACCAACCAGTACGGTGTTGAATCGTCCCGCGTTCAGTCTGTTGGCTACGGCGAATCCCGCCCAGTTGCTGACAACAAAACTGAAGCTGGCCGCGCTGTAAACCGTCGCGTAGAAGCGCAGGTTGAAGCTCAAGCTAAGTAATTAGCCCGCAGCTCTGAGAAAAGCCCGGCTTAGGCCGGGCTTTTCTTTGTCTGCGATTTGGTGAGGGGCAAACCGTCAGACGCGTCGACATCCAACATTGATGTCGACGGACAAGGCCTCCTCGCGAGCAGGCTCGTTCCCACAGTAAAACGCAGAGCGGGCTGCAACAGCGCCTATTACCAGGATGGCCGGGCTTTTTAATTCAAACGCTGAGGCATCCTGTTCCATGGTCGTCAAATCGCTCCGACATTCCCGTTGGTGCGGCAGGGACGCGTTTTCAATCATCGCCACCGGCGTATCCGCAGCCATCCCCCCGGCCAGCAGCTGCTCGCGGATCTCACTCAGTTTCGCCACACCCATGTAGATCACCAGCGTCGTACCGCTTTGGGCAAGGGCTTGCCAGTTCAGGCTGCTGCCATCCTGCGTATGGGCGGTGACCAGCGTCACGCCGCGGGCAACGCCTCTGAGGGTCAACGGAATATCGCATTGCGTAGCACCCGCCAGCCCGGCAGTGATGCCGTTGACCAATTCGACTTCAACGCCGCGCTCGCGCAGCCACTGCGCCTCCTCCCCACCGCGACCAAAGATGCACGGATCGCCGCCCTTCAGCCGCACCACGCATTTGCCATGGCGCGCATAACGCAGCATCAGTCGATGAATGAAGGCTTGAGGCGTGGAGCGACAGCCGCCGCGTTTGCCCACGGCAATGATCCGCGCGCCGGGGCAATGCTCCAGCACCGCGTCATTGACCAGATCGTCGATCAACACCACATCCGCTTCTCTCAACGCCCGAACAGCCTTGAGGGTCAGTAATTCAGGGTCGCCAGGACCTGCGCCCACCAGCCAGACTTTTGCGCTCATCGTATTTTCCTCACGAGATGACGGCGATCGGCTGCGCAGTGGCAGCCAGCAGACGTTTGATTTCCGGTACGCAGGAGCCGCATTGCGTGCCGCAGCCCAATTCTTGTTTCAGGCCCTGCAAGTCCAGGCCACGGCTGATGCCGACGCAGACCGCGCTTTGACTGACGTTCTTGCAGTTGCACAGGGTTTTCGTGCCAGTGGCCGCTGTACCCGCGTTACCCGGTTGCGCGCTCAGCGGTGCCAGCAGCCAGCGCCGCAGTTGTTCGTCGACGCGTCCCTCAAGCCAGAGGTTTTGCAGCCAGTGTTGGGCGAGTGTTTCGCCGGCCAGGCGAATCGCGGTGATCCGCCCGTTCTCGATCCGCACGCGTTTGCCGATGGAGCGCCGTGGGTCGTCGTAGGCCAGTACCGGACCGTTGTTGAGCGCCAGGCATTGGTCGATGTCACGCAGCAGTTGCGGATCAGGCGCGATGGCGCTGGCAGCGCGTATCAGCAGCGCAGGACGTTCTCGGCCGACAAGGCTGAGGCTGGCGTAGGAAAACGCCTCACAGAGCGGTCGTAGCGTCTCAAAATGTTGTTGAACATTGCCTTCGACCAGGGCGAACAGCTGCCACGGTAACTGCACCGGCTCAAGTCGCACGCCGCTGTGTTTGAGTTCCGGTTGTTTCGACAGTGGATCGAAGGCGGGCAGGGTGAGGGTGTTCACACCACCCTTGAGAAAACGGTCACCAAAATGCATCGGCAGAAAGGCCTGGCCAGGCCGCACGCTGTCGTCGCTGGCGACCGGCACGATCACCGCGCCACGACGACTTTTCAGACTGATCAGATCGCCAGGTTGCAAGCGATGCCGACGCAATTCATCCGGGTGCAGGCTCAACACGGCTTCGCTGACATGACCGAACAGCTGCGCGGCGGTGCCGGTGCGGCTCATGCCGTGCCATTGATCGCGCAAGCGGCCGGTGATCAGCGTCAGCGGGAAGTGTGCGTCGCGTTGTTCCTTGGCCGCGCGATATGGATCGGCCACAAACTGAGCGCGTCCGCTGGCGGTCGGGAAAATACCGTCGAGATAAAGGCGTGCAGTGCCTTCGCTGGCGCCAGTGGGGAAGGGCCATTGTTGTGGTCCGAGGCGATCGATCAGCTCATGACTGATGCCGGACAAATCCAGATCACGCCCGCAGGTCAGGAGTTTGTATTCGTCAAAGACCTGCGCCGGCGTTTCAAAGGCAAACAAACTGTTTTGCCCGGGGCGCAGCTGTTTTTCCAGGCGTTGTGCGAAATCCACCGTGATCGCCCAGTCGGAACGCGCTTCACCCGGTGCGACGATGGCCCGGCGAACGTGGGAAATGCGCCGTTCGGAGTTGGTCACCGTGCCGTCCTTTTCGCCCCAACTGGCGGCAGGCAACAGCAGGTCGGCGAACGCGGCGGTTTCGGTGGTGCGAAAGGCTTCCTGCAACACCACAAAAGGGCAGGCCTCCAGGGCGGCGCGCACGGCGGTTTGGTCTGGCAGTGATTGCGCGGGGTTGGTGCAGGCGATCCACAGGGCTTTGATTGTTCCGCTGCGAACCTGCTCGAACAACTCGATCGCGGTGAGCCCGGTATTTTCCGGCAGTTGATCAACGCCCCAATAGGCCGCGACCTCCGCGCGATGCAAGGCATTGGCCGCTTCGCGATGGCCAGGCAGCAAGTTCGACAGGCTGCCGGTTTCCCGTCCGCCCATGGCATTTGGCTGACCGGTCAGGGAGAAAGGTCCTGCACCCGGCCGGCCGATTTGCCCGGTGGCCAGGTGCAGGTTGATCAGCGCGCTGTTTTTGGCGCTCCCGGCGGTGGACTGGTTCAATCCCATGCACCACAGCGACAGAAAACTCGTGGAGGTGCCCACCCACTTGGCGCATTCCTGTAATTGCTCGACCTCGATCCCACACAGCTGCGACACCATTGACGGCGTGTAATCGCGTACAAGATTTTTCAGTTCGGCCAAACCTTCGGTATGAGCCTGGATGAAGTCGCGGTCGACCCAGTCTTCCCACAGCAACAGGTGCAAAATCCCATGGAACAAGGCGACATCGGTCCCGGGAAGAATCGCCAGGTGCAGGTCGGCCAAATCGCAGGTGTCGGTACGACGGGGGTCAATGACGATGACTTTCATCTGCGGGCGACGGGACCGGGCTTCTTCCAGGCGACGAAACAGTACCGGGTGGGCGTAGGCCATGTTGCTGCCGACGATCATCACGCAGTCGCTCAGTTCCAGGTCTTCGTAGCTGCATGGCGGCGCATCGGCCCCGAGGCTGCGCTTGTAGCCGACCACTGCGGACGACATGCACAGCCGCGAATTGCTGTCGATGTTGTTGGTGCCCACCAGCGCCCGCGCCAGTTTGTTGAAGGCGTAATAGTCCTCGGTCAGCAACTGTCCGGAAATGTAGAACGCCACGCTGTCCGGGCCGTGTTCGGCGATGGTTCGGGCAAAGACATTGGCCGCGTGATCGAGGGCGGTGTCCCAGTCGGTGCGGCTGCGGGCCAGGCCTTTGCCCAGGCGCAGTTCGGGGTACAACGCTCGCGCGGTCAAGTCGCCCGTCAGGTGCAAGGTCGAGCCTTTGCTGCACAATTTGCCGAAGTTCGCCGGGTGGCTCGGATCGCCGCTGACGCCGAGAATGCGCTCGCCGTCATGCTCGATCAGCACGCCGCAGCCGACCCCGCAGTAGCAGCAGGTGGAAGCGGTAATCTGGTTCATCAGCTTGCTTCCCTGCCTGAGTGTCCTGCGTCGCCGATGGCCTGCTCCATGAACGAAGCGTCGCCGAACATCAGGTGATCGCGGATCTCGTCGATGTCGTGATTTTCACGAATCTGTCGGAAATACCACCCGCCATCGGCCGTATCGCCGTACAGACAGGCACCGACCAGCACGTCATCCTTGATCACCAGTTTTTTGTAGACCCCACCGATCGGGTCGGAGAGGGTGATGGTTTCGGTGCCTTCGCCGCCCATGAAGTCGCCGGCGGAGAACAGGTCGATGCCCGTGACTTTCAATTTGGTCGAGGTCACCGAGCCTTTATAGGTGGCGAAGCCCAGTTGCGCGAGGTGGTTGGCGCAAACCTTGGCTTGCTCGAACAGCGGCGCGACCAGGCCGTAGGCGGTTCCTCGGTGGCTGGCGCATTCGCCGATGGCATAGATCCGTGGGTCATAGGTTTGCAGGGTGTCATTGACCAGAATCCCGCGATGGCAGGGAATGCCGGATTTTTCCGCCAGTTCAGTGCTAGGGCGAATGCCGGCAGCCATGACCACCAGGTCGGCGGGGATGATGTCGCCATGCTTGAATTCAACCGAGCCGACCCGGCCGTTGCCGGCATCGTGCAGGGCCTGGGTCTGTTCGCTCAGACGAAAATGCAGGCCGCGGGCTTCCAGGGCGGTTTGCAGGAGTTGACCACTGGTTTTGTCCAGCTGCCGCTCCAGCAGCCACTCGCCGATGTGCACCACGGTGACGTGCATGCCGCGCAGCATCAGGCCGTTGGCAGCTTCCAGGCCGAGCAGGCCGCCACCGATCACCACGGCATGCTTGTGGGTTTTCGCAGTGTTGATCATGGCCTGGGTGTCGGCGATGTCGCGATAGCCAATCACACCCTGCAAAGTGTTGCCGGGGATCGGCAGGATGAACGGGGTCGAGCCGGTCGCGATCAGCAGGCGATCGTATTCCGCTTCGGTGCCGTCGTCGGCGATGACCCTGCGTTTGATCCGGTCGATCTCCACCACTCTGCGGTTGAGCAGCAATTTGATGTGGTTGTCCAGGTACCAGTCGAGATCGTTCAGTACGATCTCGTCGAAGGTCTGTTCACCGGCCAGTACCGGTGACAGCAGGATGCGGTTGTAGTTGGTATGGGGTTCGGCGCCGAAGACCGTGATGTCGTACAGCTCGTTGCTCAGCTTGAGCAGTTCTTCCAGGGTACGAACCCCGGCCATGCCGTTGCCGATCATCACCAGTTTTAGTTTTTTCATCAGGTTCTCCGGGGAGCTCGGACCCGCCTCATCAGGGCTGTCAGGTCTTGCTCGACATATTTTGCGCAAACAAAAAAGGCGTCCCGCTAGTTGCCTAGCGAGGACGCCTTTGTCCTGGTCCCGTTCTCTCGGGAAGCGCACCCTTCATCGTTGAAGGCTGGGCTTTATGTCTGTTGGGAGAGGTAATGCAGTGGTTGTGCCAAGTCGTTCAGGGTTCGGCTTTAGTGGGTTCTGAGCAGGATTTCAGGATCAGATTCACTGTTTTTCTGCACCGATTCGAGGCGGGCCGCCCGGTCTTGGCGCATGTCGAACCTGTGGCGAGGGAGCTTGCTTCCGCTGGGCTGCGAAGCAGACCCAAACATTCTGCGACCGCTGCGCGGTTGAACGGGCGCAAGCTCCCTCGCCACAGTGGATCTGGTTCGAGTCAGGATGAGTGAAACACCAAAACCAGCAGCACCAGGTTCACCACCAACGACACCAGCGCCAACGTCCGCCAGACCTTTAACGGCTCGCGCTCCAGCAGCGGTCTGGGCCGCACACTCAAACTGCGCCGCTCGCCCTGTTCCAATAGCAGCAACCATTCCTCCGTCGTTTCAAAGCGCTCACCCGGATCCGCCGCCACCGCGCGCTCCAGGCTTTGCGCGATCCAGTCCGGCAGGTCGGGGCGGTAGCGGCTGGCGCTGACAGGCACGCCAAACCGTGGACGCTGGAAGGCTTCGATTTCGCCGTAGGGATAATGCCCGGTCAGCAGGAAATACAGGGTCACACCGACGGCGTACAAATCCTGTTGCGGTGTCGGAGCCTCACCGGCAAAGGCTTCCGGCGCGATGTAGCTCGGCGTGCCGGGCAAGGTCGTGGGTTGATCTTCTGAAAGACCGGGGCAGTAGGCGAGGCCGAAATCCAGCAGGCGCAGCTCGCCGTCGTCGCCCAGCAACAGATTCTCCGGTTTGATGTCGCGATGAAGAATCTGCCGGCGATGCAGCATGCCGACGGCCTTGAGCAGACGTTCGGCCAGATCCTGCCATTGCGCCAGCGGCAGCGCGGCAACCCGTTCGTGCAGATGCGCCAGAGTGGAGCCGGAATATTCGCGCATCACGTAATACAAATGCTGACGCTGACTGGCGGCATGGACTTCAGGAAAATGCCGTCCGGCCACGCGCTTGAGAAACCATTCCTCCGACAGCAATGCCTGCCCGGCGAGGTGATCGTCGCGCAGTGCAGCGGGCAAGGTTTTCAGCAGCCAGGGTTGTTGCTGGCTGTCGCGAACCCGATAGAGCAACGATTGCTGGCTCTGGCCGAGAATCCCTTCGACCTGCCAACCCTCGAACGTCTGGCCCGGTTTCAGCGCGGGTGGCAGCGGCCATTGCTGCAGATGAATCAGCGCATCGCCGATGCTCGTTTCACCGAGGGCATCGACCCGCACCAGCAGGGCGCTGGCATTGTCCTGGCTGCCGGCCAGATGCGCTGCGCTGACCAGGGTTTGCGCAGCGCTGTGCAGGTCCGGTTGGTCGCGCAGAATCGCCGCAATGGCCGTGTCGCCCAGCACCGCCCAGATGCCATCGCTGAGCAGCACAAAGCTCTCATCGAGGCGAAGTTCACCGTCGAGAAAGTCCAGGACCAAATGCTGATCGAGCCCCAGCGCACGCTTGAGCACATGCTGCATGCCCGGTTGGTCCCAGACATGATCTTCGCTGACCCGTTGCAAGGTGTCGGCGTGCCAGCGATAAACCCGGCAATCGCCCACATGAGCCAAGGTAAAACGCCTGCCGCGCATGACCAAGGCACTGACCGTGGTCAGCAGCGGTTGCCCACCACCATTGGCCTGCAACCAGCGATTCTGCGCCAGCAGCAGGCGATCCAGCGCTTGCGCGACACCCCAGGTTTCCGGGGTGGCGTAATAGTCCAGCGCCAGGGCCTGCAAGGTCGAACGGGCGGCGAGACCGCCATCGGCGCACTGGCTGACCCCGTCGGCGATGGCGAACAGGTAACCCTTGCTCGCCGCCAGCGCCGGGGCCGGAGTGACCAGGCGCAGGGCGTCCTGATTTTCCTCGCGAGGGCCAATGGCGCTCGCTTCGGCAAAACTCAGTTGCAGGCTCATTGCGGTCTCAGACCCGGGCAGCGGTCACTGCGGCCGAACCCCAGGTGGTTCTCCAGCGACGCTTCACGCCGTGCAGGCCGAACCAGGCAAGCACGCCGAGGCTGGCGAACAACCACAGAGCCAGTTGATAGCTGCCGGTGCTTTGTTTGATCGCGCCCATGCCCGCTGCCAGTGCAAATCCACCAATACCGCCGGCCATGCCGATCAAACCGGTCATCACACCAATCTCGCGACGAAAACGCTGCGGGACCAATTGGAACACTGCGCCGTTACCCGCACCCAAACCGAGCATGGTGCAGACGAAAAGTGCCAGTGCCGCGTAGGAACTCGGCAGGTTGAAACCCACCGCGGCGATGCAGATCGCTGCAACCGTGTACATCCCCAGCAACGTGCGAATCCCGCCGAAACGGTCGGCCAAGGCGCCGCCCAGTGGACGCATCAGGCTGCCGCCGAACACGCAGGCCGCGGTGTAGTAGCCGGCAGTCACCGGGCTCAGGCCGTATTGGTCGTTGAAGTAGCCGGGCAGGGCGCTGGCCAGGCCGATGAAGCCACCGAAGGTCACGCTGTAGAAAAACATGAACCACCAACTGTCGCGGTCGCCCAAGGCCTTGAAGTAGTCGGACATGGACTTGGCTTTCGGCCGCTCAGGGGCGTTTTTGGCCAGCCAGGCAAACACGATGAGGGTCAGGATCAGCGGGATCAGGGCGAAGCCGAATACGTTGCTCCAGCCGAAGGCTGCCGCGAGCACCGGGGCGATCAATGCGGCAAGCACGGTGCCCGAGTTGCCAGCACCGGCGATGCCCATGGCCTTGCCTTGATGCTGCGGTGGATACCATTGCGAGGCCAGCGGCAGCGCGACGGCGAATGACGCACCGGCCATGCCGAGGAACAGTCCCAGCACCAAGGCTTGTTCATAACTGTGAATGCCGAGTTTCCAGGCACCGAACAGCGCACAGATGACGATCACCTGGCCGATCAGTCCGGCGGTTTTTGGCGACAGGCGATCCGCCAGCAGGCCCATGACAAAGCGCAGCACGGCGCCGGCCAGAATCGGCGTGGCCACCACCAGCCCGCGCTGTTGGGTGGTCAGGTGCAGGTCGGCGGCGATCTGCACCGCCAAGGGGCCGAGCAGGTACCAGACCATGAAACTCAGGTCAAAATAGAGGAAGGCCGCGAACAATGTCGGGGTATGGCCAGATTTCCAGAAGCTTGAATTCATCGCGCACCTCAGCTGTAGGGAGTCTCGAGAAGGAGTCAGGAGCTTGCAGGTGGGGCGCCGCCTCGGCCGCACCACCGGCCCCGATCTCTGGGGCCAAAACGAAAAAACGCCGCCACCCGATTCGCCATGGGCAAATGAGGTGAGCGACGTCTTTGTCGTAGGTGGGGCAACCGCCGTTGGTTACCTGTAGTGATTGCTTAGCGAGATCTGTGCCAACAGGTGAAACCGCGTCGTGGCCATTCGCGGGCAAGCCTCGCTCCTACGGGTTTTTTGGTGAGTTCAGAGGGTGTGGGCGACACAAGACCTGTAGGAGCGAGGCTTGCCCGCGAAGGCGTCTTCATAGGCTCCGCAAGGCTTCAGCCAAGCAATTCACTCATGGCAATAATCTGCTCCGCCACCTGAATCAGTTTCTGCTGCCGGCTCATGGCCTGGCGGCGCATGAGGGTGTAGGCCTCTTCCTCGTTGCAGTCCTTCATCTTCATCAGCAGCCCCTTGGCCAGTTCGATGCGCTTGCGCTCGGCCAGTTGCTGGTCGCGGGCGTTGAGCTGGGCGCGCAGGGCCTGGTCGCTTTCGAAGCGTGCCATGGCGACGTCGAGAATCGGCTGCAAGCGTTGTGCGTGAATGCCTTCGACGATGTAGGCACTGACCCCGGACTTGATCGCCTGGCGCATCACATCGGGGTCATGTTCATCGGTAAACATCACAATCGGCCGCGGTTGGTCGCGACTCACGAGTACCACTTGCTCCATCACATCGCGGCTGGGTGACTCGGTATCGATCAAAATCACGTCCGGACGCACCGTTTCGACGCGCGCGGGCAGGTCGATGGTCAGACCTGATTCGTCGATCACCTCGAACCCGGCTTCGGTCAGGGCCGCTTTCAGGCGACCGACTTTCTTCGCAGTGTCGTTGATCAGCAGGATACGCAACATATTCGCAGTCTCCTGTCAGCGGCTGGCGAGAAGGGGCGAGCTTTCGCTCATGGCGTGCAGCTTGAAACTGCGGGCATAGCCGGTCGGGTCGGAGCCGTCCCAGATTTTGCCGTCGATCAATTGACTGCTGCGCATGTCCTCACCCTCGGCGGCAACACCGACTGCGCCGGCGGCCTCACGGTACACGTCCAGTTGCTGGACCTCACGGGCCACGCCGAGGTAATCCGGGTCGTCGCGCAACAAGCCCCAGCGGCGGAACTGTGTCATGAACCACATGCCATCGGACAAGTACGGCACGTTGACCTCACCGCCCGCATGGAAGCGCAGCGCGTGCGGGTCCTGCCAGCGATTGCCGAGGCCATCGGCGTAGTCGCCGAGCAAGCGCGGTTCGATGCAATCGAGCGGTGCGTCAAGGTATTCGGGCGCGCTCAATAGCTTCGCGGTGCTGCGGCGGTTTTCGCTGCTGTCTTCGATGAAGCGGCTGGCTTCGAGGATCGCCATCACCAGCGCCCGGGCGGTGTTCGGGTACTGCTCGACAAAGGCGCGGGTGCAGCCGAGGACTTTTTCCGGGTGATCGGGCCAGATGGTCTGGGTCGTTGCCAGGGTGAACCCCAGGTTCTGCTTCACCGCGCTGGCGGACCACGGCTCGCCGACGCAGAAACCATCAATGCGCCCGGCTTGCAGGTGCGCGACCATTTGCGGCGGCGGCACCACCACGCTGTCGACGTCCTGCAACGGATGAATGCCCTGACTTGCGAGCCAGTAATACAGCCACATGGCGTGGGTGCCTGTCGGAAATGTCTGGGCGAAGGTCAGTTTTGGGCGACTTTGGTGCACGTGCCGGTCCAGTGCTTCAGGACTGGTCACCCCCAAGGCCTGCAAACCATGAGAAAGGTTGATGCTCTGGCCGTTCTGGTTCAGGCCCATGAGCACCGCCATGTCGGTCGGCGCCACGCCGCCGATGCCCAGGTGCACGGCGTAGATCAGGCCGTACAGGCTGTGCGCGGCGTCGAGTTCGCCGCTGACCAGTTTGTCCCGCAAGTTGGCCCAGGACGACTGGCGCTTGAGGTTCAGGGTCAGGCCGTAAGGCTGCGCGAAACCCTGCGTGGCCGTGACCACCACCGAGGCGCAATCACTCAGGGCCATGAAACCGAGGTTGATTTCAGTCTTTTCCGGGGCATCGCTGCCATTGACCCAGGCCAGTGGGCCCGCTGTGGTTTCATTCATGGTTAAACACCTTCCAAAAAAAAAGCGTCGTACCGGGCTGCTTGCCAGGGGCAAGGCCAGGTGACGACGCCTTTGTCTTTCGACTCATCCCGCCGTTGGCATGAGTGCTGATGTCAGTGACGGTGCAAGGCATATGCCATCGCCCGTTGATTTTGTCGCGCGCCTCGCTTGCGACACCGATGCCCGGCTATAATCGCCGCCTCATTTCGCCGCCATTCGAGTCAAAACCGCCCATGTACACCCTGGCCCGTCAGCTGTTGTTCAAACTTTCCCCGGAAACCTCCCACGATCTGTCCCTGGACCTGATCGGCGCGGGCGGGCGTTTGGGCCTCAACGGTTTGCTGTGCAAGGCGCCGGCGAAAATGCCGGTGAACGTCATGGGCCTGGAGTTTCCGAACCCGGTAGGTTTGGCGGCCGGTCTGGACAAGAACGGTGCGGCCATCGACGGGTTTGCCCAGCTGGGTTTCGGTTTTGTCGAAATCGGCACCATCACCCCGCGTCCGCAGCCGGGCAACCCCAAGCCACGGATTTTCCGCCTGCCGGAAGCCGAGGCAATCATCAACCGCATGGGGTTCAACAACCTCGGCGTCGATCACCTGCTGGCGCGCGTGGCGGCGGCCAAGTACAAGGGCGTGCTGGGCATCAACATCGGCAAGAACTTCGATACGCCGGTTGAGCGTGCGGTCGACGATTACCTGATCTGCCTGGACAAGGTCTACGCCCACGCCAGCTATGTGACGGTCAACGTCAGCTCACCGAACACCCCGGGCTTGCGCAGCCTGCAATTCGGCGATTCGCTCAAGCAATTGCTGGCTGATCTGGCGACCCGTCGCGCAGAACTGGCGTTGCGCCACGGCAAACATGTACCGCTGGCGATCAAGATCGCGCCGGACATGACCGATGAAGAAACCGCGCAGGTCGCGCAAGCGTTGATCGAAACCGGGATGGACGCGGTGATCGCCACCAACACCACCCTGAGTCGCGTAGGCGTCGAAGGCATGGAGCATGGTGACGAGGCGGGCGGTCTGTCCGGCGCACCGGTTCGCGACAAGAGCACCCACACCGTGAAGGTGCTGGCAGCCGAACTGGCCGGTCGCTTGCCGATCATCGCCGTAGGCGGCATCACCGAAGGCAAGCACGCGGCTGAGAAAATCGCCGCAGGGGCGAGCCTTGTGCAGATCTACTCCGGCTTCATCTACAAAGGCCCGGCGCTGATTCGCGAGTGTGTCGACGCCATCGCGGCCCTGCGCTGAACCCTGTGTAGGAGCCGGCTTGCTGGCGATAGCGATCTTTAGGACGCCATCGCCAGCAAGCCGGCTTCTACACAGGGAATTGTATTTCGGCGAAAAGCAGGCATAAAAAAGGGCTCCTCGAAGGAGCCCCTGGGCCGGAGCCCGCCGCCCGGATGGGGCGTGCGTGTTAAGTCGTTACGTAATCAGATTGTCGTGTCGGAGTGTGTGCCCTGTGTTAGCCGACGGCGTGAAGTTCGTTGAGTCTGTGGATTCCCGCAGTGCCGGTCATACCGTCCCAGTTGTCGCCGCGTCCTTCTCGCCAGCCGTTAATCCAGGCTTGGCGTACCGACGGTAGAGTAAATGGGCAAAGCTCACGGGATTTGCCACCAACGCCATATTGATATCCGCGCAAAAATGCTCTTTCCAACGGATCACGCTTAAGTCTTCTCATAGGGTGTTGCCCTCACTTGTTGACTGTATTTATCGCGTCGACCTCAATTGAGGTCTGGCAGAAAAACTCCTGCCGTTGGGGCTCGCTGCCGGCGTCGCGAGCCAAGGTGTTGACGTCGTTGCGGCGTCAACCTGTGTTGAGTTCTAACCAATGCGTCACATCGAGGGAATGATCGTTTTGTCATAAGAACGTAACCATAAAGATGCTAAGGCCATAAGTAACACGATGTTTGTCCCGTGTTTATTGGCCAAAGCCCTGTATGATCGGCCCCCCACAGAATGATGGGGTTAATCCTTTGTGAGAATCGCTCCTGTTAAGCAAGAGGACTATTCGACGAAGGGTCGACTTATGACATTTTGTTGCATCAACTTTTTTATCTGCCTGTGCATCTAAGCTCTTCTAACCTGAGCAGCACAGGTGGGACGGCACACCTTCGTGCCACGCGGGCGCTCTTTTAGAAAAGCGCCTGATTGAAAACCGGGCCGGCAATGCGTTGCCGGTTCACTTAGCTAAAGGCTCTGAAATTCCAATGTCCGATCAATTCGAAATCTTTCTCACTTGCCCCAAAGGCCTTGAAGGCCTGCTGATCGAGGAAGCCGTCGGGCTTGGCCTTGAAGAAGCACGTGAGCACACCTCTGCCGTGCGCGGCATGGCCACCATGGAAACCGCTTATCGCCTGTGCCTGTGGTCGCGTCTGGCGAACCGGGTGCTGCTGGTGCTCAAGCGTTTCCCGATGAAGGACGCCGAAGACCTGTACCACGGCGTACTCGACATCGAGTGGCAAGACCACATGCTCAACGACGGCACCCTGGCCGTCGAGTTCAGCGGCCACGGCTCGGGCATCGACAACACTCACTTCGGCGCCTTGAAAGTCAAAGACGCCATCGTCGACAAACTGCGCACTCCGCAGGGCGATCGTCCGTCCATCGACAAGCTCAACCCGGACCTGCGCATTCACCTGCGCCTGGACCGTGGCGAAGCCATTTTGTCCCTCGACCTCTCCGGCCACAGCCTGCACCAGCGCGGTTATCGCTTGCAGCAGGGCGCGGCGCCGCTGAAGGAAAACCTCGCGGCAGCGATCCTGATCCGTTCCGGCTGGCCACGCATTGCGGCCGATGGCGGCGCACTGGCTGACCCGATGTGCGGTGTCGGCACGTTCCTCGTCGAAGCGGCGATGATCGCCGCCGACATGGCGCCGAACCTGCGTCGCGAGCAGTGGGGCTTCACCGCCTGGCTCGGCCACGTGCCGGCGCTGTGGAAAAAGCTCCACGAAGAGGCCACCGAACGCGCCGCCGCTGGTCTGGCCAAGCCACCGCTGTGGATTCGCGGTTACGAAGCCGATCCGCGCCTGATTCAACCAGGCCGCAACAACGTCGAACGTGCAGGCCTGAGTGAGTGGATCAAGATCTACCAGGGCGAAGTCGGCACGTTCGAGCCGCGTCCGGACCAGAACCAGAAAGGTCTGGTGATCTGCAACCCGCCCTACGGCGAGCGTCTGGGTGACGAGGCGAGCCTGCTCTACCTCTACCAGAACCTTGGCGAGCGTCTGCGTCAGGCCTGCCTGAACTGGGAAGCGGCGGTGTTCACCGGCGCGCCGGACCTGGGCAAGCGCATGGGCATCCGCAGCCACAAACAGTATTCGTTCTGGAACGGCGCCTTGCCGTGCAAATTGCTGCTGATCAAAGTCACGCCGGACCAGTTCGTCACCGGCGAGCGTCGCACCCCGGAACAGCGTCAGGTGGAACGTGAGCAGGCAGAAGTCGAAGTCGCCGACAACGACGTAGCACCCGGCAAGTACGAGAAGTACAACAAGAACGGCAACCCGATCAAACCGGCCCCGGTGGTGATCGAGCAGCCGCGCTTGAGCGAAGGCGGGCAGATGTTCGCCAACCGCCTGCAAAAGAACCTCAAGGCGTTGGGCAAGTGGGTCAAGCGCGAGGGCATTGATTGCTACCGCGTCTACGATGCCGACATGCCGGAATATTCCATGGCCATCGACCTGTATCAGGATTGGGTCCATGTCCAGGAATACGCCGCGCCGAAGTCCATCGACCCGGAAAAAGCTTCGGCACGCATGTTCGATGCCCTGGCGGCGATTCCGCAGGCCTTGAACATCGACAAGAGCCGCGTGGTGGTCAAGCGCCGCGAGCGTCAGAGCGGCACCAAGCAGTACGAACGCCAAGCGGCGCAGGGCAAGTTTGTCGAGGTCAACGAAGGCGGCGTGAAGCTGCTGGTCAACCTCACCGACTACCTCGACACCGGGCTGTTCCTCGACCACCGCCCAATGCGTATGCGCATCCAGAAAGAGGCGGCCGGCAAGCGCTTCCTCAACCTGTATTGCTACACCGCGACCGCCAGCGTTCACGCGGCCAAGGGCGGTGCACGCAGCACCACCAGCGTCGACCTGTCGAAAACCTACCTGGACTGGGCGCGTCGCAACCTGTCGCTGAACGGTTTCTCCGACAAGAACCGTCTGGAGCAGGGTGACGTGATGGCGTGGCTCGATGCCTGCCGTGACGAGTACGACCTGATCTTCATCGACCCGCCGACGTTCTCCAACTCCAAGCGCATGGAAGGGATCTTCGACGTACAGCGTGACCAGGTGCAATTGATCGACCTGGCCATGGCGCGTCTGGCGCCGGGCGGCGTGTTGTACTTCTCCAACAACTTCCGCAAGTTTACGCTCGAGGAAAACCTCGCCGCGCGTTATGCCGTTGAAGAAATCACTGCCCAGACCATCGATCCGGATTTCGCCCGTAATGGCAAGATCCACCGTGCCTGGAAAATCACAGCCCGTTGACAGATAAGTGATTGGATCCACAGAGCCTTGATTTTTAAAGGCTCTTTGGTTCTTTCTGTGCTGGTCAAATTAGTGGCTAATAGCTATAACTCAACTCATGGCCAATGGGCTTTCCCGCACCTGGCGTTTTGAGTTGCGTTTATGTCGTTGCACGCCGTGCGTCCCAAGATCCTGGGTTTTATCAGTGAAGATGTCTCGGCCTGGCTGGTCGCGCTGCTGGTATTGCTCGTCGGTGGGATTCTCACTGGATTGCTGACCTGGTCGACGCTGAATCTGTATCACCATCAATTACGGCAACGTTTCCAGCTGCTCGCCAGCGAACGTTATAGCCGCATCGAAGAACGTTTCGAAGATCAGGAGCAGCGCCTCGACGGCCTGCGCCGGTTCTTCGCCAATTCCGAGTCGGTCTCCCGCGAGGAGTTCGACGGCTACACCCAACCGTTGCTGCACCGCACGCAGGCGTATTCATTCGCGGCGCGGGTCACCCGTGCCGAGCGGGCGGAATTCGAGCGCAAGGTGCGCGAAGAAGAAGGTTTGAGCGACTTCACCCTGCGTGAGCTCAATGCCGAGGGCCAGCTGCAATTGGCCGCCGAACGGGATGAATACGTGGCGGTGCTCTACAGCCAGACCCGAAGCCGACTCGGCTCGCCGCTGGGGTACGACTTGTTTGCCCAGCCCTTGCGCCGCGCCACCCTTGATCGGGCCGACAAGCTGGGCAGCATGGCCGTCTCGCAGCCGATGCATCTGGTGGGTATCGAGCCGGCATATGCGCGTGGCGTGCTGCTGGTAGCGCCGGTGAAGCGTCAGAGTGATGCGGCGACGCCGAGCGCCAAACCCTACGGTTATGTCATGGCCGTGATCAGCATGCGTCAGTTGCTGGCGGACGGGTTGCCGGAGGCCAGTTATGACTATCTTTCGGTGCGCATCCTTGACCTGTCCACCGACGATCAGCATGAAGTGCTTTACGAGTCCTATAACTCGCCTGCGCCCAGTGAATTGTCCGCGACACGCCTGTTGCGTATGGCCGACCACGACTATCAAGTCGATATCCTGCCCAGCGAAGCCTTTCTGAAAGCCAACCATTCCTCGGTGACCAGCCTGGTGGTGCTCGGTGGTTTGCTCAGTGTGCTGCTCAGTGCGTTGCTCTACGTGTTGGTCAGCCAACGCCAGCGCGCACTGAAAATGGTCGAGCAGCGCACCCAGGAACTGCACGCCCGCGAGCAGGAATTGCGCGGCACTCACGGCCAGTTGCGCGGCGTGCTGAATGCCGCGACCCAAGTGGCGATCATCGCCACGGACCTGCGTGGCGTGATCAGCACCTTCAACGCTGGGGCCGAGCAGATGCTGGGATACTCCAGCGCTGAAGTGGTGGGACGCATGACCCTGGAAAACCTGCACCTTCCCCGAGAGCTGGTCGCACGCTCGGCAGAATTGAGTGTGCGGTATGGCAAGCCGATTCCGACCTGTCAGGCGATGTTGGTCGAAGGCGCAGAGGAGGGCGGTCACGAAGCGCGGGAGTGGACGCTGGTCCGTCAGGATGGCAGCCATTTGACCGTGAACATGCTCGCGACCCCGGTCCTTGACGAGCAGGGCCTGTGGGTTGGGCATCTGGCAGTCTGCATCGACATCACCGAACGCAAGCGTGTCCACGAAGCCCTGGCCGCCCGCGACTTGTTGCTGAAAAAACTCAGCGCCCATGTGCCCGGTGGCATTTATCAATTCAAGATGGAATTCGACGGTCGCTTCAGCGTGATCTACGCCAGCGACGGGATTCGCGAGATCTACGAACTCGAGCCGGATGTGCTGCTGCTCAACGCGGAGGCGATTTTCACGCGGATTCATCCCCAGGACACGACCCGCGTTCGCGCCTCGATCCGCGCCTCGGCGGAGACCCTCAGTCCGTGGCGCGAGGAATACCGGGTGCAACTGCCTCAGCGCGGCCTGCGCTGGGTGCGCGGCGAGGCGACGCCGGAGGAACTGCCGGGCGGCGGCGTGCTCTGGCATGGCTACATCTCGGACATTTCCGACCTGAAGCGGGTGGAAGAAGAGTTGCGGGCGCTGTCGATTACCGACTCTCTGACCGGAATTCACAACCGTCGCTACTTTCAAGAACGCCTGACCACCGAAATGGCCCGGGTAGAGCGCGGTGGTGGCGAGTTATCGGTGATCATGCTCGACATCGACCACTTCAAGCGCATCAATGACCAGCATGGCCATGCCGTGGGCGACCGGGTGTTGCAGGTTGTGTGCGAACGCATCGGTCATCGTCTGCGACGTACCGACGTGTTCTGCCGCCTGGGTGGCGAGGAGTTCATGGTGCTGTGCCCGGACATCGACGCAGAACATGCCCATGTCCTGGCCTTGCAGCTGTGGCAAGGCTTGCGCAGTTCACCGATCGAAGGCGTGGGCACCGTGACCGCGAGTTTCGGGATTGCCAGCTGGCGAGTTGGTGAAGGCGCGGATGCGCTGTTGCTGCGGGCGGATTCCGGGGTTTATGCGGCGAAGCAGGCGGGACGGGATCGGGTCGAGCCGCAGACCAGCTAAGGCCACCAACAAGCCCGCTCTCACATTTTGATCTGAGGTGTCTCTACAACCGCATGCAAAACCCTGTGGCAGCGAGCTTGCTCGCGATGAGGCCTGACATTCAACGTTTATGTCGACTGTCATACCGCTATCGCGAGCAAGCTCGCTCCCACAATGATCTTCAGTGTTTGGAAGATCGGGGTCAGAGCACCGAAGCCGTTTCCGGCACTTTCGGCTGGCGATACAGGTCCAGCAGCACCTGATCCAGCACCGACGATGCGCCAAACGGGGCCTTGTCGTTGAGGATCGCCACCACCGCCCAGGTGTTGCCGTTGACGTCACGGCTGTAGCCGGAGATCGCGCGCACGGTGTTCAGGGTGCCGGTCTTGACGTGGGCCTCGCCGCGCATTGCCGTGGTTTTCAGGCGTTTGCGCATGGTGCCGTCGGTGCCGGCAATCGGCATCGAGCTGATGAACTCGGCGGAGTAGGGGCTGCGCCACGCGGCTTGCAGCATCGCCGCCATTTCACGGGCGCTCACGCGTTCGGCGCGAGACAGGCCGGAGCCGTTCTCCATCACCAGGTGCGGCGCGGTGATGCCTTTCTTCGCCAGCCACTGACGCACCACACGCTGGGCAGCCTTGGCGTCGTCACCGTCGGCGTCGGTGCGGAATTTCTGGCCCAGGCTCAGGAACAACTGCTGAGCCATGGTGTTGTTGCTGTATTTGTTGATGTCGCGAATGATTTCCGCCAGATCCGGCGAGTAGGCCCGGGCCAGTACTTTGGCGTTGCTCGGCGTTGGCGCCAGACGATCCTTACCCTGGATGCTGCCGCCCAGCTCCTTCCAGATCGCCCGCACGGCACCGGCGGTGTAGGTTGCGTGGTCAAGCAGCGACAGATAAGTCTGCGAGCTGCAGCCTTCGCCCAACTGACCGCCGACCGTCACGGTCACGCTGCCATCGGCCTGGGTCACCGGGTTGTAACGCACGCCACCGGTGCATTGCTTGGAATTGACCGCTTTGACCTGGTTTTCAATATTGATGCTGGCAATCGGTGGCTCCACCGACACCAGGACCCGGCCGTTGTCGTTGCGTGCCACGAAGCGCAAGGCCTTGAGGTTGACCATCAGCGAATCGGGCTTGACCAGGAACGGCTTGTTGTCGTCATTGCCGTCGTCGTTGAACTCCGGCAGTTGCGGTTGCACGAAGAAGCCACGGTCCAACACCAGATCACCGGTGATTTGCGTCACGCCGTTGGCGCGCAGGTCACGCATCAGCAGCCAGAGTTTTTCCATGTTCAGTTTTGGATCGCCGCCACCCTTGAGGTAGAGGTTGCCGTTGAGGATGCCGCCGCTGAGGGTGCCGTCGGTGTAGAACTCGGTTTTCCACTGATGGTTCGGGCCGAGCATTTCCAGCGCGGCGTAGGTGGTTACCAGCTTCATGGTCGAGGCCGGGTTGACCGAAACGTCAGCGTTGTAAATGGTCGGCGTGCCCGGGCCGTTCAACGGAATCATCACCAGCGACAGGGCGTTGTCCGGAAGCTTGCTGGCCTTGAGGGCTTTTTCGACGTTGGGGGACAGACCGGTGTTGATGGAGGCGGCGGAAACGGAGAAGGCCAGAGGAAGAAGGAAACCGGCCAGCAACAAGGGACGCAAAGATTTGATCATGTGAAATAGAACCCTGCATTCGAGGGGAAAAAAGGCGAGGGCATGAAGATAAATTCCCTCAGTGGTCATGAAAGTGTCGGCATTATGCCCCAAGGTGTAACGGCTTGTGCCTTGCCGTGGCCCTCTAATCCGCAATTTTTTTACCGACGGTCAACGACGCGCCCCAGAGAGTCGGGCAATTAGCGGCTTAAACTGCTAAAGTGCCGCCCGTTATTACTTATGAGGATTGTTCCAATGGCGACTAACCGTTCCCAGCGTCTGCGCAAAAAACTGTGCGTCGATGAATTTCAAGAGCTGGGTTTCGAACTGAACCTGGATTTCAAAGAAGATTTGGCTGATGAAGCCATTGATGCTTTCCTCGACGCGTTCCTGAAAGAAGCCATGGAAGCCAACGGTCTGGGTTATGTTGGCGGCGACGACTTCGGTCTGGTTTGCCTGCAGAAGCGTGGCTCGGTGTCCGAAGAGCAGCGCGCTGCTGTTGAAGCCTGGCTCAAGGGCCGCAGCGAACTGACCGAAGCAACCGTCAGCCCGCTGATCGACGTCTGGTACCCGGAAAAGCCGATCAATCCGGTAGCTTGATGTCATAAAAGAAGCGGCGGCCCAAGGGTCGCCGTTTTTTTATGTCCGGAAGATCAAAAGCACGCAGCCTCGTTTCAGGCTTTACGCCAATTCAAGATCACCAGCGTCAACACCCCCGCCACAATCCCCCAGAACGCGGACCCAATGGAAAACAGCGTCAGCCCGGACGCCGTGACCATAAAGGTAATCAGCGCCGCCTCACGTTCTTTCACTTCGGTCATGGCAATGCTCAGACCATTGATGATCGAGCCGAACAGTGCCAGCGCCGCAATCGACAGCACCAACTCTTTAGGCAGCGCCGCAAACAAGGCCGCCAGCGTTGCGCCAAACACCCCGGCAATCCCGTAGAAAATCCCGCACCAGACCGCCGCCGTGTAGCGTTTGTTGCGATCCTCATGGGCATGCGGCCCGGTGCAGATCGCCGCGCTGATGGCCGCCAGGTTGATCCCGTGGGAGCCGAACGGTGCCAGTAGCAGCGAGGCGATGCCTGTGGTGGTGATCAATGGCGAGGCGGGCACGGTGTAGCCGTCGGCGCGCAAAACCGCGATGCCAGGCATGTTTTGCGAAGTCATCGCCACCACAAACAGCGGAATGCCGATGCTGATAGTCGCGGCCAGGGAGAAGTGCGGCGTGGTCCAGATCGGCGTTGCCAGTTCCAGATGGAAACCGCTGAAGTCCAGCAGCCCCATGAACCCGGACAGCGCCGTGCCAATCAGTAACGCTGCGAGCACCGCGTAGCGCGGCGACAGGCGCTTGACCAACAGATAAGTGAAGAACATCCCCAGCACCAGCCCGGTGCGATGCTGCGCGGCGACGAAGATTTCACTGCCGATCTTGAACAGAATCCCCGCCAGCAACGCCGCGGCCAATGACGCCGGAATCTTTTTCACCAACCGTTCGAAGCTGCCGGTCAGGCCGCAAATCGTCACCAGCACTGCGCAAGTGATGTAGGCACCGATGGCTTCGCCGTAGCTCACGCCGCCGAGACTGGTGATCAGCAACGCTGCACCGGGGGTCGACCAGGCGATGGTAATCGGCGTGCGATACCGCAGGGACAGGCCGATCGAGCACACCGCCATGCCAATCGAGATCGCCCAGATCCACGACGAAATCTGCCCACTGGTCAGTCCCGCCGCTTGTCCCGCCTGAAACATCAGGACCAGAGAACTGGTGTAACCGGTCATCATCGCGATGAAGCCGGCGACGATCGCCGACGGTGACGTATCGGCCAAGGGGCGGAGCTGCGTGTGCGTGGCGTCGTTCATGACAGCGGTGTTCCTTGTTCTGATGGAGATGCCAGCTGCTACAGGGATTGCATTCAGGCTGCGGATTCTGCGATCAAGCCTAAACTCAAAAGTAACCAACCGTTGCGATACAGCAGAAGCGACAAACAGCCGTACAGTCGTGTTGCCACCATCCATTGTGTACAATCGCGGTGTTTTTTACGCGATACTTGCCAGCGACCCACTGTGCCGTATTACAGTCACGGTCAATTCGCCGCAGTTCTCCCGACTCGAGTGCCCATGAACGAACAGTTGCAGCCCCTAAAGAAACAACCGCGAGCAGGCAAAGCAGGCCGCAGCGGTACCCAGGACGATATTGTCTACGCGCATATCTTCGAGGCCATCCTCGAACAGCGTCTGGCGCCCGGCACCAAGTTGAGCGAAGAAGCGCTGGGGGAAATTTTCGGGGTCAGTCGCACCATCATTCGCCGCGCGCTGTCGCGCCTGGCCCATGAAGGCGTCGTGCTGCTGCGTCCGAACCGTGGCGCCGTGGTCGCCAGCCCCAGTGTTGAAGAGGCCCGTCAGGTGTTCCTGGCGCGGCGTCTGGTGGAGCGGGCGATCACTGAACTGGCGGTTCAGCACGCGACTGCCGAGCAGATTGCCGAGCTGCGGCAGATGGTCAACGATGAGCGCGACAGCTTCTCCCGTGGCGATCGCGGCGCCGGGATCCGTCTGTCGGGCGAATTCCACCTGAAACTGGCCGAAGCGGCGAAAAACGCGCCGTTGATCAGCTTCCAGCGCAGCCTGGTGTCCCAGACTTCGCTGATCATCGCCCAGTACGAAAGCGGCAACCGTTCCCACTGTTCCTACGACGAGCACACCCAATTGATCGACGCCATCGAAGCGCGTGATGGTGCGTTGGCGGTGAACCTGATGATGCATCACATGGATCACATCGACAGCAAGCTCAACCTCGACGAGGAAAGCGCGTCGGATGATTTGCATGCGGTGTTCTCGCATTTATTGCAGACCAAGAAGCCGGGGCGGCCTGCGGTCAAGCTCTAAGGTAGAACGAGGCGCGCCCATCGCGGGCAAGCCACGCTCCCACAGGATGGATGTCGGTTGCACGCTCACCGCGATCCTGTGGGAGCAGGCTTGCCCGCGATAGCAATCTGATAGGCAACAAAAATCCCCCAGTGCGGTAAAGCAACGGGGGATTTTTTATGCCCGGAAGAACTTAGCGCTGATGCACCTGATTCCCCGCCGCATACGTCTGCAGCACGGTCCGGTCATCCCCCAGTGTCATCAATACAAACAACGTCTCGGCAATGTTGTTGGCCTGCTTCAAGCGATAGCTCAGCAGCGGCGTGGCGTTGTAGTCCAGCACCAGGAAGTCCGCGTCGGTGCCCGGTTTCAGCGTGCCGATCTTGTCTTCCAGACGCAGTGCACGCGCACCGCCCAATGTCGCCAGGTACAGCGATTTGAACGGGCTCAGGCGCGCACCTTGCAGTTGCATGACCTTGTAGGCTTCGTTCAACGTTTGCAGCAGCGAAAAACTGGTGCCGCCGCCCACGTCCGTGCCCAAACCAACATTGAGTTTGTGCTTCTCGGCCATCGGCAAATTGAACAGGCCGCTGCCGAGGAAGAAGTTCGAGGTCGGGCAGAAAGCAATCGCCGAACCCGTCTCCGCCAGCCGCGCGCATTCGTCGTCGCACAAGTGCACGCCGTGGGCGAACACCGAGCGCTCGCCCAGCAACTGGTAGTGATCGTAAACGTCGAGGTAGCCCTTGCGCTCGGGGAACAGTTCCTTGACCCACTCGACTTCCTTCAGGTTTTCGCTGATGTGGGTCTGCATGTACAGGTCGGGGTATTCGCTGAGCAACTGGCCGGCGAGGGTCAGTTGTTCCGGGGTGCTGGTGGGGGCGAAGCGCGGGGTCACCGCGTAATGCAGGCGGCCCTTGCCGTGCCAGCGCTCGATCAGCGCCTTGCTTTCCACGTAACTGGATTCGGCGGTGTCAGTCAGGTAGTCCGGGGCGTTGCGGTCCATCATCACTTTGCCAGCGATCATCCGCAGGTCCAGCTGCTCGGCGGCTTCGAAAAACGAGTTCACCGATTGCGGATGCACGCTGCCGAACACCAGCGCCGTCGTGGTGCCGTTGCGCAGCAGTTCCTTGATGAAAATGTCCGCGACTTCATCAGCGTGAGCCTTGTCAGCAAACTGGCTTTCACACGGGAAGGTGTAGGTGTTGAGCCAATCCAGCAACTGCTCGCCGTAAGCGCCGACCATGCCGGTTTGCGGCAAATGAATGTGAGTGTCGATGAAGCCGGGGGTGATCAGCGCGTCCTGATAATGAGTGATCTCGATATCGGTGGGCAGGGTCGGCAGCAAGTCGCTGGCGTGGCCGAGGGCGCTGATCTGGCCGTTATCGACCACCAGCAGGCCGTCTTCGAAATACTCATACGAGGCTTCGATGCCCACTTCGGCGGGGTCGGCGATGCTGTGCAGGATGGCGGCGCGGTAGGCTTTGCGAGTCAGAGGCATGAGCTTTCTCAGTGGGAGGCTTGGCTGCGGCGTGACGCAGGCAGCAGTTTGGCAATCGATGATCCGGCGCTGGCTGTTTGCTGGCCGAAACTGGCGTTATAGGTGGCGATGATCTCGCCGGCGATGGAGATGGCGATTTCCACAGGCAACTTGCCTTTGACTTCGCCGATGCCCATCGGGCAGCGCATGCGTTGCAGCACGGCGCTGTCGAAACCGCGGTCCCGCAGGCGGTGTTCGAACTTCACCCGTTTGGTCTTCGAACCGATCAGGCCGAAGTAGGCGAAGTCGTTGCGCTTGAGGATCGCGGCGGTGAGTTCGAGGTCGAGCTGGTGGTTGTGGGTCATGACGATGCAGTAGCTGCCGGCGGGCAGGTTGTCGATTTCATCCACCGGTTCTTCGGCAACAATTTTGCGCACGCCGTGGGGGATCTGTTCCGGGAATTCCGCTTCCCGCGAATCGATCCAGCGCACCCGGCAGGGCAGGCTGGCGAGCAGCGGCACCAGCGCCCGACCGACATGGCCTGCGCCGAACACGGCGATCTGCGCCTGGACCTGGCCCATCGGTTCGAACAGCAACACGGTCACGCCGCCGCAGCACTGGCCGAGGCTGGCGCCGAGGCTGAAGCGCTCCAGGTGCGTGTCCTGCTTGCCGCTGGCGAGCATCTCGCGGCCGATCTGCATGGCCTTGTATTCCAGGTGCCCGCCACCGATGGTGTCGTAGGCCTGGGTGGCGCTGATGACCATCTTCGAACCGGCATTGCGCGGCGTCGAGCCGAGCTCTTCGATGATGGTCACCAACACGCAGGGTTCACCCCGGGATTGCAGGTCGGCGAGGGCGTCGATCCAGTTGTACATATTCACCTCAACATTTCTGTTGTCTGTTCGGGCCTCATCGCTGGCAAGCCAGCTCCCACAGTGTTTTGTGGTGTTCACAGAATTTGGAGTCCTGGCAAATCCTGTGGGAGCTGGCTTGCCAGCGATGGGCGCGACTCGGTCCTTAGAGCGAAGCCAACTCGGCTTCAGCCTCAACAGCCTTCGCCGCCTTCAATTGCCGCATCTGCTCACACCCCCACAACACCCGCTCCGGGGTCGCCGGCGCATCGATGTTCGGTTGATGCTTGTAGTCACCGAGGCTCGCCACCGCATCCTTGATCGCACACCACGACGCGATGCCCAGCATGAACGGCGGCTCGCCCACGGCCTTGGAATGGAACACCGTGTCTTCCGGGTTCTTGCGGTTTTCCACCAGTTTCACCCGCAGGTCCAGCGGCATGTCGGCCACAGCCGGGATCTTGTAGCTGGCCGGGCCGCTGGTCATCAGTTTGCCTTTGTTGTTCCACACCAGTTCTTCCATGGTCAGCCAGCCCATGCCCTGGATGAAACCGCCCTCGACCTGGCCGATGTCGATGGCCGGGTTCAGCGAGTCGCCGACGTCGTGGAGGATGTCGGTACGCAGCATTTTGTACTCGCCGGTCAGGGTGTCGATGATGACCTCGCAGCACGCTGCACCGAACGCGTAGTAGTAGAACGGACGACCACGTGCCTGACTACGGTCGTAGAAGATTTTCGGGGTCTTGTAGAAGCCAGTACTCGACAGCGACACCTGGGCGAAATACGCCTGCTGGATCAGCGCTTCGAACGTCAGGATGTGATCGCGAACCCGTACATGGCCATTGTGGAATTCCACGTCTTCTTCGCTGACCTTGTACTGGCGCGCAGCGAATTCCACGAGGCGTTTCTTGATGATTTCAGCGGCGTTCTGTGCGGCTTTACCGTTGAGGTCGGCACCGCTGGAGGCAGCGGTCGGCGAGGTGTTCGGCACCTTGTCGGTGTTGGTAGCGGTGATCTGCACGCGGTCCATTTCCACCTGGAACACTTCGGCCACCACCTGCGCAACCTTGGTGTTCAAACCCTGACCCATTTCCGTGCCGCCATGGTTCAGGTGGATGCTGCCGTCGGTGTAGACGTGGATCAGCGCACCGGCCTGGTTGAGGAAGCTGGCAGTGAAGGAAATACCGAATTTGACCGGGGTCAGCGCCAGGCCTTTTTTCAGGATCGGACTGTTGGCGTTGTAGCGACGGATCGCTTCACGACGCTCGGCGTACTGGCTGCTTTCTTCCAGTTCGGCAGTCATTTCCTCGAGCATGTTGTGCTCGACGGTCTGGTAGTAATGGGTGACGTTGCGCTCGGTCTTGCCGTAGTAGTTGGCCTTGCGCACCGCCAGCGGATCGAGGGCCAGATGCCGGGCAATCGCGTCCATCACTTCCTCGATGGCGACCATCCCTTGCGGGCCGCCGAAGCCACGGTAAGCGGTGTTCGACGCGGTGTTGGTCTTGCAACGGTGACCGTTGATGGTCGCGTCGCCCAGGTAGTACGAGTTGTCGGCGTGGAACATCGCACGGTCGACAATCGACGCCGACAAGTCTGGCGAGCAACCGCAGTTGCCGGCCAGTTCCAGGGCGATGCCGTGCAGGCGACCGGTGCTGTCGAAGCCGACGTCGTACTCGACGTAGAACGGATGGCGCTTGCCGGTCATCAGCATGTCTTCAACGCGCGGCAGGCGCATCTTGGTCGGCTGGCCGGTGAGGTGCGCGACGACTGCGCACAGGCATGCCGGGCTCGCAGCCTGGGTTTCCTTGCCGCCGAAACCACCGCCCATGCGGCGCATGTCGACGACGATTTTGTTCATCGACACGTCCAGAACCTCGGCCACCAGTTTCTGCACTTCGGTGGGGTTCTGCGTCGAGCAGTAGACGATCATCCCGCCGTCTTCGGTCGGCATCACCGAAGAGATCTGGGTTTCGAGGTAGAAGTGTTCCTGGCCGCCGATGTGCAGCGTGCCTTGAATACGGTGTTCGGCAGTCGCCAATGCGCCGGCCGAATCGCCACGCTGATGGGTGTGGCTGTCGAGCACGAAGTGGCGTTTGCGCAGCGCTTCAACCACGTCCAACACCGGCTCGAGATCTTCGTATTCGATGATCGCGGCCATGGCGGCTTTGCGTGCAGTTTCCAGATCTTTCGCAGCGACGGCCAGTACGGGTTGACCGACGAATTGCACGTCGTCGATGGCCAGCAATGGATCGCCCGGCAGCAAGGGGCCGATGTCTTTCAGGCCCGGCACGTCTTCGTGGGTAATGACGATGCGCACGCCTTCGAAGGCGTAGCAGGGCTTGGTGTCGATGCTGATGATTTTCGCGTGGGCACGGTCCGACAGGCGTGCGTAAAGGTGCAGCTGATTCGGAAACTCCAACCGGTCGTCGATGTACTGCGCTTCACCGGACACATGCTTGGCGGCGCTGTCGTGCTTGACGCTGCGGCCGACACCGGTGGTCAGGTCCTTGGCGAACAGTTCAGCCAGTTCGGCCTGGGTCTTCTCTACGGCGTGATGGTTAGACATAAGCGGTCACCCGAGTCTCGATGTGCGGCGTTTGCAGTTCGATGAAGTATTTGCGCAGCAGGTTTTGCGCGCTGAGCAGGCGATATTCCTTGCTGGCGCGGAAGTCCGAGAGCGGCGTGAAATCTTCGGCCAGTGCGGCGCAGGCGCGTTCGACGGTGGCGTGATTGAATGGCGCGCCGAGCAACACGGTTTCGCAGTGATTCGCACGTTTCGGAATTGCGGCCATGCCGCCGAAGGCGACGCGGGCGTCGGCGATCACGCCGTTTTCAATGCGCAGATTGAAGGCGGCGCAAACCGCGGAAATGTCATCGTCCAGGCGCTTGGAAACTTTGTAGGCGCGGAACAGCTGTTCGGCGCTGGCACGGGGTACGATGATTTTCTCGATGAACTCGCTTTCCTGGCGCGCGGTGACCCGGTAATCGATGAAGTAATCTTCCAGCGCCATCGTGCGGCGGATGTCGCCTTTGCACAGGACTATTTGCGCGCCCAACGCAATCAGCAGGGGAGGCGAGTCACCGATCGGAGAGGCGTTGCCGATGTTGCCGCCGAGGGTGCCCTGGTTGCGGATCTGCAAAGAAGCGAAGCGTTGCAGCAATTCACCAAAATCCGGGTATTCGGCTTTCAAGGCTTCGTAGCAATCGGAGAGGGCGGTGGCGGCGCCGATTTCCAGGCGATCGTCGAAGCGTTCGATGCGCTTCATTTCGGCAACGTTGCCGACGTAGATCATCACCGGCAACGCGCGATGAAACTGGGTGACTTCCAGCGCCAGATCCGTACCGCCGGCCAGTAGCCGGGCCTGTGGATAAGCGTCGTAGAGGTCAGCCAGATCGGCCACGGTCAGCGGCACCAGGCAGCGCTTGTCGCCACTGTTGAGTTCGCCGATGTCGGTAGGTGCGATGGCTTTCAGGCGAGCGATGGTATCGGCTTCGCGGGCATCGAATTGATCCGGTTGTTTACCGCAGCAGGATTGCTCGGCGGCTTCCAGAATCGGTCGATAACCGGTGCAACGGCACAGGTTGCCGGCCAGCGCTTCGTGGGCCTTATGGGAATCGGGTTGATCGCTGTTTTTTTGCAGCGCGAACAGCGACATCACGAAGCCCGGGGTGCAGAAGCCGCATTGCGAACCGTGGCACTCGACCATGGCTTTCTGCACGCTGTGCAGTTCGCCCTGGTGCTTGAGGTCTTCGACGCTGATCAGTTGTTTGCCGTGCAATGACGACACGAACGTCAGGCACGAGTTGAGGCTGCGATAGCGAATGTGTTCGCGGCCAGCGTCATCCGTTTGCAACTCGCCGACCACCACGGTGCAGGCGCCGCAGTCACCGCTGGCGCAGCCTTCTTTGGTGCCGGGTTTGCCCACATGGTCGCGCAGATAATTGAGCACGGTCAGGTTTGGGTCCAGGGCGTGCTCGCTACGGAGTTCCTGGTTAAGTAAAAACTGGATCACGGAAGGCCTCGCAGACTCATTATTGTTGTTAACCGACTTGGACCGAATTTATCAGGTCTGACTTTGCGGTCAATGATTTTCTGACTTAAAGGTCAGGAAACAGCATTTTGTCGATCAACGACTCGTTCCTTCATTATTGACCCTCGCGGGTTAGCCTGCTTTTTGCTTGATTCGTGCCAAAAACCGCTGAGTGGGCACTCCGCCATGACCCTTCATGTGCGCTACACTGCGCCGCTTGTGCAGATCGAAGAGTTTGAAGGACAACCATGACGTTCAAGGCGCCGGACAGCCTCGCCGAGCAAATTGCTCACCACCTCGCCGAACGCATCATTCGTGGCGAAATGAAGCCCGGGGAGCGCATCCAGGAACAGAAGGTCACGCTGGCCCTCAATGTCAGCCGCGGATCGGTCCGCGAAGCCTTGCTGATTCTCGAGCGCCGCCACCTGATCGCGATCCTGCCGCGACGTGGTGCCCACGTCACCGAGCTCACCGCACACAAGGTGCAGAGCCTGTGCACGCTGATGAGCGAGCTGTACATTTTGCTCGGCAACGCCGTCGCCAAAGGCTGGCAGGTCCAGGCTGACATGGCGCCGTTCGTGCAGATCCAGCAGCGCCTGGCCGCCAGCTATGAGCGTCAGGACATCCGCACCTTCGTCGACGACAGCTTCAATGTGATGCGCGCCGCGTACCCGTTTGCCAATAACCCGTACTTGCAGGAAACCGTCGAGAACCTGCAACCGGCGATGAGCCGTGCGTATTTCCTCGCCCTGGACCAGCGCAAGGCCTCGATGAGCGAGTTCCTCGAACTGTTCGAACGCTTGCTCGCCGCTGTGCTGGCCCGTGACTTTCCGCAGATCCGCGAAGTGCTGACGGCCTATGCCCAGCGCAGCAGCGATCTGGTGGTTTCTGCCCTGACGGACGCTTAAGCGTGCGACTCAAGTGCATAAAACTGGCAGGGTTCAAATCCTTCGTCGACCCGACCACGGTGAACTTCCCCAGCAACATGGCGGCGGTGGTCGGGCCCAATGGCTGCGGCAAGTCGAACATCATCGACGCCGTTCGCTGGGTGATGGGCGAAAGTTCGGCGAAGAACCTTCGCGGCGAGTCGATGACCGACGTCATCTTCAACGGTTCGACCAGCCGTAAGCCGGTGAGCCAGGCGAGTATCGAACTGGTATTCGATAACTCCGACGGCACGCTGCTTGGCGAATACGCCGCCTACGCGGAAATTTCCATTCGCCGCAAAGTGACCCGCGACAGCCAGACCACCTACTACCTCAACGGCACCAAATGCCGTCGTCGCGATATCACCGACATCTTTCTGGGCACAGGCTTGGGCCCGCGCAGCTATTCGATCATTGAGCAGGGGATGATCTCCAAGCTGATCGAGTCCAAGCCCGAAGACCTGCGTAACTTTATCGAAGAAGCGGCGGGTATCTCCAAGTACAAGGAGCGTCGGCGCGAGACCGAAAACCGCATTCGTCGCACCCATGAAAACCTTGCCCGCCTGACCGATTTGCGTGAAGAGCTTGAGCGCCAGCTTGAGCGTTTGCACCGCCAGGCCGAGGCCGCCAAGAAGTATCAGGAATACAAAGGCGAGGAGCGTCAGCTCAAGGCCCAACTGTCGGCGCTGCGCTGGCAGGCGTTGAACGAACAGGTTGGGCAGCGCGAAGCAGTCATTGGCAATCAGGAAGTCACCTTCGAAGCGTTGGTCGCTGAACAGCGCAACGCCGATGCGGCCATCGAGCGCTTGCGTGACGGGCACCACGACCTGTCAGAGCGCTTCAATCTGGTGCAGGGGCGCTTCTATTCGGTCGGCGGCGACATTGCCCGGGTCGAGCAGAGCATCCAGCATGGTCAGCAGCGTTTGCGGCAGTTGCAGGATGATCTGAAAGAAGCCGAGCGTGCGCGATTGGAAACCGAATCGCACCTCGGCCACGACCGCACGTTGCTGCTGACCCTCGGTGAAGAGCTGGACATGCTCACGCCGGAGCAGGAAGTCACCAGCGCCGCCGCCGAAGAAGCTGCCGCCGCGCTGGAAGAATCCGAGACCACCATGCACGGCTGGCAGGAGCAGTGGGACACCTTCAACCTCACGGCCGCCGAGCCGCGCCGCCAGTCCGAGGTCCAGCAGTCACGCATTCAGCAACTCGAAACCAGCATGGAGCGTCTGGCCGATCGCCAGAAGCGCCTTGGCGAAGAGCGCGCGTTGCTCTCGGCGGACCCGGAAGACGCGGCGATCATGGAACTCAGCGAGCAATTGGCCGCGAGCGAAGCAACCCTCGAAGATTTGCAGGCCAGCGAAGAAGCCCAGGTCGAACGCCTTGAGCAACTGCGTCAGGAATTGCAATTGGCGCTGCAGAATCAGCAGCAGGCCCAGGGCGATTTGCAACGCCTGAACGGTCGTCTCGCGTCTCTTGAAGCCTTGCAGCAAGCCGCGCTCGATCCGGGCACCGGCACCGCTGAATGGCTGCGCGAACAACATTTGGCGGACCGTCCGCGTCTGGCCGAAGGCCTGAAAGTTGAAGCCGGTTGGGAGCTGGCGGTGGAAACCGTGCTCGGTGCCGACCTGCAAGCGGTGCTGGTGGATGACTTCGGCGATTTCGATCTGGCCGGTTTTACCCAGGGCGATTTGCGTTTGCTCAGCCCGGCCAGCGATGGCGTGCGAGTGCCGGGCAGCCTGCTTGACAAGGTTGAAGCGCAGATCGATCTGTCGCCCTGGTTGGGGCAGGTCAAACCGGTTGAGAATCTTGAGCAAGCGTTGGCCCTGCGCAGTCAGCTGACCGTCGGCCAGAGCTTGATCAGCCGCGACGGCTATTGGGTTGGCCGACACTTTCTACGTGTTCGCCGGGCCAGCGAAGCGGAAAGCGGCGTACTCGCCCGGGGTCAGGAGATCCAGCGACTGAGCATCGAGCGCGAAGAGCGCGAGGCCACGGTCGAAACCCTCGAAACCCAACTTCAGACGCTCAGGGCGCAGCAGCGTCAGCAGGAAAACGGCCGCGAACATTTGCGTCGTTTGCTGCAAGACGAAGCGCGTCAGCAAGGTGAATTGAAAGCCCAGTTGTCTGCCGGCAAAGCCAAGGCCGAACAACTGACCTTGCGCCGTACACGCCTGGACGAAGAACTCACCGAATTGGCTGAGCAACGCGCGCTGGAGCACGAAAATATCGGTGAAGCGCGCCTGCAATTGCAGGAAGCCCTCGACGCCATGGCGCTGGATACCGAGCAGCGTGAGTTGCTGCTGGCCCAGCGCGACAGCCTGCGCGAGCGACTTGATCGGGTGCGTCAGGAAGCCCGGCAACACAAGGATCACGCCCATCAACTGGCGGTGCGTCTGGGTTCGCTCAAGGCGCAACACGACTCCACACGTCAGGCGTTGGAGCGGCTGGAGATGCAGTCTGAGCGCCTGACCGAGAAACGTGAACAGCTGAGCCTTAATCTGGAGGAGGGCGAAGCGCCGCTGGAAGAACTGCGCCTGAAACTCGAAGAGTTGCTCGACAAGCGCATGACTGTCGACGAAGAACTGAAAACGGCGCAGATCGCTCTGGAAGACGCTGACCGTGAATTGCGTGATGCGGAAAAACGTCGCAATCAGGCCGAGCAGCAATCGCAGTTGATTCGCGGCCAGATGGAAACCCAGCGCATGGAATGGCAGGCCCTGACCGTGCGCCGCAAGGCGCTCGAAGATCAGTTGCTGGAAGACGGCTACGACCTGCACGGCGTGCTCGCCACGCTGACCGCCGAGGCTAACGAGAAGGACGCCGAAGAAGAACTCGAACGCATTACGGCGCGGATTCAGCGCCTCGGTGCGATCAACCTGGCGGCCATCGACGAATACCAGCAACAATCCGAGCGTAAACGTTATCTGGATGCGCAGAACGACGATCTGGTGGAAGCGCTGGACACCCTCGAGAACGTGATTCGCAAGATCGACAAGGAAACCCGAAACCGCTTCAAAGATACCTTTGATCAGATCAATGGTGGTTTACAGGCCCTTTTCCCAAAAGTTTTCGGTGGAGGACGCGCGTATTTGGAACTGACGGGCGAAGATCTACTCGATACAGGGGTAACGATCATGGCGCAGCCGCCAGGAAAGAAGAACAGCACCATCCATTTGCTCTCCGGTGGTGAAAAAGCCCTGACCGCATTGGCCCTGGTTTTTGCGATCTTCAAGTTGAATCCGGCGCCGTTCTGCATGCTCGATGAAGTTGATGCACCCTTGGATGACGCTAACGTTGGACGCTACGCACGGCTGGTCAAAGAGATGTCGCAAACGGTGCAGTTCATCTATATCACCCACAACAAGATTGCCATGGAAATGGCCGAGCAACTGATGGGGGTAACGATGCACGAACCGGGTTGTTCGCGTCTGGTGGCAGTGGATGTCGAGGAGGCGATGGCGATGGTGGAGGCCTGAGTCGGCGCTTGTAGGGCAAGTATTTTTGGTCTGTAGGACTTTTTTACCTGTCTCGACTTGCTGGCCAATCGACATATTCGCGCAAGCCATTGTGACAGACGGTGTAAAGTTACCTTTGGTCGTGCTAGTTTAATGTCAATTTTTCGTATACGTGGGCAAAACGCCTGTCAGAACATAGAGTTGGCGCCACGTTTTAAAGCGGTTTGCGAGTTGTAAACCCCTTATTTTTCAGCATTTTTTATAGAGGCACGGGATTACATGGAAATCGGTCTGCGCGAGTGGCTGATCGTCATCGGCATTATTGTCATTGCCGGTATTCTTTTCGATGGCTGGCGTCGCATGCGCGGCGGCAAGGGAAAACTGAAATTCCGTCTTGACCGAAGTTTGTCCAATCTGCCGGACGAGGACACCAGCGCCGAGCTGTTGGGCCCGCCCCGCGTGCTTGATACGCATAAAGAACCGCAACTGGACGAGCACGATCTGCCGTCGGTGAGCATGCCTGCCCGTGAACCGCGTGAGTCGGGTTCCAAGCGCGGCAAGCGTGGCCATGGCGAGCCTTCCCAGGGCGACATGAACCTCAGCCTGGATCTGGACGGCGGCCCGAGCTTCAGCAGCCGTGACGACGATTTCCCGGATGACACCAAGGCTTCGCCGTCGATCAGTGACAAGGAACAACCGCAAGCCGAAGAAGTGCTGGTGATCAGCGTGATCTGCCGTGACGCTGCCGGCTTCAAAGGCCCGGCGCTGTTGCAGAACATTCTGGAAAGCGGTCTGCGTTTCGGCGAGATGGATATTTTCCACCGCCACGAAAGCATGGCCGGCAACGGCGAAGTCCTGTTCTCCATGGCCAATGCGGTCAAGCCGGGCATCTTCGATCTGGACGACATCGACCACTTCAGCACGCCGGCGGTGAGCTTCTTCCTCGGCCTGCCAGGCCCGCGTCATCCGAAGCAAGCCTTCGACGTGATGGTGGCCGCGGCGCGCAAACTTTCCCAGGAGCTGAACGGCGAACTGAAAGACGACCAGCGCAGCGTGCTGACCGCCCAGACGATCGAGCATTACCGTCAGCGCATCGTCGAATTCGAACGCCGCGCCCTGACCCAGAAGCGCTGAAATTGGCAACGTGCGGGAAGTCGTAATAACCCCGTACCTTTGTAGGAGCCGGCTTGCTGGCGATGGCGTCCTCGAAACTACCATCGCCAGCAAGCCGGCTCCTACAATGATTAAACCGCGTTTACAGATTGAGCAGCCTCGGCTGCTCTTTTGCTTTATGAGAGAACACCCATGACCGCCGCCAAAACCCGCATTCTAGAGCTGCGCGCTGAGCTGGATCAGCACAACTACCGTTATCACGTGCTGGACGAGCCGAGCATCCCGGACGTCGAATACGACCGGTTGTTCCATGAGCTCAAGGCCCTCGAAGCGGCCCATCCCGACCTGATCACCAGCGACTCGCCGACCCAGCGCGTCGGCAGCGCAGCGCTGTCGGCGTTCACTCAGGTGCGCCACGAAGTGCCGATGCTCAGCCTCGGCAACGCCTTCGAAGAAAACGACATGCGCGAGTTCGATCGCCGGGTGACTGAAGGCCTGGACCTGCCGGCCGGTGACTTGTTTGGCGGCGGCGCGGCGGTGGAATACAGCTGCGAACCGAAGCTCGATGGCCTGGCGGTCAGCCTGCTTTATCAGGACGGCGTGTTGGTACGCGGCGCGACGCGCGGCGACGGCACCACCGGCGAAGACATCAGCGTCAACGTGCGTACCGTGCGCAACATCCCGCTGAAACTGCAGGGGACCGGCTGGCCAGCGACCCTGGAAGTGCGCGGCGAAGTGTTCATGTCCAAGGCCGGTTTCGAGCGCCTGAACGCCACGCAACTGGAAGTCGGCGGCAAGACCTTCGCCAACCCGCGCAATGCGGCGGCCGGCAGCTTGCGCCAGCTGGATTCGAAAATCACCGCCAACCGCCCGCTGGAGTTCTGCTGCTACGGCATCGGCCAGATTTCGGCGGACATTGCCGACACGCACATTGGCAATCTCAAACAGCTCCAGACCTGGGGCATGCCGATCAGTCGCGAGCTGAAACTGGCGCACGGCATCGATGAGTGCCTGGATTACTACCGTGACATCGGTGAGCGCCGTAACGGGCTGGCCTATGAAATCGACGGCGTGGTGTTCAAGGTCAACAGCATCGCTTCCCAGCGTGAATTGGGTTTCCGCGCTCGCGAGCCGCGCTGGGCGATTGCCCACAAATTCCCGGCCATGGAAGAACTCACCGAACTGCTCGACGTGGAATTCCAGGTCGGGCGCACCGGCGCCGTGACGCCTGTGGCGCGCCTGAAACCGGTCAAGGTCGCCGGGGTCACCGTGGCCAATGCGACGTTGCACAACATGGATGAAGTGGCGCGTCTGGGCCTGATGATCGGCGATACCGTGATCATTCGCCGCGCGGGCGATGTGATTCCGCAAGTGGTGCAAGTGGTCATGGAGCGTCGCCCGGACGATGCGCGTCCAGTGCAGATTCCCGAGAAGTGCCCGGTCTGCGGCTCGCATGTCGAGCGCACGCAACTGGTCAAGCGCAGCAAGGGTCGCGAGACCGTCAGCGAAGGCGCGGTCTACCGTTGCGTCGGTCGTCTGGCCTGCGGGGCGCAACTCAAGCAGGCGATCATTCACTTCGTCTCCCGTCGTGCGATGGACATTGAAGGTCTGGGCGACAAGAGCGTCGAGCAATTGGTCGATGAGGGGCTGGTGAGTTCTCCCGCCGATCTGTATGCCTTGAAGTTCGAGGACATCGTTGATCTGGAAGGCTTCGCCGAGCTGTCGAGCAATAAACTGCTCGCTGCGATCAAGGACAGCAAGACACCGAGCCTGGCACGGTTCATCTACGCCCTCGGGATTCCTGATGTCGGCGAAGAGACGGCCAAGGTGCTGGCGCGCTCTCTCGGCTCGCTGGAGCGGGTTCAGCAGGCGTTGCCGCAAGTGCTCACGTACTTGCCGGATGTCGGCCTGGAAGTGGCTCACGAGATTCACAGCTTCTTTGAAGATGCGCATAACCAGCAGGTTATTGCGAAGTTGCTCGAGCACGGCCTGCAGATTCAGGATCAGGGCGAGTTGGGGGCCGAATTTGCCGCCAGCACGACGCTGGGCGGTTTCCTCGACAAGCTGCACATTCCTTCGGTCGGGCCGGGTGGGGCGCAGAAGCTGGCGGACAAGTTTGGTTCGCTGGAATCGGTCATGAGCGCTGACTGGCTGGACATGCGCCAGGCCTTGCCCGAGAAACAGGCGAATTCGGTTCGAGATTTTTTCGCGATTGCAGAAAATCGCCAGATTGCCGAGTCCGCTGAGAAACAGCTGCGCGATTTCGGCATGCACTGGCAGAGCGAGAAAAAAGTCATCGAAGGCCTGCCGCTGGCGGGCCAGACCTGGGTGCTGACCGGTTCGCTGGAATTGATGAGCCGCGACATTGCCAAGGACAAACTCGAAAGCCTCGGGGCCAAAGTGGCCGGTTCGGTGTCGGCCAAGACCCATTGTGTGGTAGCTGGGCCGGGTGCCGGTTCGAAGCTGGCCAAGGCCAATGAATTGGGACTGAAGGTGCTCGATGAAGAAGCGTTTGTCGATTTCCTGAAAAAACACGACATCCCGGTCTGACCCTGGACTGTGGCGAGGGGGCTTGCCCCCGTTCGGCGACGCAGTCGTCGCAAAACCGGCGCACGCAATCTGTCTGTGATAATGCGATTGCCGGGGCTGGGGCTGCTGCGCAACCCAACGGGGGCAAGCCCCCTCGCCACAAAAGCAATTCACACTGCCAGGTTTATCGTGGGAACGATCTTCGCGCAGCAATGATCTAGTCTTGGCAAGCCCCAGGGAGAGATCGCCATGTACCGCTTCTTCGAACAGCTCAGCTCGCGCATCGCCGCGCCCTTCATCGGCGAAAGTTCGCGCAACAGCAAGGTCTGGCAGTGCCGCTGCGGGCAGTCGCTGTTCTTTCGCAACAGCCAGTGCCTGGCCTGTTCGGCAGCGTTGGGCTATCAGCCGGAACAGAGCCGCCTGTCCTCGCTGCAACCGGGTGTGCAGGCGGATACCTGGTTGCTTGACGCCGACCCTGACGCCGGTCTGTTCCGACGCTGCGCCAACCTCGATTCCCCGGCCGCGTGTAATTGGCTACTGCCGGCCAATGACCACGATGCGCTGTGCATCGCCTGTAGCCTGAATCGCACCATCCCTGATCTGTCGATTGCCGAGAACCACGAACGCTGGCGCCAGGTCGAAACCGCCAAGCGTCGTCTTGTCGCGCAGTTGATCAGCCTCGGATTGCAGGTGATTCCCAAAAGCGTCGACGAACAGACCGGTCTGGCCTTCGATTTCATCGGTGTCGACCTAGAAGGCAAGCCGCCGACCACGGGTCACGCCAATGGCCTGATCACCCTTGATATCAAGGAAGCCGACGACGCCCACCGCGAAAAGGTCCGGGTGCAAATGCGCGAGCCTTATCGCACGCTGCTCGGGCATTTTCGTCATGAGGTCGGGCATTATTACTGGGACCGGCTGATCGCCAACAGTCATTGGCTGGAACCATTTCGCGGGCTGTTCGGCGACGAGCGTGCCAGCTACGCCGAGGCACTCGAACGCCATTATCAGCAAGGCGCGCCGCTGGACTGGCAGCAACATTGCGTCAGCGCCTACGCGACCATGCATCCATGGGAAGACTGGGCGGAAACCTGGGCGCATTACCTGCACATGATGGACGCGGTGGACACGGCGCTGGGGTTCGGCATGAGCGCGCGGGAGATGGATTTCGACTACCAGCCATTCCCGCTCGACACGCTCTACGATCCGCAGCATCCCGGCGGCGTGGCATTCCTGTCGTTCGTTAACGCGTGGATCGAGCTGGCCGGCATGCTCAACGAGCTGTCGCGCAGCATGGGGCAGCCGGATTTCTATCCGTTCGTGCTGCCACCAGCGGTCATCGCCAAACTGCACTTCATCCATCTGGTGATCCAGCAGGAGGGCGGCAGGGCGGATGAGGTGTTGCAAGACCTGTAGCCGCCTGCATTCACTTGCAGCAGCCTCGCAAGCTCGACAGCGGCTGCATGACTACGGTGTTCTGCAGACTTTGCATGTCCTTGAACCAGCACATATTTTTTAATCCCCCCGAACGGTTGTAACTTCGTCTCAGATAGGTACAATGGCGCGGCTCGCCGTCAGGTGAGCGTCGTTATGGTGACCCCATCGGTCCCCCCGCAACGATTACCCGTGAACCTGGTCAGATCCGGAAGGAAGCAGCCACAGCGGGAACATTGTGTGCCGGGGTGTGGCTGGTGGGGTTGCCTCCATAACGCACCGCGAGCCCTCTCTCGCGTTTTCTGTCTGAAAATACTTATTGTGTGTGCTGCCAGGGTGCTTGATCCAGGCGGTTCTTTGTCGTTCCCGATTTCTGTAATGAGCGTAAAAAGGAGGCCGACGTGTCGTATAAGACACGTCGGCCTCCTTTTTCATTTCCGCCACTAAGGCTTGGACAAGGCCTGGTCAACCGCTGCGATCAGCTTTCCCAGATCCTTCGGGGTGGCTTTGTGGATGACACCGAACAGATACGCCCGCTGTTCATCTTCATCGCCCAGATCGGCGAAAAAGGCTTTCAGCTTTACGTCCAGCACGTCGGCAAGCAGGAACAAGGCTTCGACGCTGGGGGTGTAGGTTCCGGTTTCAAAGCGGCTGATGGTTTTGGGGTCAAAACCGGTTTTTTCGCCGAGTTCAGCCTGAGTAAGCCCCGCGACCTTGCGGTAGCGTCGGATGGCCGGACCCAAACTTGAAATTTGCATCGCTCAATTCCCATTTAGAATCAAGAACTTAACGATAGATTTTTGCATTAGGCAACTGCATGATCCATCACCTTGCTTTGCAAAATGTGATGCGTTTCGTAGAATCGCCGCCAATAAGGGGTGATTGGTGATCTGTTTCCCAAAAATGGGCGATGCAAAACCGCCAGCATTGCGCTCCTTTGCCGGCCTTGCACGAGGTTTTTGAGACTAGCCGATCTTCGGTTCTGCGCGGTCATCAAATGCGGGTCATGGAGTGAAAACGTGTTTGCGCAGTCCCACCGCTAGCGACAGCGAGCCTGATTCATGGATGAGAAATACCGCAGGGCCGTGGATGCCGCCGCCATTTTTTCCGAGACTGACCTGAGCGGCCGGATCACCCACGTCAATGATCAGTTCTGCGCCGTGTCCGGTTATAGCCGCGACGAGTTGCTCGGGCAGAACCACCGTCTCCTCAACTCCGGCGTGCACACCGCTGATTTCTTCGCCGGCATGTGGCGAACCATCGCGCTGGGCAACGTCTGGAAGGGCGATATCTGCAATCGCGCCAAGGACGGCAGCCTGTACTGGGTCGAAAGCACCATGGTGCCGGTACTCAATGACGACACCGGACGGGTCGATCGATACCTGTCGATTCGTTTCGACATCAGCGAAAAGCGCCAGCTGTTGCATTCCCTGCAATGGCGGGTCGGGCACGACGTGCTGACCGGGCTGCCCAATCGTGCGTTTCTCTCGGATCTGCTGGACCAGGCGCTGGAGTTCTCCCGGCAGGAACACATCCCGCTCGCCGTCTGCATGCTCGACCTTGACGGGTTCAAGGCGGTCAACGACGGCTACGGTCACGCCAGTGGCGATCAATTGCTGGTGGAAGTCGCCAAGCGTTTGCGCCACATCGTGCGTGGTGAAGATGTCGTGGCGCGGTTGGCCGGCGACGAGTTCGTGCTGGTGTTGCGTTACGTGCGGGATCTGCCGGAATTACGTGCGGCGCTGAACCGGGTGCTGGGGGCGATTTCGGCGCCGTACACGTTGCATGGCAAGGACATCAATGTGTTCGCCAGCATCGGCGTCACGCTGTTTCCCCTCGACCATGAAGATGCCGAAACCCTGTTGCGTCACGCTGATCAGGCCATGTACGTGGCCAAGCAGCGCGGGCGCAACCGATTCCATCTGTTCGACGTGTCCAGGGATCAGGAGGTCAAGGCCACTCACCAGACGGTCGAGCGCGTGCGCCAGGCGCTGGCCGCCGATGAGTTGCGTCTGCATTTCCAGCCCAAGGTCAACATGCGCCTTGGCGTGGTGGTCGGCTTCGAGGCGCTGTTGCGCTGGGAACATCCGCAAAACGGCATGGTGCCGGCCCGGGAGTTTTTGCCGTTTGTGGAAGAGACGGACCTGATCGTCGACATCGGTGAATGGGTGATGGATCAGGTGCTGACGCAGTTGCACCGCTGGCAGCAGGCGGGGCAGGGTTGGCCGATCAGTATTAATATCGCGGCACGGCATTTTCAGCGCGCGGATTTCGTCGACCGGCTCAGGCACGTCCTCGCCCGGCATGCCGACGTTGCGCCGCAGATGCTCGACCTGGAAATCGTCGAGTCGGTGGCGGTCGAGAATATCCAGCACGTCAGCGACTGTTTGCAGGCCTGTCAGGCGCTGGGGGTGCAGTTTTCACTGGGCGACTTCGGCACTGGCTATTCGTCGCTGAGCTACCTCAAGCGCTTGCGCACCCAAACCATCAAGATCGATAAGTCGTTTGTGCGCGACATCCTGGATGATCGCGATGACTTGGCGCTGACCACCGCGGTGATCGGCCTGGCCCGGGCGTTTGGCCGGCAGGTGATCGCTGAAGGGCTGCAAAGTATCGAGCACGGTGAGTTGCTGTTGCGACTGGGGTGTGAAGTGGCTCAAGGCTATTTCATCGCCCGGCCAATGCCGCCTGCCGATGTGCCGGCGTGGGTCGCCGGGTTTGTCGCGCCGCCGCAATGGCAGGCGCTGGATCAGGCGGGCTGAACTTTTGAGACCACCGCTGGACCCCTGTGGGAGCGGGCTTGCTCGCGAAAGCGGTGTATCAGTCGACATCAGCGCTGAATGACACACCGCTTTCGCGAGCAAGCCCGCTCCCACAGGGGCCCGAGTTGATTAGAAAGATCGCTAACGTGGGCCAGGTTCCGAGCCTATATAAAGCCGGATAATGTCATCAATCTCCCCCGACATTTTCATCCGCAGCAACGTGCGCAATATACGTTGCACCGGCACCTTGGGGTCGTTGCGCACGTAGCAGCCGACGCTCTGTTCCTGCAGCACCGCCACGCCTTTGAGTTGCTTGTCGGGTAACAGGCGCTGATTGAACCAGTCCAGTGTCCATTGATTGCTCACGGCATAGCGATAGCGCCCGGCGTGGAGTTTTTCCAGCACCTGTTCCTGGTTGCGCGCGTCTTCGCGGTGCAGTCGGTCGGCATCGAAAAAGGGTTGCAACGTCGGGTAGCTATAGCCGAGTACGGTGCCGATGGCTTGTCGCGACAAGTTCGCCGGCACCACCGAAGGCAGCGGATCGTGCCGGCTGATCAGCATGTCGCGCTGAAACCACAGCGGAATGCTCCAGATGTAGTCGCCGGACTGATTCGGCAGCCAGGACTGCGCGGCATAGCAGCGCACATCGACCTCGCCGTGTTCCATGGCGTTTTGCACGCGCGCCCGCGGTAGCACGTGAAATTCGGCCGGGACGCCGACCTGGGTCGCGAGGCTGAGCATTACGTCGAACAGGATGCCCTGGGTGACATGACCGTGTTCCAATTGCACCATCGGCATCGCCCAACTGTCGGGCACCACAAAACGCAGCGGCGCTTCGGCGGCGGCGACGCTCAGACTTATCCACAGCAGTGCCCCCAAGGCAAAACGCATAAACGCTCCGGTGCTTCACAAACCTGAGCCGATAAAAGCCCCCCAAAGTGCATCTTAGCCAGATTAGACGAGCGCACCGGATGCAATTTTGGCCTTGCTCCGCTAGCATTAGCCGCTTCTGTTCCTTCGTTGCGACGGTTTTCGATGAGTTATCAGGTTCTTGCACGTAAATGGCGTCCGCGCTCGTTCCGCGAAATGGTCGGCCAGACCCATGTGCTCAAGGCTCTGATCAATGCCTTGGACAGCCAGCGGCTGCACCACGCCTACCTGTTCACCGGTACGCGCGGGGTCGGCAAGACCACCATCGCGCGGATCATCGCCAAATGCCTGAACTGTGAAACAGGTATCACTTCGACGCCGTGCGGCGAGTGTTCGGTGTGCCGCGAAATCGATGAAGGCCGCTTTGTCGACCTGATCGAGATCGACGCCGCGAGCCGGACCAAGGTCGAGGACACCCGCGAGCTGCTCGATAACGTGCAATACGCGCCGAGCCGTGGCCGCTTCAAGGTCTACCTGATCGACGAAGTGCACATGCTCTCCAGCCATTCCTTCAATGCGCTGTTGAAAACCCTTGAAGAGCCGCCACCCTACGTCAAGTTCATCCTGGCGACGACCGACCCGCAGAAACTTCCTGCAACCATTCTGTCGCGGTGCCTGCAGTTCTCCCTCAAGAACATGACCCCGGAGCGTGTGGTCGAGCATTTGACCCACGTCCTGGGCGTCGAGAACGTGCCGTTCGAAGACGACGCACTGTGGCTGCTGGGCCGCGCCGCCGACGGCTCGATGCGTGACGCCATGAGCCTGACCGACCAGGCCATCGCCTTCGGTGAAGGCAAGGTCATGGCTGCCGACGTGCGGGCCATGCTGGGCACGCTCGATCATGGTCAGGTCTACGACGTTCTGCATGCGCTGATCGAAGGCGACGCCAAGGCTTTGCTCGAAGGTGTCCGCCATCTGGCGGAACAAGGCCCGGACTGGAACGGCGTGCTCTCGGAAATTCTCAACGTGCTGCACCGTGTCGCCATTGCCCAGGCGTTGCCTGAAGGCGTCGACAACGGTCACGGCGACCGCGATCGGGTGCTGGCACTGGCCCAGGCCTTGCCGGCCGAAGACGTGCAGTTCTATTACCAGATGGGCCTGATCGGTCGTCGCGACTTGCCGCTGGCGCCAGACCCGCGCGGTGGTTTCGAAATGGTCCTGCTGCGAATGCTCGCGTTCCGACCGGCGGACACCGCGGACGCCCCGAGGCAACCGCTAAAGCCAGTGGGGATCAGCCAGGCCACAGTTGATTCCGCAAATTCAGTGGCTGCCGCGCCGGTGGTGGCGCCGGTAGTCGCTACGGCAGTTGCCCCCGTTGCCCCTGCGCCTGTGCCGGTGCCTGAGCCCGTCGCTACGGCGGTGCCTGCTCCTGCGCCTGATCCGGTTGCACCCGTTGTAATGGCCGAGCCTGTGGTTGAGCCCGTCGCGGTCGAAGCAGTGGTCGACTTGCCGTGGAATGACCCGGTCGAGCCGGAGCCCGTCCAGCAACCCGCCGTAGAGCCGGTCCTGGAAACCGCCAGCGAACAACCCGATCTGCCGCCCATGCCGTTGCCGACGCCGGACAGCGTGGTGCCGGACGCGCCGGAGTGGGCCGCTGCGCCGATCCCGGAACCGTCTGTGGCCGACGTCGATGCTGCCACACCGGGCGTGGACCTGGATGACGAGCCGCCGCTGGACGAAGACTATATCGAGCCGGACATGGATTCGGCCTACAGCTACCTCGATGAACTGGCCAGTGAGCACACGGCCGAACCCGCGCCGGAAGCCGAGCCTGAACCAGCCGCCATGCCCGCCACCGGTCTGGCCCTGCAATGGCTGGAATTGTTCCCGAAACTGCCGATCTCCGGCATGACCGGCAGCATCGCCGCCAACTGCACGCTGATCGCTGTCGATGGCGACAACTGGCTGATGCACCTGGACCCGGCCCACAGCGCCTTGTTCAACGCGACCCAGCAACGGCGTCTCAACGATGCGCTGAACCAGTTTCACGGGCGCACGCTGACCCTGAGCATTGAACTGATCAAGCCGGAGCAGGAAACCCCGGCCCAGGCTGCTTCCCGTCGTCGTGCGAACCGTCAGCGCGAGGCTGAGGAGTCGATCCACGGTGATCCGTTCATCCAGCAAATGATGCAGCAGTTCGGTGCGGTGGTTCGCAACGATACTATTGAACCTGTCGAAGCCCTGGTCAGTCAGGGCTAATAACTGAAGGCGGTTGGCCCCAAGGGCCGGGCGCTGTTTAAATCCAAGTACTTTTGAGGTGATTCCCATGATGAAAGGTGGCATGGCCGGCCTGATGAAGCAGGCACAGCAGATGCAGGAAAAAATGGCCAAGATGCAGGAAGAACTGGCCAACGCTGAAGTCACCGGTAAAGCCGGCGGCGATATGGTCACCGTGGTGATGACTGGTCGTCACGACGTCAAGCGCGTGACCATCGACCCGAGCCTGGTTGAAGGCCTGAGCGAAGACGACAAAGAAATGCTGGAAGCCGTGTTCGCCGCCGCCGTCAACGACGCCGTGCGCAAGATCGAAGCCAACAGCCAGGACAAAATGGGCAACATGACCGCTGGCATGCAACTGCCACCGGGTATGAAACTGCCGTTCTGATTCGCCAAAGCGCGTCGGATGAGCTACAAAAAAATGCCAGGCATCGCGCCTGGCATTTTTGTTTTTGTCAGGCCAGGTTAATCCCTGTGGCGAGGGAGCTTGCTCCCGCTGGACTGCGCAGCGGTCCCCTTCATTTCAGGTAAAGAGCGGGCCGCTTCGCGACCCAGCGGGAGCAAGCTCCCTCGCCACAATGAAAGGCAGAAACATCGAACGCCACAACGCCACAAAGGTCTGCTCCCCTATACCACCGAATTCATCGATCACAGGAGACGCTCACATGCCAGACGCATTGACCCTCAACCAACGTATCGTCCTGGCGTCCCGCCCCGTAGGCGCGCCGACCCCGGAGAATTTTCGCCTGGAACGGGAAGCACTGCCGGAACTTGCCGGCGGCCAGGTCCTGCTCAAGACTCAATACCTCTCGCTGGACCCCTACATGCGCGGCCGCATGAGTGACGCGCCGTCCTACGCCGCGCCGGTGGAAATCGGCGAGGTGATGACCGGAGGCGCTGTCAGCCGCGTCGAGCGCTCGCTGAACCCGAAATTCCATGAGGGCGATCTGGTGGTGGGCGCCACCGGCTGGCAGAGCCACAGCATCAGCGACGGTCGCAACATCATTCCGGTGCCAAGCGGTTTGCCGTCCCCGTCCATGGCCCTGGGTGTGCTGGGCATGCCGGGCATGACCGCGTACATGGGCCTGATGGACATCGGTCAGCCCAAGGCCGGCGAAACCCTGGTGGTCGCGGCCGCCTCGGGCGCGGTGGGTTCGGTGGTCGGCCAGGTGGCGAAGATCAAAGGCCTGCGCGCCGTAGGTGTGGCGGGCGGTGCGGAAAAATGCCGCTACGTGGTGGAGGAATTGGGGTTCGACGCTTGCGTCGACCACAAGAGCCCGAACTTCGCCGATGAACTGGCCCAGGCGTGCCCCGAGGGTATCGATGTTTACTACGAGAACGTCGGTGGCAAGGTGTTCGACGCGGTGGTGCCGCTGCTCAATGCCAAGGCGCGGATTCCACTCTGTGGACTCATCGCTTCCTACAACGCCCACGAAGCGCCGACCGGCCCGGATCGCCTGCCGCAATTGCAACGCACGTTGCTGACCAAGCGCGTAAGAATCCAGGGCTTTATCGTGTTCGACGACTACGGTGATCGTCAGCCGGAGTTCGTCAGTGCCATGGCACCGTGGGTGCGTGACGGCAAGGTCAAGTTCCGCGAAGACGTAGTCGATGGCCTTGAGAATGCGCCTGAGGCCTTCATCGGCCTGCTGGAAGGACGCAACTTTGGCAAGCTGGTGGTGCGGGTCGCCCAGGACTGAATAATTGACGCTATACAGAGGCGCGGGTATAAACCGCGTCTCGTTGATTTGTCGGACGTTTCCCCATGAGCTTCAGCCCTTTGATTCGCCAACTGATCGATGCCCTGCGAATTTTGCCGGGTGTCGGTCAGAAAACCGCCCAGCGCATGGCGCTGCAACTGCTGGAGCGTGATCGCAGCGGTGGTTCGCGACTGGCGTCGGCACTGAGCCAGGCGATGGAAGGGGTGGGCCATTGCCGGTTGTGCCGCACGCTGACCGAAGACGACCTGTGCCCGCAATGTGCCGATACGCGCCGTGACGACACCTTGCTCTGCGTGGTTGAAGGACCGATGGACGTCTACGCCGTGGAGCAGACCGGTTTCCGTGGTCGCTACTTTGTACTCAAGGGCCATCTCTCGCCGCTCGACGGGCTGGGGCCGGAGGCCATCGGTATTCCGCAGTTGCTGGCGCGGATTGAAGAGGCGGGCACGTTTGCCGAGGTCATCCTGGCCACCAACCCGACCGTGGAAGGTGAGGCGACGGCGCATTACATCGCGCAGTTGCTGAGTAACAAAGGTTTGATTGCCTCGCGTATTGCCCACGGTGTGCCATTGGGCGGTGAGCTGGAACTGGTGGATGGCGGGACGTTGGCGCATTCGTTTGCCGGGCGTAAGCCGATAGCCTTGTAGTGTTTGAACCGACGCCATCGCCAGCAAGCCGGTTCCTACAGAGGTATCACGCGCCCCTGTAGGAGCCGGCTTGCTGTCGATCCAGGCACCTCGATCCAGCTGATTCACACAATCCTGTTGAAAACCAAGCAAGCGCTCGGTTAACTTCGCTGAACCTTCAGTGGAGTTCGCCGATGCCTGCCTTTCAGGAATACTTCGATCCCAGCCACCAATTGGTCCGCGACAGCGTCAGACGTTTCGTCGAGCGTGAGATCCTTCCGGACATTGATCAGTGGGAGGAAGCAGAAAGCTTTCCCCGCGAGCTCTATCTCAAGGCCGGTGCAGCAGGAATCCTGGGGATCGGCTATCCCGAATCCCTGGGCGGCAGTCACGAAGGCGATCTGTTCGCCAAGGTCGCCGCCAGCGAAGAGCTGATGCGCTGTGGCTCCGGCGGCCTGGTGGCCGGCCTCGGTTCGCTGGACATCGGCCTGCCGCCGATTCTCAAGTGGGCCAGGCCTGAAGTCCGCGATCGTGTCGTGCCTCAAGTGCTGGCCGGCGAGAAGATCAGCGCGCTGGCCGTCACCGAACCCAGCGGTGGCTCCGACGTCGCCAACCTGCAAACCCGCGCCGTGCGTGACGGCGACTTTTACCGGGTCAGTGGCAGTAAAACCTTTATCACCAGTGGCGTGCGCGCGGATGTCTACACCGTGGCGGTGCGCACCGGTGAGCCGGGTTTCGGTGGTATCAGTTTGCTGCTGATCGAAAAAGGCACACCCGGTTTCACCGTCGGTCGGCAGTTGAAGAAAATGGGCTGGTGGGCGTCGGACACGGCCGAGCTGTTCTTCGACGATTGCCGGGTGCCGGTGGGAAATCTGATTGGCGCCGAGAACATGGGCTTCGCCTGCATCATGGGCAACTTCCAGAGCGAACGCCTGGCGTTGGCGTTGATGGCTAACATGACGGCGCAGCTGGCGCTGGAGGAAAGCCTGAAATGGGCGCGTCAGCGCGAAGCCTTTGGCAAACCCATCGGCAAGTTCCAGGTGCTCAAGCACCGCCTCGCGGAAATGGCCACGGCCCTGGAGGTGTCACGGGAGTTCACTTACCGTCAGGCGGCGAAGATTGCGGCGGGGCAGAGCGTGATCAAGGAGATTTCCATGGCCAAGAACTTTGCGACCGACACGGCTGACCGGATTACCACGGATGCGGTGCAGATCCTCGGTGGCCTCGGTTACATGCGCGAGAGCCTGGTGGAGCGGCTGTATCGGGATAACCGGATCCTGTCCATTGGCGGCGGGACGCGGGAAGTGATGAACGAGATCATCAGTAAGCAGATGGGGCTTTGAATCTTGTGGTGTAGCGGCTGACGCCATCGCAGGCAAGCCCGCTCCCCACAGGATTATCGTCAGACACAAATCTTGTGTACGGCGTAGATCACTGTGGGAGCGGGCTTGCCGCGATGGCGTCAGTGAGAACGCCGCCTTACTTCTCGCTCAACGAAAACTGCGTCAGGCAAAACGTCGGAATCCCCATCTCTTGCAGCCGCTGCGAACCACGCAGCTCCGGCAGATCAATAATTGCCGCCGCTTCATGAACCCGCGCGCCCATGCGCCGAATCAGGTTCGCCGCCGCGATCAGCGTACCGCCGGTGGCGATCAAGTCATCAAACATCACCACCGAGTCACCTTCGCACAAGCTGTCGGCGTGCACTTCGAGAAAGGCTTCGCCGTATTCGGTCGCATAACCTTCGGCCAACACGTCGGCCGGCAGTTTGCCTTGCTTGCGGAACAGCACCAGCGGCTTGTTCAGCTGATAGGCGAGCACCGAGCCGATCAGGAAACCACGCGCATCCATCGCGCCGATGTGCGTGAAGTCCGCCTCGACATAACGGTGGGCGAAGCTGTCCATCACAAGGCGCAGGGCTTTGGGCGACTGGAACAGAGGCGTGATGTCACGAAAGATCACGCCCGGCTTGGGGAAGTCGATCACGGGGCGGATCAGGGATTTGATGTCGAAGGATTCGATGAGCATCGTCGAGGTGTCCTGGCAGGCTGCAAACGACGCAGTATAACGGCGGCTGAACCGTTTCGCTCAGCCGCAATCATTGTCATCAGCCTTCGAGCGAGCCACCGGCCAGTGCGCAGAGCTGGATCGGGTCGAGGATATGGATTTCCTTACCCTCGGCGGCGATCAATTCGTTTTGCTGAAAGCGCGTGAATACCCGGGACACGGTTTCCACCGCCAGGCCCAGGTAATTGCCGATTTCGTTGCGCGACATGCTCAGGCGGAACTGGTTGGCCGAGAAGCCCCGGGCGCGGAAACGTGCCGAGAGGTTGACCAGGAACGTGGCGATGCGCTCGTCGGCGGTTTTTTTCGATAGCAACAACATCATTTGTTGATCGTCACGAATCTCGCGGCTCATGACCCGCATCAACTGACGGCGCAGTTGTGGGAGTTGCAGGGCCAGTTCGTCGAGGCGTTCGAAGGGGATTTCGCACACCGACGTGGTCTCCAGGGCTTGTGCCGAGACCGGGTGCTTTTCAGTGTCCATGCCCGACAGACCGACCAGTTCGCTTGGCAGGTGGAAGCCGGTGAGCTGTTCTTCACCGCCATCGCTCAGGCTGAAGGTCTTGAGGGCGCCAGAGCGTACTGCATAAACGGAATCGAAAGTATCGCCTTGGCGGAACAGGAACTCGCCTTTTTTCAGCGGGCGACCCCGTTTGACGATCTCGTCCAGCGCTTCCATGTCTTCCAGATTCAGAGAAAGTGGCAAGCAGAGGGGGGCCAGGCTGCAATCCTTGCAATGGGCTTGGCTATGAGCGCGCAGTTTTACTGGCTCGGACATTTCTTCAATCCTTGTGGGAAAACACACATAAGCCGTAAGGGTAACTCACGGGAGGACAGTCAGGCACGCGGCGATTTTGCCGCAGGGTCGTAAAGCCAGCATTTTGCTATCCGGCAAGCTAGATCACTCGTGAAAACCGCTGGTGATTGTGTTGTTGCAGATAGGCATCGAAGACCATGCACACCGATCGCACCAGCAATCGACCGGCGGGCAGTACGTTGATTCGCTCATTGTCGAGGCTGATCAAACCGTCATCGGCCATGGTCTGTAGCTGCGGCCACAGGTCACCGAAGTAACCGCGAAAATCGATGTTGAAGGCCTGTTCGATGTCCGCAAACTCCAGATTGAACGTGCAGATCAACTGCTGAATCACCGCCCGCCGCACGCGGTCATCGGCGTTGCACAGCAGGCCACGGCTGGTTGCCAGTTGGGCGGAGGCCAGCGTGTTCTGATACTGATTCAGATCGCTGTTGTTCTGGCAGTAGAGATCGCCGATCTGACTGATGGCCGACACCCCCAGCCCGATCAAATCGCAATGGCCGTGAGTGGTGTAGCCCTGAAAGTTACGCTGCAGGGTCGATTCTTCCTGGGCAATCGCCAGTTCATCGTCGGGCAGGGCGAAGTGGTCCATGCCGATGTAGCGGTAACCGGCAGCGGTCAGTTGTTCGATGGTGCGCTGCAGCATTTCCAGCTTCTGCGCCGGCGTCGGCAACTCGTTGCTGTTGATTCGCCGCTGCGGCATGAAGCGTTCCGGCAGGTGCGCGTAGTTGAACACCGAAAGCCGATCCGGTTGCAGCGCAATGACTTCGTCGACCGTGCGGGCGAAGTTTTCCGGGGTCTGCTTCGGCAAGCCGTAGATCAGGTCGATGTTGATCGAGCGGAATTGCAGGGTCCGGGCGGCATCGATCACGGCGCGGGTTTCTTCCAGGCTTTGCAGGCGATTGACCGCCCGTTGCACCGCCGGGTCGAGGTCTTGCAGGCCAATGCTGACCCGGTTGAAACCCAGTTCTCGCAGCAGGCCCATGGTCGACCAGTCGGCTTCGCGCGGGTCGATCTCAATGCCGTAGTCGCCGGAATCGTCGTCCAGCAGATTGAAGTGCTTGCGTAACTGGGCCATCAACTGGCGCAGTTCGTCGTGGCTGAGAAAGGTCGGGGTGCCGCCGCCGAAGTGCAGTTGTTCAACTTTTTGCGCCGGGTCGAGGTGACAGGCGATCAGCTGGATTTCCTGCTCAAGACGCTGCAAGTAGGGCAGGGCGCGGCCACGGTCCTTGGTGATGACTTTGTTGCAGGCGCAGTAGTAGCAAATGTTCGCGCAGAACGGCACATGCACGTACAGCGACAATGGGCGCAGGGCCTTACGGCTGTCGCGCAGGGCGTGGAACAGGTCGAACGTGCCGACCTGTCCGTCGAATTGCACGGCGGTGGGGTAAGAGGTGTAACGAGGCCCCGCCAGGTCGTAACGGCGGATCAGATCGGTGTCCCAACGAATGGCGTCGAGCATCATGCGGGCGTTCCCCCGGATAGGCTGGCAGTGTCCGCAAGTCTATGGGGTGCGACGTCGGGGCATCTTGATTTGCATCAACGGTCAGGATTTGTGTTGCCCGTTCGGGCCTCATCGCGGGCAAGCCCGCTCCCACAGGGATTGCAGTGTTCACAAAATCTGTGGGAGCGGGCTTGCCCGCGATGAGGCCGCCACCGATCTAATGCCCCATGAGCCAATGTTGATGCGGCCCCGGCAACGTCCAGATACCGAACACAATCACCAGCAAGCCACCCGTCATCCGCACATACCGTTTGCGCAACAACGCCGTGACCCGCTCCGCCGCCAGCCCGGTGGCCAGCAGCACCGGCCAGGTGCCCAACCCGAACGCGAGCATCAGCAACGCACTGTCCAGCGCATTGCCTTGGCTCGCCGCCCACAGCAACGTGCTGTAAACCAACCCGCATGGCAACCAGCCCCACAGCGCGCCCAGCAGCAATGCGCGGGGCAGGCTCGACACCGGCAGCAGTTTGTTGGCAACCGGCTGGATATGCCGCCACAGGCCGCGGCCGAGGCTTTCGATACGGGTCAGGCCGCTCCACCAGCCGGCGAGGTAAAGGCCCATGGCGATCAGCAACAATCCGGCGATCACGCGCATGAACATGGCCGCCGGGCTGTTGGCCACTGCCCAACCCGCCAGGCCGATCAAAAGACCAGCCGTTGCATAGCTGAGAATTCGCCCCAGGTTGTACGCCAGCAACAGGCGAAAGCGGCGGCTGCGTTGCTCCTTGGGAATCGCCAGGGTCAGCGCCCCCATCAATCCGCCGCACATGCCCAGGCAATGTCCACCGCCGAGCAGGCCGAGAATCACCGCAGACACCAGCAGTGGCGCCAACTCAAGCATGCGGAGGCGCCTTGTCGTCCGGTTTGGCCGGATGGCCGCTGGCTTCGTCGACCGCGGCTTTGTGGTTCGGGTCCTGGTCGTCGAACAAAATGCTGTGGGCCGGGCCGTCGAGGTCGTCGTACTGACCGCTGTCGACCGCCCAGAAGAAGATATAGATAGCGATGGCCACGATCAGCAGCGCGGCCGGGATCATCACGTAGAGAGCTGGCATCTGGACTCCATGCCCGCGCGGCTCAGGCCGGCAGCGGGCGGGTTTCTGGCGTGGGGCGGGCGCCAGGCGTGCTCGGCAGGCGAGTCAGGCGCAGGGCGTTCAGCACCACGGTCAACGAACTGATGGACATACCGACCGCGGCCCAGACCGGCGTGATCCAGCCGAGGGCGGCGAACGGCAACATGAGGCCATTGTACAGCCCGGCCCAGAGCAGGTTCTCGATGATTACCCGACGGGTGCGCCGCGCGAGGCTGAAGGCTTGCACCAGCGCATCGAGACGGTTCGACAACAACACCGCATCGGCGCTGGTTTTCGCCAGATCGGTGGCCGAACCCATCGCCACGCTGATGTCGGCGGCGGCCAGCACCGGCACGTCATTGACGCCGTCACCGAGCATCAACACCTTGCGGCCTTCCTTGTGCAGCTGTTGCAGGACCTGCAATTTGTCATCAGGACGCAAACCGCCCCGGGCTTCGTCGATGCCCAGCTCGGCTGCCACGCTGGCGACCATCGGCGAACTGTCGCCGGACAACAGCAAGGTGCGCCAGCCACGGGCCTTGCAGGCTTTCAATAGCGCCGGGGCATCGGCACGCAAACGATCATCGAGGACAAACCACGCCAGCGGCCCCTGGTCGTCGCCGAGCAGCAGCCATTGCCCCGCTTCATCGGGCATGACCGGTGTGGCCGCGCCACTGAGTTCGCAGACAAAACCCGGCTGGCCGATGCGCAGGCGTTGCGTGCCGACCAGGCCTTCGAGGCCAAGCCCCGGCGTACTGAGGACTTCTTCGGCCGCCAGCGGCGCCCGGCCAAAGGCGCGGGCAATCGGGTGTTCGGAGCGGTTTTCCAGGGCGGCGGCGAGACTCAGGCATTGATCGCTGTCGAGCGCGCCGAGAGGACGGATCGAGCGCAACGCCAGGCGACCCTCGGTCAACGTGCCGGTCTTGTCGAAAATCACCGTGTCGATCTGGTTCAGACCCTCCAGCACATGGCCGCGGGTCAACAAAAGACCAAGTTTGTGCAACGTGCCGGTGGCGGCGGTGAGGGCGGTGGGCGTGGCCAGCGACAAGGCGCACGGGCACGTTGCAACCAGCATCGCCAGGACAATCCAGAAGGCTCGCGACGCATCCAGTTCCCACCACAACAGGCCGATTGCCGCTGCCGCGATCAATGACAGCAACAGGAACCATTGTGCGGCGCGGTCGGCGATTTCCGCCAGTCGTGGCTTTTCGGCCTGGGCACGATCCAGCAGGCGGACAATGGCCGACAATCGCGTGTCCTGGCCCAACGCCAGGACTTCCACGGTCAACGCGCCTTCGACGTTCAGGGTGCCGGCGGTGACCGCGTCGCCCTGGGTGCGCGGTTGCGGCAGGTATTCGCCAGTCAGCAGCGATTCGTCGATGCTCGACTGGCCGTTGAGGATCTTGCCGTCGGCCGGCAGGATGGCTCCCGGATGCACCAGCACCTGATCGCCGACGCGCAGTTCGCTGAGCAGGATCCGTTCGCTTTGGCCGTCGGTACTCAGACGCAGACACGAGGCGGGTAACAGGTTGACGAGCTGTGCGGTGGCGGCAGCGGTGCGTTCCCGGGCGCGACGTTCCAGATAACGCCCGGCCAGCAGGAATAGCGCGAACATTCCCACCGCATCGAAATACAACTCGCCGACGCCGGTGATCGAGGTCCAGATTCCGGCGATATAGGCACTGCCGATGGCCAGCGACACCGACACGTCCATGGTCAGATGGCGGGTGCGCAAATCGCGCATCGCCCCTTTGAAGAACGGCGCACAGCTGTAGAACACGATCGGCGTGGTGAGGAACAGTGCGACCCAGCGCAGGATGGTGTGCAGCTCGGGGCTCAAGTCGATGTTGAATTCCGGCCAGGTGGCCATGGTCGCCATCATCGCCTGGAACCACAGCAACCCGGCCACGCCGAGTTGGCGCAAGGCCAGGCGGTTTTCGCTGGCCAGTTGTTCGCTGGCGCGGTCGGCTTGGTACGGGTGGGCGGCGTAACCGATGTGGCGCAGTTCGCTGAGCACTTGGCTCAACGGCAATTGCGCGTCGGCCCAGCGCACGTGCAGGCGATGGCTGGACAGGTTCAGTCGCGCTTCGGCCACTGCCGGCAAGGCGCGCAGGTGTTTTTCGATCAGCCAGCCGCAGGCGGCGCAGCTGATGCCTTCCATCAACAGGGTGGTTTCGGCGAGTTCGCCGTCGTGGCGCACGAAGGGCTTTTGCACGTCGGCGCGGTCGTAGAGCGCCAACTCATCCACCAACTGCACCGGCAAGGCTTCGGGGTTGGCCGATGACTCGCTGCGATGCTGGTAATAGCTTTCCAGCCCACCGGCCACGATTGCCTCCGCCACGGCTTGGCAACCCGGGCAGCAGAACTCGCGGATTTCACCGAGGACCGCAGCGGTGAAGCGGCTGCCGGCCGGGACGGGCAGGGCGCAGTGGTAGCAAGGGGTTGGCGTGGTCATGATTTGGATCTATGTCGTCTGGAAGGGCCTCATCGCGAGCAAGCTCGCTCCTACAGGGATTGTGTGAACGCCACAATCCACTGTGGGAGCGAGCTTGCTCGCGATGCGCGAAGCGCAGGCTTTTACTTTTTCAGGTCTTCCGCGCCTTGCAGCGGCTCATCACCCAGCAGCAGATCCTTGTCATGGCTGACCAGCTCTTCCTCGAACATGCGCCAGATGTGGTCGTCCTGAGTGCCCAGCAATTCGACAAAGCGACGGCCTTCAATCTTGTCGCTCAATTGACCGATGTAGCGGCCCTGTTCAGTTTCGCTGCGGGCGAGGGTGATCTTGCGGTCCTTCTCCGGCTGGGTCGGCGAGATCAGGTTCAGCTCAAGGGTTTCAGGTTGGCTGTTGCCGCTCAGGCGCAGGTCGACTTCGCCGGTCACGTCATCCAGGTGAACGCTGGCCCGCAGCAACAGGGTCTGGGCCAGCAGCTCACGATCAAGGGAGCGGTTGATGCCTTTGCCGGCCTCGTAGTAGTTGTCGTTGACGAGGTTATCCGGGTTGTTCACCGCGATCGTCACCATGGACAGGGTCAACGTCACGGAACAGGCCAGGATGGCGATGATGATCCATGGCCAAAGATGCTTGTACCAAGGGCTTGCGGCGTTTGCTGCGGGCATGATCACTTCTCTCAACGAATTTGTGGGCCGATGAATCGGCTCTTGGCTTCAACGTGGACGCTGTCGTCGTCGGCATCCTTGAGGATGAATTTCACCTCGTTGGTGCTCGACGGCAGTTTTTCCGGTGCGATCGACAGTTCGACCGGCTGGCTGAAAATCTCCCCGGCGGCGACTTTGATCTCGCGCTTGCCTTGCAGCTTGAGGTCCGGCAGACCGGAGGCTTCCAGTACGTAGGTATGGTCGCGCTGGTCTTTGTTCATGATCTTCAGGCTGTAGACGTTTTCGATCCGGCCTTCGGCGTTCTCGCGATACAGCACGCGGTCCTTGCTGACGTCGAAACCGACCAGTGAACGCATGAAGAACGCGCCCGCCAGCAATCCCATCATGGCCAGCAGCACCACGGCATAGCCGATCAGGCGCGGGCGCAGTTTATGGGTTTTTTGCCCGGACAGGTTGTGCTCGGTGGTGTAGCTGATCAACCCGCGCGGGTAGTCCATCTTGTCCATGATGCTGTCGCAGGCATCGATGCACGCCGCGCAGCCGATGCACTCAATTTGCAGACCGTCGCGAATGTCGATGCCGGTCGGGCAGACCTGGACACACATGGTGCAATCGATGCAGTCGCCCAGGCCCTGGGCCTTGTAGTCGACACCTTTTTTACGCGGGCCACGGCTTTCACCGCGGCGCGGATCGTAGGAAACGATCAGCGTGTCCTTGTCGAACATCACGCTCTGGAAGCGCGCATACGGGCACATGTAAATGCACACTTGCTCACGCAGCCAGCCGGCGTTGCCGTAGGTGGCGAGGGTGAAGAAGCCGACCCAGAAATACGACCAGCCATCCGCTTCGCCGGTGAAGAAATCGATGGTCAGCTCGCGAATGGGCGAGAAGTAACCGACGAAGGTCATGCCGGTGATGAAGCCGATCAACAGCCACATCGAGTGCTTGCTGAATTTGCGCAGGAATTTGTTGGCGCTCATCGGCGCCTTGTCGAGCTTGATGCGCTGGTTGCGGTCGCCTTCGGTAACCTTTTCGCACCACATGAAAATCCACGTCCAGACGCTTTGCGGGCAGGTATAGCCACACCACACGCGACCGGCGTACACGGTAATGAAGAACAGGCCGAAGGCGCTGACAATCAAGATCCCGGAGAGCAGGATGAAATCCTGGGGCCAGAAGGTCGCGCCAAAGATGAAGAATTTGCGCTCCGGCAGGTTCCACCAGACGGCTTGATGACCGCCCCAGTTCAGCCAGACCGTACCGAAATACAGCAGAAACAACCCGGCACCGCCCATCATCCGCAGGTTGCGGAACAGGCCGGTGAAGGCACGGGTGTAGATTTTTTCTCGAGAGGCATAAAGATCGACGCTGTTGTTCGCGTCTTTGGCGGGCGGTGTGACGTCGTGTACCGGAATCTGATTGCTCATCATTGCATCCCACGGCAGTGGAAAAATGCCTCGGTCAGTACATGCCGACCGCGGTCAAAAAGAGGTGTTGCAGTGGCGCAATGATACGCCTGTCGCTCTAGCTCAAGGGTGCGACCTTTGGTCGCGTTGGGCAAACTCAATTGATGGTGTAGTGACTTGAATCAATTGACTTGTAGATTATGGACGTTTTTTCGTGATGCAGAATCAGAGGCGGGGCGATTCCTGCCGTTGCGTGGCCGACGAGGTGAGGGCGAGCTGCGGACCTCATCCGTCCGGGAGGTCTGCCGCTGGAATACACGCCATGGCAACTGTAACCTCATAGTTTGACGCATTGCAGTATTAAGCCAGCAAAACTCATAACTAGCCAAGTTTAAGTTAGTGGGGTGATTGTTCGTTGATGTGTGGCGGAAATATATTTATTTAATTGAGGTTGGTTGGTTATTTGAAGTTTGGGTTTGTTTCCAATAAGTTAATTGAGCGCGGCTTGCTGGTTGCGCACTTTATCTAATACTAATGGAAACGGAATTCTATGATTTCTAAGAAAGTTAAGCGGTTTGTATTGGGCTTGTGTCTGCTGTCTATGGCACCTTTGGCCTATTCAATAGAAGGTGCTCCACGTCACATGATCTTCGCTTCGGATACGCAGTACCCGTGGACGGACAAGCTCGACCGCAGAGAGCCCGAGTCCGAGGCGGATTTCAATAAACGCTCGAAATGGTTGGTGGAGACCCAGTTTGCGAGTATCGCCGACTTCCGTAAGAACCATGCGCAATCCCATGTACCACTGATGATCAATGGTGACATCACCGCTTTCGGTCACGGCTGGCAGCGCTCTTACATGAATTCGATGTTGAAGAAATACTTCAATGGCGATTTCTTGTATGGCCTGGGTAATCACGATTATGAGAATAACGTGGATGATTGTTTCAGCAATAACTGTGCGGCCGGCAGTATTGTGGAGTTCAAAGAGCATCATGAAAACAAGGTTGATAATTTTGATTTGAAAATTACCGGAAGTTTCCTGAGTCGGCTATATTCCGGCAGTCTCGCCTATTCCAAAAACATAGGCGACGTCCATATGGTGCAACTCAATAATGAGCCGACCTATGCGACCAGGATTTCTCATGCGTTAAACCCGACGACGTTCGACATCACCAGTACCCTGGATTGGCTTGAAAACGATTTGAGAGTCGCTCGGACTCAGGGTTACGCCATCATTATCAACATGCACAAGCCACACGAAATGATGGGTGACAGTGAGCAAACACGGCGCTTTTATCAGATGATCAGGAAGTATGAGGTCACTGCCATCTTCGCCGGCCATCTCCATGATCAAGGCGGTGATGCCTATGAAGTGAATGGTGTGCCGATGTACCTGAGCGGTGCCACTTCTCAGCAAACCTACCTGGTTGCCAGTTTCTCAGAGGATCGCAAGCAGTTGCACATCAACCTGGTGAAGGACAACCAATGGCAGAGCCGAAAGCTGCTGGATACGGTGCCGGTAAAATCGATCTGGGCCAGCCGCCCATGAAAAGGCCCCGCCAGATCACTGGCGGGGCCTTCTTTGTTGCGTCAGGCGTGTGCCTTACTGAGCGTCTTCTGTCGGCGCTTTCTCACCGTGAGAGAGGCTGTAGACGTAAGCGGCCAGCAGGTGAACCTTGTCGTTGCCTTGCAGCAGTTCTTGCGCAGGCATCTGGCCCTGACGCCCGTAACGGATGGTCTGCTGCAGTTGAGCGAAGCTCGAACCGTAGATGAACGCTGCCGGGTGAGTCAGGTTCGGCGCGCCCATGGCTGGTGTGCCTTTGCCTTCCGGACCGTGGCACACGGCGCAGTTGGCGGCGAACAGCTTCTGGCCGGCAACCGGATCGGCCTTGGTGCCTTCCGGCAGCTTGCGGCCATCGAGATTGGTCAGCACGTAGCCGGCAACGTCGGCAACGCCTTGTTCGCCGATCACGTCAGCCCATGCCGGCATGACCGCGTGGCGGCCACCCATGATGGTGGTCTTGATGGTTTCTGCCTCACCGCCCCAGCGCCAGTCGGCGTCGGTCAGGTTAGGGAAGCCATAAGCGCCCTTGGCGTCGGAGCCGTGGCAGACCGAGCAGTTGGAGGCGAACAGGCGGCCACCCATCTTCAGGGCTTGCGGGTCCTTGGCGACTTCTTCAATCGGCATCGAAGCGAACTTGGCAAAGATCGGACCGAACTTGGCGTCCGACTTGGCCATTTCCTTTTCCCACTCGTGAACGCCGGTCCAGCCGGTCTGGCCGTTGGCGAACGCGGTCTGCTTCTCGTTATCCAGGTAGTTGTAACCCGGCAGCAGGCCTTTCCAGTTGCCCAGGCCCGGGTACAGCACCAGATAGCCCAAGGCGAAGATGATGGTGCCCACGAACAGCATGAACCACCATTTCGGCAGTGGGTTGTCGTACTCCTCGATACCGTCGAAGGAGTGGCCAACCGTTTCTTCCGTCTGCTCGGCGCGCTGGCCCTTGCGGGTGGACAGCAGCAGCCAGGTCAGGGCGAAGATGGTGCCGAGACTGAGGACTGTGACGTACAGACTCCAGAACGTAGTCATTCTTTGTTACTCCTAGAAGCTTGCTCGACGTGCTTGATGGCTTCGGGATCATCCGCGAAAGGCAGCAAGGTCGCGTCTTCAAACTCCGACTTGCGCTTGGGGCTGAACACCCACAACGCCAGACCGATGAAGGCCACCATCACAACAACGGTGCCCAGGCCACGAATCATCCCGATATCCATCTAAATCACCGTTTGCTTTTGATGATGGTGCCCAGGCCTTGCAGATAGGCCACCAGCGCGTCCATTTCGGTTTTGCCCTTCACAGCATCCTTGGCACCGGCGATGTCTTCGTCGGTGTAAGGGACGCCGAGCGTGCGCAAGACTTCCATTTTCTTGGCGGTGTCTTTGCCGTCGAGCTTGTTTTCCACGAGGAACGGGTAGGCCGGCATTTTCGACTCGGGCACCACGTTGCGCGGGTTGTACAAATGCGCACGCTGCCAGTCATCGGAGTAACGACCGCCGACACGGGCCAGGTCCGGCCCCGTACGCTTGGAACCCCACAGGAACGGGTGGTCCCAGACGCTTTCACCGGCAACCGAATAGTGGCCGTAACGTTCGGTTTCAGCACGGAACGGGCGGATCATCTGCGAGTGGCAGCCGACACAACCGTTGGCGATGTAAATGTCGCGGCCTTCCAGTTCAAGGGCGGTGCGAGGCTTCATGCCTTCGACCGGCTTGTTGGTGACGTCCTGGAAAAACAGCGGAACGATCTGGGTCAGGCCGCCGATGCTGACGGCGATAACCATGAAGAAGGCCAGCAGGCCAATGTTCTTCTCGACTGCTTCATGCTTCATCAGTGAGCTCCAACTACAGCAATCTGTTCAGCAGCTTTGGCTTCAGCCGGGTTCGAGGCACGTACGGTACGCCATACGTTGTAGGCCATGAACAGCATGCCGCTGGCGAAGAACGCACCGCCCAGGGCGCGAACGATGAAACCAGGATGGCTGGCTTGCAGCGCTTCGACGAACGAGTAGGTGAGGGTGCCGTCGTCGTTGATTGCACGCCACATCAGACCCTGGGTGATGCCGTTGACCCACATCGAAGCGATGTACAGAACGGTACCGATGGTCGCGAGCCAGAAGTGCGTGTTGATCAGGCCGATGCTGTGCATCTGCGCGCGACCGAACAGTTTCGGGATCATGTGGTAGATGGCGCCGATCGAGATCATCGCTACCCAGCCCAAGGCACCGGCGTGTACGTGGCCGATGGTCCAGTCGGTGTAGTGCGACAGCGAGTTCACTGTCTTGATGGCCATCATCGGGCCTTCAAAGGTCGACATGCCGTAGAAGGCCAGCGACACCACGAGGAAGCGCAGGATCGGGTCGGTGCGCAGCTTATGCCAGGCGCCCGACAGGGTCATCATGCCGTTGATCATGCCGCCCCAGCTCGGAGCCAGCAGGATGATCGACATCGCCATGCCCAGGGACTGAGCCCAGTCCGGCAGAGCGGTGTAGTGCAGGTGGTGCGGACCGGCCCAGATGTACAGAGTGATCAGCGCCCAGAAGTGCACGATCGACAGGCGATAGGAGTAGATCGGACGTTCGGCTTGCTTCGGAACGAAGTAGTACATCATCCCCAGGAAGCCGGTGGTCAGGAAGAAACCGACCGCGTTGTGGCCGTACCACCACTGGATCATGGCGTCGGTCGCACCCGAGTAAGCCGAGTAGGACTTGAAGAAACTGACCGGCAAGGACGCGTGGTTGACGATGTGCAGCATCGCGGTCACGACGATGAACGCGCCGTAGAACCAGTTACCCACGTAGATGTGCTTTGTCTTGCGCTTGACGATGGTGCCAAAGAACACCAGTGCGTAAACGATCCAGACAATAGCCAGCAAAATTGCCAGCGGCCATTCCAGTTCCGCGTATTCCTTGGTCGTGGTGTAGCCCAGCGGCAATGTAATGCCGGCACCGACGATCACCGCTTGCCATCCCCAGAAGTGGAAGGCCGCGAGGCTGTCGGAAATCAGTCGCGTTTGGCAGGTTCGCTGCACGACGTAATAAGAAGTGGCAAACAGAGCACAACCACCGAAGGCGAAAATCACCAGGTTGGTGTGCAACGGGCGTAAGCGTCCAAAAGTCGTCCACGGCAGACCGAAGTTCAATTCCGGCCATACAAGCTGTGAGGCGATGAAGACACCGAGCCCCATGCCAAGGATCCCCCAGACCACCGTCATGATGGCGAACTGGCGGACTACCTTATAGTTATAAGCAGTCGGACTGATTGCTGTGCTCATTCTAAGGTTCCACGGTTTGGGTGTTTTATTAGGAGTAAAAATCGGCCGCAAGTATGGAGAAAGCAGGGGGTCATTGCAACGCGCCATGACCTGGGTCAATGCTTTCAAATGCTGATTCTGCGGCCTTTCCATGCGCAGCGTAAGGACAAAATTGGCCTCGGACAAAATGTCGCAGCGAACGAAAAGGGTGAGGGGGTCAGGTCGGATGTAACGGGGTGTGTTCAAACACAACGATCGGGTGACGGATGGCAATTGGCACGACAGCCGGTATCTACCAGCCTTTGCGGCCTGTCATCGAGCAGATTCGTCGAACACATCGGGCAAGGTCGACCTGGAACCGGCTCATGCCAGTCCGCATCGAAGCAAGCTTAGACCCGAATCTGGTGAACCGAAAGGAGGACCAACGGAGGGGTGCGACACTTGGTCGCAAAGAGGCAGGGAACTGCCGCATCCGGGAGAATGCGGCAATAGAGCGGTCGAGATTTATTCGCGTTTGCCTTCGGCTTGCAAACGGTCGGTGTTCAAGCCGTGGGACAGGCTGTACACGTAAGCAGCCAGCAATTGCACCTTGTCGTTGCCGAGCAGTTCGTTCTGCGCCGGCATATGGCCCTGGCGGCCATGGCGAATGGTCTGTTGCAGTTGCGCCAGGCTGGTGCCGTAGATGAATCCGGCCGGTTGCGTCAGGTTCGGCGCGCCCATGGCTTCAGTGCCTTTGCCGTTTGCACCATGACAGGCTACGCACGTGGTGCTGAATGCTTGCTGTCCGGCTTGCAGATCGGCGGTGTCGTCCGCTGGCAGAGGCAGGCCGGCCAGTTCATGACGTACATACGCGGCCACGTTCTTCACGCCGGCCTCACCGAGGATTTCACCCCAGGCCGGCATGGCCGCCATGCGACCGCCCATGATCGTGGTCTTGATCATCTCGGCATCACCGCCCCAGCGCCAGGTGCTGTCGGCCAGGTTCGGGAAGCCGAAAGCGCCCTTGGCGTCCGAGCCGTGGCACACCGAGCAGTTGGACGCAAACAGGCGACCGCCCATTTTCAGCGCTTGCGGGTCCTTGGCCACTTCTTCAACGGGCATGGCCGCGAATTTGGCGAAGATCGGCCCGAACTTCGCGTCAGCCTTGTTCATCTCCTTTTCCCATTCGTGAACGCCAGTCCAGCCGTCCTCGTAACCCGGCAGGACACCTTTCCAGTTGCCCAGGCCGGGATAAAGAATCAGGTAGCCCACGGCAAACACCAGCGTGCCGGCGAACAACATGAACCACCACTGCGGCAGCGGATTGTCGTACTCCTCGATGCCGTCGAAGCTGTGGCCCATGGTCTGGTCGACGCTGCCCTTGGTTTCGCCCTTGCGGGTGCCGATCAGCAGCCAGGTCAGGCCGATCAGGCTGCCGATGGTCAGTACGCAGATCCACGTACTCCAGAAGGTGGTCATGGCCGGGTACTCCTTGTTTCAGGTTCTTGGGTGGCATCGTCGGGCAGGGGGTCATCGGCGAACGGCAGCAAACGCGCTTCGGCGAATTCCGGGTTGCGCTTGCTGTTGAACACCCACAGCGTCAGGCCGACGAAGGCGACGAACACCACGACTGTGCCAAGGCCGCGGATCATTCCACTGCTCATCTCGCTCACTATTTCGAAGGGCATCGTCATGGCTCACCTCTTGCTCTTGATGGCAGTGCCGAGCACTTGCAGGTAAGAAACGAGTGCGTCCATTTCGGTCTTGCCCTTGAGACTGGCGACGGCGCCACTTATGTCGTCATCGCTGTACGGCACGCCGAGGGTGCGCATGGTGCGGATCTTGGTTTCGGTGTGACTGCTGTCGACCGCTTGCGTGACCAGCCATGGGTAGCCAGGCATTTTTGACTCCGGCACCACGTTGCGCGGGTTGTACAAGTGCGCACGGTGCCAGTCATCCGAGTAACGTGCGCCGACCCGTGCCAGGTCCGGCCCGGTGCGTTTCGAGCCCCAGAGGAACGGGTGATCCCACACGCTTTCCCCGGCCACCGAGTAGTGCCCGTAGCGTTCGGTCTCGGCGCGAAACGGCCGGATCATCTGCGAGTGGCAACCGACACAGCCTTCGCGGATGTAAATGTCGCGGCCTTCCAGTTGCAGGGCGGTGTAGGGCTTCATGCCTTCCACCGGTTTATTGGTCACGTCCTGGAAGAACAGCGGGACGATCTGGGTCAGACCACCGATGCTCACAGCCAGGACCATCAGCAGCATCAGCAGGCCGACGTTTTTCTCGATTGTTTCGTGTTTCATGGCGGACTCCTCAGGCCATCTGCGCGGCAGCGGCGACTTCGGCAGGCTGCGAGGCCCGCACGGTGCGCCAGGTGTTGTAAGCCATCAGGAACATGCCGCTGAGGAAGATCGCCCCGCCTACCAGTCGCACGACGAAGCCTGGGTGGCTGGCCACCAGGGTTTCGACGAAGGAGTAGGTCAGCGTGCCGTCTTCGTTGACTGCGCGCCACATGAGGCCCTGGGCGATGCCATTGACCCACATCGAGGCGATGTACAGGACGGTGCCGATGGTTGCGAGCCAGAAGTGCGCATTGATCAGACCGATGCTGTGCATCTGCGGGCGACCGAAGATTTTCGGGATCATGTGGTACAGCGCGCCGATGGAAATCATCGCCACCCAGCCGAGTGCCCCGGCGTGAACGTGGCCGATGGTCCAGTCGGTGTAGTGGGACAGCGCGTTGACTGTTTTGATGGCCATCATCGGCCCTTCAAAGGTCGACATGCCGTAGAACGCCAGGGACACGACGAGGAAGCGCAGGATCGGGTCGCTGCGCAATTTATGCCAGGCGCCCGAGAGCGTCATCATCCCGTTGATCATCCCGCCCCAGCTTGGTGCCAGCAGGATCAGCGACATCACCATGCCCAGCGACTGCGCCCAGTCCGGCAGCGCGGTGTAGTGCAAGTGGTGCGGACCGGCCCAGATGTACAGGGTGATCAGCGCCCAGAAGTGCACGATCGACAAGCGATAGGAGTACACCGGACGCTCAGCCTGTTTCGGCACGAAGTAGTACATCATCCCGAGGAAACCGGCAGTGAGGAAAAAGCCTACGGCGTTGTGGCCGTACCACCACTGGACCATGGCATCGGTGGCACCGGCGTACACCGAGTAGGACTTGGTGAAACTCACCGGCAGCTCAACGTTGTTGACGATGTGCAGAATCGCCACAGTGATGATGAATGCACCGAAGAACCAGTTGCCGACGTAGATGTGCTTGGTCTTGCGCTTGGCCAGAGTGCCGAAGAACACGATGGCGTAGGCGACCCAGACGATGGTGATCAGGATGTCGATCGGCCATTCCAGCTCGGCGTATTCCTTGGAGCTGGTGTAACCCAGCGGCAGGCTGATGGCCGCCAGCAGGATCACCACTTGCCAGCCCCAGAAGCAGAACGCGGCGATTTTCGGCGCAAACAATTGGGTCTGGCAGGTGCGCTGCACCGAATAGAACGAACTGGCGAACAGGGCGCAACCGCCGAAGGCGAAGATCACTGCGTTAGTGTGCAGCGGGCGCAACCGGCCGAAACTGGTCCACGGCAAATCGAAGTTGAGTTGAGGCCAGACCAATTGGGCCGCGAGAAAAACCCCGAGCCCCATGCCGACGATGCCCCACACCACCGTCATAATGGCGAATTGGCGGACCACCTTGTAGTTGTAGGCGGTACTGATAGAAGTGTTCATGGTTCCCCATCCACGGTTCAGCCGAAGTGAACGCGAGCAGCGCGTCCTTCGCCTGGAGTTATAGGCAGACTAAAAGCGAGGCAAGCATGGACAAAGAGCACAAGGCCAGTATTGACGGGGATCAATGGGCGCGGTGTATGCAGGATCATGGATGGTTGTGGAATGCCGCCTCAGGACCTTCATCGGCCACGTTGATCCTCGCCCACGGTGCCGGTGCGCCGATGGACAGCGGCTGGATGAACGACATGGCTGCGCGCCTCGCCGATCAAGGCGTCAACGTGTTGCGTTTCGAATTTCCGTACATGGCGCAGCGGCGTGTTGACGGGGGCAAGCGCCCACCGAATCCGGCACCGAAACTGCTCGAGTGCTGGCGTGAGGTCTATGCCGTGGTGCGACGCCATGTCACTGGGCGTCTGGCCATTGGCGGCAAGTCCATGGGCGGGCGGATGGCCAGTCTTCTGGCGGATGAACTGGGGGCGGATGCGCTGGTGTGCCTCGGTTATCCGTTTTATGCGGTGGGTAAACCGGAGAGGCCTCGGGTCGAACATTTGTCTTCGTTGAAGACGCCGACATTGATCGTGCAGGGTGAGCGGGATGCGCTGGGCAATCGGGAGGCAGTCGAGGCGTACACGTTGGCACCGCGCATCGAGGTGTTCTGGCTGGTCGCGGGGGATCATGACTTGAAGCCGCTGAAGGCTTCGGGGTTTACCCATGAGCAACATTTGGCGGCTGCGGCGAGTCGAGTAGCTGCATTTCTTCAGTGAAATAATGAGCGCCGAGGAGGGCCTCTTCGCGGGCAAGCCCGCTCCCACTTTTGGGTTGTGTTGTGAGTGAGATTTTCAACACTGAAAACCTATGAGGGGCGGGTTCGTCCGGTTATTTTGACTCTTTCAGACTCACAGGGCGCTTTCTCCTTGTTCGCTTGGCTTTTGCGCTGGCGGCCGCAGTCTCTTCATTGTGAAAGTGCCTTTCGGATTCAGACGATAGCCGTGGCTTTTGAACAGGGCGTCGAATGTGCCAACGACGATGTCTGTCTTGCGATCGTAACTGATGATGTTCAGGGTGGCGGAGTCTGCCTCCACCGTTCGGAAACCATGGAAACCGGGCGGTGCGGGAATCGAGTGGCTATGTAAGAACGTCAGTCCGTGAGCGAGCGTATAGATGCCCTTAAGCGCGTCGTCACCTTTGTAGGGCAACGTCATACTGAAAATAAAAACGTTGTCCTCTTCGACTGTTCCCATTCCTCCACCAATACTCCAGTAACGCTCACCGTTAAAATCACCTTGGAGGAAGTCACTGAACTCTGCTTTTTTTTCGATGGCACCGTATTTCCACTTGAGGATGTTTTCATTCGCAAGCGTGCCGTGTTTTTTTGGAATAAAGGTAGTGTGAGTTGTCATCATGAAATCCTTTTGCTGGTAAGAGATTGGTCGTCATTGTCCGATCGACAACGCGACTGTCTCTTTGATAAGCCTCCTGGGTTTATCCGTCTACTGTCAGATCTGACAGGTGCTCTCCGGTTGTCAACATTTCACGATGTCCAAATATAAAAAACCCGGAGGTTTTCACCGCCCGGGTTCCAGTTCTACAGTTAGCGGTTAGCGGTTAAACCGCTCCACCAACGAATACTGGGTATTCGCCGTCTTCGTCAGCTCTTCACTCAACAACGCCGAGTGCTGTGCCTGTTCCGAGGTCTGGTCAGCCAGTTGTGAAATGTTGCTGATGTTGCGGCTGATTTCTTCGGCAACAGCACTTTGCTCTTCGGTCGCCGCCGCAATCTGGGTGGTCATGTCGGTGATGTTGGCCACCGCTTCGCTGATCCCCACCAGCGCCTGATCCGCTTCCAGTACCCGCGCCACGCCTTCTTCAGCCTGACGATGCCCGGCTTCCATGGTTTGCACTGCGGTGCTGGCGGTTTGTTGCAGCTTGGCGATCAGCGCGTGAATCTGCCCGGTGGATTCGCTGGTGCGTTGCGCCAGTTGACGCACTTCGTCGGCGACCACCGCAAAACCACGGCCCATCTCGCCGGCACGGGCCGCTTCGATGGCGGCGTTCAGCGCCAGCAGGTTGGTCTGGTCGGCGATGCCTTTGATCACATCGACCACGCCACCGATTTCGTCGCTGTCCTTGGCCAGTTGGGTCACGGTCATCCCGGTTTCACCGACCACCACCGACAAGCGCTGGATGGCTTCGCGGGTTTCACCGGCGATGTCGCGACCGCGACCGGTCAGGCGATTGGCTTCCTGAGTGGCGTCCGCGGTGCGCTGCACGTGGCTGGCGACTTCCTGCGTGGTGGCGGCCATCTGATTGACGGCAGTGGCCACTTGCTCGGTTTCGACGCGTTGACGTTCCAGGCCACTGGAGCTGCTGTGAGCCAGGGCGTCGGACTGCCTGGCTTGCTCGGTCAGGTGCTCGGCGGTGTCCTGCAGGCGGGTCAGGCAGGTTTTCAGACGCGCTTCCTGGCTGAGAATCGACATCTCCAGACGTGCCTGGGCGCCACGGCTGTCGGTGTACATCTGGGCGA